>UQLZ01000007.1 GCA_900541935.1 uncultured Prevotellaceae bacterium | reverse complement strand
ACCTGTCCCCATACCTCTACTGCGCTGGCAACCCATTAAGATATGTTGACCCAAGCGGAAAGATTGTTATCAATAATAATGGAATAGTTTTCAATCAAAGATTGGGAGAAGTTAGAAATTATATTGGTCAGCCATTTAAAGACATTTATGCAAGATTGCAAGATGACAAGGAGAAAACATTTATAATAATTGATTATAATAATCAAAATGGTACTAATTATGAAATAAATACAGTTGAGACAAAAGATGGTAAAACAGTCAATATCTGTATCAGTTTGGATCATGTCTATCAGTTCGGAAAAGAAGAAGATAAAAAGGAAATCTCACCAGCACTGATAATTCTACATGAATTAGGTCATGCGGATGCCATTAGAGAGGATTATGATTCTTATATAGATAGAGTTAAAGAAGAAAAATTTGAAGGATATTCAAATAAGGAGGAGAAAAGAAATATTGTTGGAGTAGAAAAACCAGCAGCGGAAATGTTAGGAGAACCGGTTAGAGAAACAGATACATTAGGAACCTATATCTATAAATCCAATATAGATTATGATAAACTTAAAAAGAAAACAGGCAAATAAATTTATATTGCTAACGATACTTTTGAATATAGGATTTGCTTTCGGATACGGAAAGTTAAATCCGCAAATTGATATAAATATGGTTGACAGTGTTGAAATACGCAGAGTTCAATGGTTTTTGACTAATCCTGAAAGTTGTGTAAGTAGGGAGCATTTTGATTCCATTTATAATGCCGGAGTGGAATTTGAAAAATCAATAGTTAATAAAGCTGCGACTTATACAAAAATTGTATTGACTAAAAAAGAAGACTATACTCTCTTTATTAAAATTCTAAATTCATTGAATCCCCTAAAGCCCGAATATGTAAAAGTACTTCCTAAAGACGTTAGATTACTTGTCAGCAAGCCAAACATAAGTCTGAGGCAGTTAATGGCAGGAGATACAAATGACCCGATACCGACAAACACGAAATATATAATATATTTTAAAGGAGGAAAAACCTGCGAGATGTTTGCATCAAGATTCTATGTGGATTACGAGAATTGGAGATATAGAAACAATGTGTATCTATATGATTTATGTTTTTGGTTTTACGAAAAAGGATATTCAAAATGAAAAATTTTAATAGAATTATAATATTACTGCTCTTTGTCTCAATAAGTTACTTCTGTTATGCACATGTCTTTTTGGCAGACAAAGATATGGAAAATGCCATTAAACCGGAATCGGTTGAAAGAGTAACAATAAGTTATATACCATTTTCTTATAACAGTGATAAGATTCCCAAGGAGAAGGTGGATTCTGTTGTTCGGTATGGCAGGAGAATACATTTGGTGGAAATATATGATTATAATGAGTTTAATATCTTAATAAAGATGCTTAACAATTCACAAGAAATAGATTCGATACCCAAATATGTATACCAAATGTCATTAAGTAATGACAATGAAGAGATATATAGTGTCGCTTTTTTAACGATAAAGATGAGGACTGGAAAACAAAAAGAATGGATATTTACAATGGGAAAGTATGCCTATTCAGAAGGAAAATGTTTTGAAGTATATATGGGTTTTAAGAGTTTAATTAAGTGGTACATAATAAACAATGCAGGATATAAATCTATTATAGAGCAATAATCATACTCTATTATTATACTTATTATGCACATATTTGAAACAAATATAGACAACGGAATGCTTATGGACGGTGTTTCAAAAAGCGTTCAGCCGTACAAGTTTGGAGGCAAGGAACTTGACCGCATCGGGGGGATTAACCACTACGACTTCCAAGCACGGCAATTGCAGTTGCCCATCCCGCACTTCTACCAGCAGGACCCATACGCCGACAAATATCCGCATCTGTCACCCTACCTCTACTGCGCTGGCAACCCATTAAGATATATAGACCCGAGTGGAAAATGGCTTGAATCCGCATGGGATATTTTTAATATCAGTTTGGGAGCAAAGAGCCTTTCTGACAACATTTCACAAGGAAAATATGGAGAGGCGGCTATTGATGCTTTGGGTATGGCCGGCGATATGATTGCATTGGCTTTTCCTGCCGTTCCCGGAGGCTTCGGTACCGGTATTAAGGCATCGAGAGTTGGTGAAAATGTAATTGATACGGGTATAAAAACAGTAAAAGCCAATAAAAGCAATTACAGGAAAGCGCTTCAGCAGGCAACGGGGAAGTAGGGAAATGGCTTTGAAGCCCATCACACATTGCCACAAAAGCATCGTCCGGATTTCGAGAAACTTGGTATAAATATTGACGAACCAGGTCATGTAGTATGGCGAGAAGCGAAAAATCATCGTCAGAATTCCTGGAAGTTTACAAAAGAGTGGGACAAATTTTTCGACACAAACAAATCATACACGAAAGAAGATATAATTAACTTTCGCAATGAAAAAGAAAAAGAGATATTTGGAAATTACACTGGTGATACACCTGAAAATTAAAATAAGAAAATGAAAACATATTATTGGATCAGACCAAAATCATATTATAGTGGGGCTTTTGAATTAAAGCCGAACAAGTCATTTGCTGAGGTGGAAAACTTTCTATATCCTGATAATAACAAAAGACTTTTGGAAGACGTCATCTTTACAGTAAAAAAAGGCAAGCGCGCATTTGATTTGATATTTTATTATGAATGCGTGAATCATAAATTTTATTCAGAAAAATTTATCCGACTCATATCAGAATTTATTGACATGTCGGACAAATGTCAAGCCTTGAAAATTGACAATTATGACGGCGAATACTATGTTCTTAAGAATTTACCTTCTGTTAACAGATTTAAACGTTGTCGTTCACAGTATTTCCGTAACGATGAACCTGAAATAATTTATGAAGAAAGAGAAATCCCTCCGATATTTTTACTAGAACACACTTATATAGTTGTTGTTAATGAGGAAGTCAAGAACGCTATCGAAAAAGCCAAACTAAAGAATATCATATTTGAGAAATGCTTTCAATTCAGTAAGGAAGAATACGATGCATACAACAAATATTGGAATAAAATAGGACAATTCATTGACAGATATTAAACAGTATATTAAAGCAATTGTAAAATGATAATTTACTATTTATTAGACAGTAAGGCAAAAACTGGCATGCTGGAGTTGCAGACAAAAGCAGAAGAAGTTGAGTTGTTAAATAATTTCACTTATGAAGCAACGACAAAATTATTAAAAAAAATAAAGTTCAAGATCAAACCAGGCAAAAAGTCATTAGACGTTATTTCATATTTCGACAAGACCAAAATACTGTTCTTGTCACAGAACTTTATAGATCTACTGTCAAAGCACATAGACGTGTCAGAAATCTGCTATCCAGTCAATATTGAAGGCGTTGACATGCAGTATTATTGCCTCTATAACCTCAAAGGTTACAGTCATTTCAACAAGCGAGAGAGCGAGCAATGTGGAGAACCCTTTCTCTTTTACGATGATGGTGAGAATCTGCCATTCGTATTTACGATAAAAGAATGTCCGATGATAATAGTAAAAGATAGGATAGGAAAAAAATTTTACTTGTACACAAATATTGTGGAAGACAATTTTGTCTATTCTTATAGCAAATACGAGTTGGAAGGCTGGAAAAAGCATTGGGAGAAGGTCGCAAAAGATATTTAAATGAAATATATTTAATTATAAAATCCGATGATAGTTGTTCGACAACATAGAATTTTCGGATTAGGAAAGGTTACAGGTCGGATTCGCATAAGCAATTGCAGGATGTTGGCAGAAGTTAACCACTACGACTTCCACGCACGGCAGTTGCAGTTGTCCATCCCGCACTTCTACCAGCATGCCCCATACGCCGACAAATATCCGCATCTGTCCCCATACCTCTACTGCGCCGGCAACCCGCTCAAATATGTTGACCCAAGCGGAAAAGAAATAAGAGTCTACATTTCAGACATTGATTATGTGATATATAAAAATCAAGAATTGTATAATATAGACAATACACTTTACGAGGGAAATAATCCATTAGCATGGAGTGTTATGGTAGATCTAAATAAATTAAAAGAAGATGATTTTTTTTCGGAACGGATTTCTTTTTTGGAAGAGTCTAAGGAAATTCAGAGAATCAAACAAAGTGATGGGTTAAATAGTTTCGAGGTAGATGAACTAGATTTGGAAAAACTTCACAAACCAGTTGGAGGGATTGTGAGATACAATCCCAATCTTACTTATGGAAATTATGGTGAATTTAGTCCTTATGAGGGATTATCTCATGAATTATTGGGACATGCATGGGATGCAGCAGGCAAAACTGATTTTCGTAAAGTAACAGATAAAAAGACAGGAAGATATATAACAAAAATGTACGAAATAAAGGCTATTTATGTAGAAAACAAAGCAAGGTCTCTATCTGGAAGAAAAATTCGCAGAACGAGAGGTAATCGCGAATTGCCTTTATTAATATTAAAAAATCCATTTGAAAATTAATATATTATGGTTTATAAAATATTTATACTATTACTATCTGGTTTACTATATTTTGGAAACGTAACTGCCTTGAATAATGATAATGCTGATTTGTTTAATAATCCGCGTGAATACAAAGGCATGGACTCAAATTATTTTCCTGTAAAGGTAAATAACCATTTGTATATGAGTCAAAATGAAGAGATAGATGGTTTGGTCGCAAATGAATATGGATTATACAATTATGGTAAACGTGATTCCCTGATAAATATCCATAGGGAATTAGATGTGCCTTTTTATTGCAATAAGATGCACCCATTAGAATATGGTCTTAAAATAGTTTTGGAAAATGATTCTATAAAAAACATTTTTAAGAAAGACTTGAACTATGGGCTTTCTGAATTTTTTGATGAGTCGGGATTTATTAAAGGAAATATTGCCCGCAATTCCGAAGGATACTTGCTGTATGTTTTATATGTCAATAGAATTGTGGTAAAAACAGATTGTATGTCTGGCAGTATTTTTGTTCCATACATTGAATCCGTTGTGACGAGTAATCAAAGTGCTATAATTCCAAATTTTGAAAAGCGGGATATTTCTGAGCGAGTTTATTTGACTGTAAATATTTGTGGAAAAGAGTATATTGGAGAGAGTATGGCAATATATAAATTGATAGAAAAGGAATATGGCTTTAAAGATGAAACCGATGCGCAATTGTTCTATTATGAAAAATTCGATATGAATACGAATTTCGGCTGCCATATTAATCCAAATGATTATGGACTTTATGAAGTGATATACGATAAGTCGATTGAAGCAGAATTTGAAAACGAAGATTATTCCGCTAAGATATCTTATAAAGAAAAACTTAGGGATCCTGCGTTTAGAAAGCAAATGGAAGAACAACGAAAACTTGGATATATTTTATATAAAATATATTCGGACTATTACGTACTCGATTTTTATCAATCAAATTAGATTAGTGTTTTGAAAACTGATTACATTGTTTATTGTTTTTTGTGGTGATTTGCCTAATCAAAAATATTGCACTAATTTTGATTTAAATTTAAAACTGTTCAAAATTATACAAAATTCCATATTGAATGAAAGAAGTAAATAATACCTTAGTAAAATGGGTACATTCTCTTGAAAAAAAGAAAGTTAGGCAAGAAGAACAGTGCTTTGTTGTAGAGGGTCATAAATGTGTGTCGGATATAATAAAAAACTTTAAGTTACGTCATTTGTTTGTTACCCCAAATTACAAGGGAGAATTATCTGAATATGCGGATGTTGTAACGAACGTTCAAATGGAAAGAATGTCGATGCTAAAGACTCCAACAGATGTCTTGGCAGTTTATGAAATTCCAGAATGGGATTTCTCGCTTGATGAATTGCGTGGCAAATTGACGCTTGCATTGGATAATGTTCAAGACCCAGGTAATTTAGGTACAATAATCCGCATTGCTGATTGGTTTGGTGTAAGAAATATTATATGTGGTGAAGGCACCGTTGATGCGTATAATCCGAAGGTCGTTCAGGCAACGATGGGTGCAATTTCACGAGTGCGTCTGCATTATGTAACACTGTCAGATTTTTTTGACAAAGCGAAAGGCATTCCTGTTTATGGTACTTTTCTGGATGGTGTTGATTTATACGATGTAGAGGTGGCGAATGAAGGTATTGTTGTTATGGGTAACGAGGGTAACGGAATTTCTCCAGATTTGGAGAAATATATGACTAACCGCTTGCTTATTCCTCCATATCCTAATAATGTTGAAACCTCGGAATCATTAAATGTTGGTATGGCAACTGCCGTTATTTTGAGTGAGTTTAGGAGACGAATGAGATAGGTATGGCAAAGACAAAATCAGTTTTTTTCTGCAGTAATTGCGGAAATGAGTCACCGAAATGGTTGGGTAAATGTCCTGCTTGCGGAGAGTGGAATACATACGTAGAGGAAAAAGTTAATGCAAAATCTTCTAAAGAGGCTCTTTTGCCAACTTCTTCGTTGACTTCAACTCCAGTTAAATTATCCGACATATCGCAGGAAACAGAGGAGCGAATACCAATGCCGAGTATGGAACTTAATAGAGTTCTTGGAGGTGGTTTGGTCCCTGGTTCTATAATTCTAATAGGTGGTGAGCCTGGTATAGGTAAATCTACGCTTGTTTTGCAAAATATGCTTCGTATTCGTAGCAGAAAAGTTTTATATGTTTCAGGCGAGGAAAGTGCAAAGCAGTTGAAATTAAGAGCTGACCGTTTGGGTGCAGATGGAGGTGAATGCTATATCCTTTGTGAAACATCTCTTCAGAATATTTTCAACCAAATAAATGTTTGTAAACCAGGAATACTTGTCGTTGATTCGATTCAAACCATCGCTTCTGATGATTTGGAGTCATCTGCGGGTAGCGTAGGGCAGGTGCGAGAGTGTGCAGCAGCATTGCTGAAGTATGCAAAAGAGAGTGGTGTTCCTGTTATTCTTATCGGACATATCAATAAAGAGGGCTCAATTGCCGGTCCAAAAGTTTTGGAACATATCGTAGATGCTGTTGTCCAATTTGAAGGTGATAGGCATTATATGTATCGTTTGTTGAGATCTATTAAAAATCGTTTTGGAAGTACTTCGGAAATTGGTATATATGAAATGACTCAAGTTGGTTTGAGAGAGGTTGCAAGTCCTTCAGATTTATTGCTTTCAGAATATGATGAAGATTTGTCAGGAATGGCGATAGGCGTAACTATGGATGGAGCCCGTCCGTTTGTTATTGAGACGCAGGCTTTGGTTAGTACTGCGGCATACGGAACAGCACAACGCTCAGTAACCGGTTTTGATTCCAAACGGATGAATATGCTTTTAGCTGTTTTAGAGAAAAGGGTAGGCTTTAAACTCGCACAAAAAGACGTTTTCTTAAATATTGCCGGTGGATTGAAAGTCAATGATCCGGCTCTTGATTTGGCGGTTATTTGTGCTATTCTGTCTTCTAATGTAGATATTGCCATACCAAAAGGCGTTTGTCTGACTGGCGAAGTGGGTTTGTCTGGAGAAATCCGCCCGACAACGCGAATAGAGCAAAGAATTAGTGAAGCAAATAAATTGGGATTCAAGACAATATTCGTCCCCAAAAACAATCTAAAAGGTATTGATACATCTCGATTTAAGATAAAAGTAATTGAAGTTTCTAAGGTAGAAGAGGTCTTTAGAAAGTTATTTGCATAAAAATTATAACCGTTTGCAGATAAAAAAACATAAGTAAATTTGTCGTGCAAGCATAAAATGAGTACTTTTGCATTAAAGCAGCGTGGTGTCTTGTCGCTTGTCGTAAGGCAAGAGGAAAGTCCGGGCAACACAGAGCATCATATTTCTTAACGAGAAGCTATCTGTGAGGGTAGAGTAGCGTGACAGAAAATAACCGCCATTTTATGGTAAGGGTGAAAAGGTGGGGTAAGAGCCTACCGGGTGTAATGGCAACATTATGCGCCGCACGCCTTATGAGTTGCAAGGTCAAGTATACCGGCATTTAAGGGCTGCTCGTCCACTGTCGGGGGGTAGACTGCTCAAGCCTTATGGTGACATAAGGATTAGATAAATGACAAGACGCAATTCTTATTGCGACATAACCCGGCTTATAGCCACACTGCTTTTTTATTTTTTTAAACCTACCGCTGTGAAGAATAAAAAATCAATTTCGGTATTTTTCGGCCTGTCTTCTCGGGTTCGGAATTTCTATGATTATTGTAAAGATGGAGTATGGCGTGACCAACGGAGCGTTTGGTATGTCAGTTTGATTAAAACGGCTAACCTTTCTGTACGTTCTTATATGGATAAGAATATCCAGAATAAAGCAGGCTCGCTTACATATACGACTTTGCTCGCCGTAGTACCTGCATTGGCGCTGCTTTTTGCAATAGCAAGAGGATTTGGCTTCCAGAATATTATCAAAACACAACTTTTTGTAATGTTTCCATCTCAGTCAACTATGATTGAGAATTCTTTGACGTTTGTTGACAAGTATTTGGAAACAAGTTCAGGTGGAATTTTTATTGGAGTAGGTATAATCTTTTTATTGTGGTCATTAATTAGTATGCTAAGGAATGTGGAACTTACTTTCAACCATATCTGGGGTGTCAAGAAAGGGCGTACTCCATATAGGATGATTACTGATTATACAACTATAATTATTGTGCTTCCAATAATTATGATATGCTCAGCCGGTATATCTTTGTTTATGTCTTCGGTTGTAAAGAATGCTGTTGGTTACACCATTATTTCACCAATCGTAGAAATTATACTCGATTATGCGCCATTCTTTCTTACTTGGCTTTTCTTTGCAGGAATGTACACGCTGATTCCTTATACAAAGGTAAAATTCCGATATGCACTTATTTCTGGATTTATTTGCACTCTAATGTTCCGATTGGTGCAGTATATGTTTGTAAGCGGGCAGATTTATGTGACGAAATATAATGCAATATACGGTAGTTTCTCCTTTTTGCCTTTATTTATGATTTGGTTGTACTTGACTTGGCTTATAATAATTGCAGGGGTTGTTATAACCTATTCAGCACAGAACATTTTCAGATTCAACTATTTTAATCAGATAAAGAACATATCTCAGCGTTATAGTGATGAGTTGGCAATATATACTTTTTTGATAATATCCTCACGTTTTGACAATGGAGAACCTCCGTTGTCGAAGTATTCCCTTATGAAGAAATACAATTTGCCTATTCAGTTGCTGAATATTATTATTGATAAGCTTGAAGATGCTGGCTTTATTTCTGTAGTTCATGCGGAAAATGATACTTTAGCATATCAGCCGGCAAGGAATTTTACAGATATGACATTTCGCCAATTTATGGAGAAATATAGGGAAGTTGGGGACTCTGACTTTATTGGAGAGTTAAAAAGAAACCCGATTCTCAGCAAAATTTCAAAATTGGTAAAATCTAATGATGAGAATCAGGATATAAAACTTAGTGAAATCTATAAGAATAGACAGTTCTGATTTATTTATTATAACTGTTGTAATATTCTTCCCATTTGGTAATGAGGTTTGTCATGTCTTCCGGAATTTCACTGTTAAAGAACATTTCTTCGCCTGTTGTTGGGTGAACAAAACCTAAGGTTTTGGCGTGTAATGCTTGGCGTGGGCAAGTCTTGAAGCAATTTTGAACAAATTGTGTATATTTTGCCGTTGAAACTCCTCTCAGAATTTTATCTCCACCATATCTTTCATCATTGAAAAGCGGATGACCAATATACTTCATGTGAACCCTGATTTGGTGAGTTCTTCCTGTTTCTAATTGGCATTGAACAACTGCAACATGACTGAGGTTTTCAATCACCTTGTAATGAGTAACAGCGTGTTTCCCTGCATCTCCTTCTGGGAAAACTGTCATTTGTAGTCTGTCTTTAGGGCTTCTTCCTATATTGCCCTCAATTCTGCCTCCTTCTTCATCAAATTTGCCCCATACAACAGCAACATATTGGCGGTGTGTGGTTTTATTGAAGAATTGTTTTCCCAGATGAGTCTTTGCATCAGGAGTTTTTGCAACGACGAGTAAGCCTGATGTATCCTTGTCGATGCGGTGAACCAGACCAAGTCGAGGGTCACTAACGTCGTAGTCAGGATTATCCTTAAAATGGTACGCCAATGCATTAACAAGAGTGCCACTGTAATTGCCATGACCTGGATGAACGACAAGTCCCGCAGGTTTGTTAACTACAAGTAGAGCATCATCTTCGTAAACTATGTCAAGAGGAATGTCTTCCGGTATAATTTCAAGTTCATATCGCGGACGGTCCATCACTAAGGAAACAACGTCAAATGGCTTAACACGATAGTTCGATTTTACTGGATTGCCATTAACCAATATGCAACCGGCTTCAGCCGCTTGCTGTATTCTATTGCGAGAAGTTTTGTCGATATGGGATACTAAAAATTTATCAACCCGCAGTAAAGTTTGTCCCTTCTCGGCAACAAAGCGGTAATGTTCCCATAGTTCCTGTGAGTCATTGCCTGCAAGTTCGTCACTTAACTCTTCGTCGTATTCTTGTTCTATTATTTCTTCGTTTGTCATAACTTATTATTCCAAAGTGGATGCGTCAAATTCCAAAGCATCAATATTCTCATTGTAGTCGTTGAGTATTGTTGAGTCTGCAAGTTGTAAGGAACCATCGCCAACAACTATTGTAACTTTGGAATTTACAGGAATCAAATCTCCTTTTTGCAAAGGAAGTCCATTCATTTTCAGTTCTAATATGAGGTCTGAATATTCGGAAGGTTTGTGTTCTATTGATATATTTGTCAGGCCTGCACTATGCAGTGCTGCCATTCCTTGACGCATTGACAAGTCATTTACATAAGGAACTTTTACTTTTTTTGTAGAGTATGATCTGATTGTTAGGTATATTGTTCTGCCGTCTTTGATTTTTGAACCACCTTTTGGCGTTTGCATAATGATACAGCCTGGTTTTGAAGTATTGTCGAATATTGAATCTGTGACTTCATATTTCAGATTTTTTGATGCAAGAAGAGTCGAAACTTCTTCAACCGACATGCCTTTTAATTCTGGAACTATTTGGTACTCATTATGGTGAGTGTATGGACCTAATGAAAGATATGCAACTGTCAGTAAAACTAAATTGACAGCCGTGATTATAAGTATATTTGCTAAAATGCGGTGTTTCTTGAAAAAATCAAGAAATGAATTATTGTTCATATCTAAAAAACATTTATGTTCGTGCTTTTATTGGCACAAATATTTAACTTCTGCAAAAATAATAAATTATCTGAGATTTTGCATCATTTATACTTCTCATTGCTTGTTTTAGAGTGTTATTCTTTTGTTTTGATGATATTATTGGTAACTTTGCTATATATAACCTTAAAAGATTTAATTATGGATTTCTTCGAAAAAATAGGGGCTTTTTTTGATAATATATTCGGTTTTGGATTGCAGGATGGTACTACACCACAATTGAATATTCAAAAAGATAACAGACTGCGAGATGAAAATGGACAAGTTTATACGACTTTTCACGAGGAAGCCGAGATGGATCAGTATTGTGATGATGAAGGCATTTACTATGAGGAAGAAGAAGAATATGATTGTTCAAGCGGAGATTTGAATGATGAGGATATAGAATATCTTCGAGAAGAATATGGCGACAGTGAATATTAAAAGGAAAAATTCAGGATTTCTATTGGCGTTTTGGATTGTTAGATTAAGGCGAATTTTGTATTTTTGCATATTCCATATTTTAATAACGCAATATAATTAAAGGAAATTGCGTTATTTCCTTAGTTATAGATTATATATGAAAAAAATATTTTTATTGCTTATATCGTTTGCCTTATCTGCAAATATTTTTGCTGCAGATTTGGAGTTCGCAGGCCTGACAAGAAATGCGATTTCTGTCGTTCCAGAGGCTTCGACTGGATTGGAGAAAATATATGTTATTAATGAATTGTCAGGTGTAGAAGCATCATATCGGGGCAATTCAGATTCTCCTGTTGAATGGTTTAGGTTTCGACAGTCAGGAGGTGGATTTGCAGACCCAGTGGAATCAAGACTTGAAAATGGTATTTCAACTTTGGCGAAATTAGAGGGAAACTGTGGATATATAGTTAAGGACGGAAATAGACAGACCGCATTTTGGATTGTTGATTATTCAGCTTACTATTTTGATATAGAGTCTATTGCATTCGATGCAAATCAGGATTGTGGAATGGCAAATCTTAACTTGGTATCGGAATGTAAACCTATACAATATTATACAATTAATGGGATGCCTAAGCAATTAGATAGAAAGATAGAGGTGTCTTATGATACTCAGGAATGGAATCAAGATTTACTTGCTTTTGAGTCCAAAACAGTTGTTAAGGAATTGGAAAATATTGGTAGTACATTGACTATTCCGGCTCCATTAAGTAATACTATTATTACAATTTCAGGAGATAGGTTTTTGTCGGAATGGGGACTTAAAGACTCTTTTTCAAGTGATACATACCAGACAAAATCTATAGATGTCCATTCTTTTGCAGAGCAATCAAAACGAGATAATACGAATGAGATAAAGCCGGAAGGAGAAACTTTAGGAGGCTCTGCACCTGCAGAAATAACGTTTACAGCATATTGCTCCGATGCTGTTGAATTTAAGGAGTGGCAGTTCTCTAAGACAGCTGATTTTTCTGATATTATTTTTAAGGTAAATACAGATGAGATTGTATATACGTTTGATGAAGAAGGAACTACGTTTGTGAAGTTTGTTTGCGACAATGCAGATGGAACATGTTTGACAGAAGGTGATGTATATAATGTAAATATAGGTGAATCCATGCTCGATTGTCCAAATGCTTTTTCTCCCAATGCAACCGAAGGCATTAATGATGAATGGAAAGTATCATATAAATCTATTGTTTCTTTCAGATGTTGGATTTTTGACAGATATGGCAATGAAATAACACATTTTGAAGATCCTGCTATTGGTTGGGACGGAAAGTACAAAGGTAAATTTGTTAACCCCGGTGTATATTTCTATGTGATTGAAGCGTTAGGAGCAGATGGTAAGGAGTACAAGATGAAAGGAGATATAAATATCTTAAAGAGTAACAAATGAAAAAAATAATATTATTGTTAGTTGCATTGTTTGCTTTCAGTTCTTGTGGAGCAACAGTGAATGAAAGTGCAGAAAAAACAGTTTCTGCACCATCTTTTCCGCATAAAATGAAATTTGCAGATGCAGAAGTGTCATTTGATAGAGCAGATATGTATGAGCGAATGGATAGAGAGATTGTTTCTCTAACTTACGGTCATACAACTTCTATTTTAGTTATCAAGAGAGCAGGCAAATATTATAATGAAATTGTTCCAATCTTGAAAAAAAACGGAGTTCCTGAAGATTTCTTTTATTTGGTAGCGACAGAGAGTGCTTTTGATGAGCGAGCGTATTCCCTGTCTAAAGCGGCTGGCTTATGGCAGTTTCTTGCAGGTACTGCTCGACAGTATGGTCTTGAAGTCAATGATGAGATTGATGAAAGGTATAATATTAGAAAGGCAACAGAGGCAGCATGCCGCTATTTGAAACAAGGCTATAAAAAGTATGGCTGTTGGATAACAGTTGCATCATCATATAATGCAGGTATGGCTCGAATAGCGGGTCAATTGGAAGATCAAGATGTTGAAAATGCTTTCGATTTGTACTTGAATAAGGAAACTTCAAGATATATCTTCCGCATAATGGCATATAAGTATATGCTTCAGCATCCAGAGCGTTTCGGATTTAGAATTAAGGAGAACCAAAAATATTATACAGCTTCATATAAGGAGGTTAAAGTGTCAACGCCAGTAGAAAGTTGGGTTGACTGGGCTAAAGAGTATGGAATTACTTATTCGCAGTTGAGAGAGGCTAACCAATGGATTAAGTCAACCAGTTTGCAGAATAAAAAGGGCAAAACTTATATTGTAAGAGTTCCTGATAAAGAAGATTTGTATAGAAGTAATCATTTTAAGAAATAATATTATAATGTCAGAAGATAGAGAAGATGTGATTTCTGTTTTAGGAGCGAGAGTTCATAATCTTAAGAATGTAGATGTTGAAATCCCTCACAACAAACTTACCGTAATAACCGGATTAAGCGGTAGCGGAAAGTCTTCATTGGCTTTTGATACAATATATGCTGAAGGACAGAGACGCTATATAGAAACTTTTTCATCTTATGCCCGCCGTATGCTTGGCAGTCTTGAGCGACCAGATCTGGACAAGATTTCAGGCTTGACACCTGTAATTTCTATTGAGCAGAAAACGATAAATAAAAATCCGAGAAGTACTATCGGGACAATTACTGAAGTATATGATTTTTTGCGTTTGCTTTTTGCGAGAATAGGCGAAGCCGTTTCGTATAAGAGTGGGGAAAGAATGATAAAATATACAGAATCGCAAATTGTTGATTTAATTATAGATAAATATCAAGGTAAGAAAACCATGGTATTATCACCTTTAGTTAATAATAGAAAGGGACATTATAAGGATTTATTTGAGCAATATCGCAGAAAGGGATATTTGAACATTCGTGTGGATGGAGAAATTCGCGAGATTGTTGCAGGAATGAAACTTGACAGATACAAGAATCACAGCATTGAATTGGTTATTGATAAACTTAAAGTTTCGGATTCTGATAGAAAAAGGCTTAGTGATACGGTTTCGCTTGCAATGAAGCAGGGAAAAGGTCTGTTGATGATTTATGATGTTGAGGCTGGCTCTGTCAATTACTATAGTAAATCGTTAATGGATCCAGTTACGGGACTGTCATATAGAGAGCCTGCTCCGCATAATTTCTCATTTAATTCTCCGTTGGGAGCATGTCCCAAATGTAAAGGATTAGGATACGTTAACCAGATAGATATAGATAAGGTTATTCCAGATAAATCGAAGTCTATATATAATGGGGGAATTGTTCCTTTGGGTAACTTTAAAAATTCTTTGATTTTTAATCAAATTTCTTCTATTTGTGAAGATAGTGGATATACACTAAAAACGCCTATCCAGGATTTGCCTGAAGATGTTCTTGATGATATACTTAATGGAACTTGTCGTCAAGTGCATTTGGCTTCAGAATTGACAATGTCAGATTATTTTTCCAATTATGAAGGCGTTGTCAAATATATTGAGGCACAGCAGGAAGACGAGTCCTTGACAACACAAAAGAAGGTAGGACAGTTCTATACTTCGGTTGAGTGTCCAACTTGTCATGGCAGGCGTCTTAATGAAGAGGCTTTACATTTTTATGTCAATGGTAAAAATATTTACGAATTGGCATCAATGGAGTTAGTTGATTTGGAAGAGTGGATTTCTGATTTGGAAAATCACCTGTTGGATATTCATAAAATAATAGCCAAGGAAATTATTAAGGAAATTCGCTCACGTTTGAGTTTTATGATACAGGTTGGATTGGGATATCTTTCTTTGAACCGCCGTTCTGCATCGCTTTCTGGAGGGGAGAGTCAGCGAATACGGCTTGCTACTCAAATTGGGTCTCAGTTGGTAAATGTTACATATATTCTTGACGAACCGAGTATTGGCCTTCATCAGAGAGATAATGACCGCTTGATAAGGTCATTAAAAGATTTAAGAGATGTTGGCAATACAATTATTGTAGTAGAACACGATAAGGATATGATGACAGAGGCTGACTTTGTTGTTGATATAGGTCCTTTTGCGGGAAAGAAGGGCGGTAATGTTGTTTTTGCAGGTACGCCTGCGGAAATGCTAAAGAGTAACACTCTGACATCAAAGTATATAAATGGTGATTTTAAGATAGAAGTGCCAAAGGTCAGACGCCCTGGCAACGGAACTTTCTTTGAATTGAAAGGTTGTACGGGTAATAACTTGAAAAATGTTGATTTTAGAATACCATTAGGGCTGTTTGTTTGTGTAACAGGTATCTCTGGAAGCGGAAAATCTACATTGATAAATGGAACACTTCGTCCGCTATTGAGTAAATTGTTCTATAGGTCACTTGATAATCCTTTGCCTTACAAAGAAGTGATTGGAGTCGAAAATATAAACAAAGTAATAACAGTTGACCAGTCTCCGATAGGTAAGATGCCACGCTCGAACCCTGCTACATATACAAAGGTGTGGAATGATATTCGTGACGTTTTTGTCAAGTTACCAGAGTCAAAAATTAGAGGATACAAACCAGGTAGATTTTCATTTAATGCAACTGGCGGAGGCAAGTGTCCGGAATGTAAAGGCAATGGATATAAGTCTATAGAAATGAATTTCTTGCCTAATGTTTTTGTTCCATGTGAGGCGTGTCATGGAAAGAGATTTGACAGAGAGACTCTTGAAGTGAGATATAAGGGAAAGTCAATTGCGGATGTATTGGATATGACCATCAATCAGGCTGCTGAGTTTTTTGAAAATATACCTGTTATATCAAAGAAACTTAAGGTTTTACAGAGTGTAGGTTTGGGATATGTTAAACTTGGGCAACCGTCAAATACGTTATCTGGAGGAGAGTGTCAGAGAATAAAACTTTCTTTGGAGTTGTCTAAGCCTGAAACGGGAAATACCTTGTTTATACTTGACGAGCCAACTACTGGATTGCATTTCGAGGATATTCGGGTGCTTCTAAATGTCTTAAATGCCTTGGTTGAAAAGGGAAATACTGTGCTTGTTATTGAGCATAATCTTGATGTTATCAAGTGTGCTGACTACATCGTTGACATGGGGCCCGAAGGAGGAAAAGATGGAGGAGTTATTGTTGCACAAGGAATACCAGAAGAAGTTGCAAAATCAAAATTCTCTGTTACAGGTAAATATCTTGAAAAGGAGTTAAGAATGTAATAAGGCAGTTTAGAAAATCGCAGACAATATTGTTTGCGATTTTGATTCTGTTTCTTGATATTCTGTTTCTGCAATAGATTTAGATGTTATTCCTCCTCCTGCGAACAGTTGTATTTTATTGTTATCAAATTTAATGCATCGCAGGTTGACTTTATAGTCAAATTCATTACAACTAAATGGTCCGATATAACCTCCGTAGTATTCTCTATTGTGTGATTCGTATTTATTAATGCAGTCAATAGATTCCTTTTTGGGCATGCCAGCAAGGGCTGGGGTAGGATGGAGGTGATTAACCAATTCTTCTATCTTGTTAAGGTTGCTTTCAAAAATAGTAAATTCGTTGCAAAGATGCTCAACACAACCAGCATTTGCTGTGAATTTTTCGGAAACAGAATACCTTAAATCAAGGCATTCAATGATGTTAGCAATGTATTTGACAACGTATTCTTGTTCTTCTATATCCTTCAGGGTCCAATTTTCAACTCCTATTTTCCTTGTCCCTGCGAGAGCCATAGTTTTGAAAATGCCATTAGAGTATTCTCCAAGGGTCTCAGGTGTCGCTCCTAACCAGCAACCTGTCTCTGGTGTATAGAATATATGGATGAAAGCATTTGGATTTGATTTAACCAGATTCTCTAAAACAACAGTCCAGTCATCTGTCGAAAACTCTTTTACAATGATTCTTGAGAAAACGACTTTTGATAAGTCGTTTCGGTCGTTTATTTCATTTATACATTTTTGAGCAGATTGGATGTATTCCTGTCTTTCTGTTGATGATTCAGTAATTTCTGGAATAATATTTGAGGTCGGAAATAGAGGAATATCTTTTTCTGTATATTGCCGGTAAATTGTTTTGGCTTTAAATTTTCCAGACTTAATAAAAGGAACTATACGGAAACCAGAATCAGATTTGAAGTTATTGTCAATTTGTGCTCCAAATAAAAATTCAGGTTTATTTTTTTGCTTATATGCGTAAAAAGGGATTTTAAATTTTAAAGCGTTGTTAATAGCGTCTTTTATTTCTTTCCGTATCATAAAACTTCTCCCAATAACTCAAAAGGTAGAGCCTCATTGATTCTGACTTGATAGAAATCACCTACTGTTAGTTGCTTGTTTTTTGTAATCAGAACTTCTGGGTCAACTTCCGGAGAGTCAAATTCTGTACGTCCAATGTAGTAATCTGAATCTTCTCGGTCGATTATAACTTTCAGAATCTTACCTACTTTGTCTTCGTTAACTTGTAGTGATATTTCTTCCTGAATAGCCATTATCTCATCTAAACGTTGGTTTTTAACTTCTTCAGGAATGTTGTCAGAATAGTTCTTTGCGGCAAATGTGTCATCTTCCTCGCAATAAGCGAAAGCACCCATTCTCTCAAATTTGCATTCTTTGACAAACTCTTTAAGTTCTTCAAAAGCCTGTTCGTCTTCGCCAGGAAAGCCAACCATCAAGGTGGTTCGGATATGAATCCCGGGAACTTTTGCTCTTATTGTTTTGATTAGTTTTATAGTATCTTCTTTTGTGACGTGTCTTAGCATTTTGTTAAGAACATTGTCATTAATGTGTTGAAGAGCAATGTCGAGATATTTGCATACATTTTTATTGCTGGCTATAACGTCTAATATTTCGTAAGGGAATTGTGCAGGGTATGCATAGTGTAATCTTATCCATTGAACTCCATCTATTTTAGCCATTCTGTCGATTAGTTCAGGGAGCATCATGCGTTTTTCCAAATCAAGGCCGTAGGATGATAAGTCTTGTGCAATGACGTTAAATTCTTTAACACCCTTTTTAACCAATTCTCTTACTTCGTCAAGAATTTCTTCAACTGGTCTTGACTTGTGCCGCCCTGTAATTAAAGGAATTGCGCAGAATGCACAGAAACGGTTACATCCTTCTGATATTTTGATGTATGCGTGGTGTTTAGGAGTTGTGATAATACGGTCATAGTTTGCTGTTCCTGGATGTTTCTTTAACAAATCAGGGATGAGGTTCTCCCAGTCAAACTTACCGTAGATTTTATCAATTTCTGGAATTTCTGTCTTCAGTTCGTCTCTGTATCTTTCAGACAGGCAACCCATAACGTAGAGTTCCTTAATGCGGTTAGTTTTCTTTGCTTCTGCGTATTCAAGAATTGTGTTTATAGATTCTTCTTTAGCATCACCTATAAAACCGCATGTATTGATTATAACGATTTTACCGCAAACGTTAGAATCGTTATGGTGAACTTCCATGCCACAATCGGCAAATCTCTTTAATAGCCTCTCAGAATCAACAAGGTTCTTAGAGCAACCTAAAGAGATGATATCAACTCTATTTTTGTTCATTATTTTTTAAACAAAGAATCAACAAATTCGCGTTTTCTGAAAATTTGAAGGTCTTCCATACCTTCGCCTAAACCAATATATTTTACTGGAATTTGGAATTGGTCGCTAATGCCAATAACAACACCGCCTTTTGCTGTGCCATCAAGCTTTGTTATTGCCAATTCGTTAACTTCGGTTGCAGCAACAAACTGTTTTGCTTGTTCGAAGGCATTTTGGCCTGTAGAACCATCAAGGACAAGAAGAATTTCATGAGGAGCATCTGGAACGACTTTCTGCATAACAGTTTTAATTTTGGTCAATTCCTTCATCAACCCTACTTTGTTGTGTAGGCGGCCTGCAGTATCAATGATAACAACATCAGCATTCGATGATTTTGCAGAACTAACTGTATCGAAAGCAACAGATGCAGGGTCTGAACCCATTTGCTGCTTAATTACAGGGACGCCAACTCGTTCGCCCCAAATTTCAAGTTGCTCGATTGCTGCCGCTCTAAATGTGTCTGCTGCTCCAAGAACGACTTTGTTGCCTGCTTGCTTAAATTGATAAGCCAACTTGCCAATCGTAGTTGTCTTGCCAACGCCATTAACGCCAACAACCATGATTACATAAGGTTTTTTGCCTTCTGGAACAATAAAGTCTTCAGTTGTGTCTTCTTTATTGTCTATTAAAAGCTCTGTTACTTCCTGTTTGAGCAATTCATTCAATTCAGAAGTTCCTACATATTTGTCGCGGGCAACTCTCGCTTTTATGCGGTCAATAATTTTTATTGTTGTGTTAATGCCTACGTCTGAAGTGATGAAAATTTCCTCTAATTCATCCAGAAAATCATCATCAATTTTATCTTTTCCTGCAATTGCACGTTTGACTTTGGAGAAAAAACCTTCTTTTGTTTTTTCAAGCCCTTTATCAAGCGTTTCTTTTTTCTCTTTTGAGAAAAGTTTAAAAAATCCCATAATTGTTAATATTAGACTACAAATATACTATAAAAAGTGGAAAATATAAAATCAGTGCAATAGTTTTCGTCGTTTTTATAATGAGTATTTATGTACGAAAAAAGTCGAAGCCTGATGCCTCGACTTTTTTCATTAAATGTTTCTATGATTAGAACCACTTCATATATGCAAAACTTTGACGATGTGCAAGGTCTGCATTTTTTGGATAGATTCTGAATGCATAATCATAAGCACCAGAGTCTGTTACAAAGTTTTTCAATTCATATGTAACAATATCTCCGTCGCGTGAAATTTCCTTGAAGTCCACACGGCTGTGGAATTTATGATTGCCGTCTTCTTTAGAGTATATAACCATTTCAACTCCAAGATCTTCAGCAAGGCTGTTTGTGTCAATCTTAGCTGTGATAGTATGCTCTGTTCCGAATGCAGAGTTGGAAATATCTTGAGGAATGTTAGTTTCAAGAACCTTGATGCCTTCCCAGTGGTTGGCAACATTTTCTTTCCATTCAACAATTTCTTTAGCCTTAGCGTAGCCGTTCTTTTTAAGTTCTTTTGCGTATTTGCCTTCTTTGCTATAGAATCTCTCGATATAGTCGTTAATCATACGAGTCATTGTATAGTTAGGAGCGATGTGAGCGATAGAGTTCTTGATGTATTGAATCCACTCTGGAGAGTAGCCCTTAGAGTTCTTAGCAAAGTAAGTTGGGATAATCTCGTTTTCAAGCATAGAGTAGATCGTTGCTGCGTCAAGTTGGTCTTGTTGTGATTGGTCAGTGAATGTGCGCTTGTCAGTCAAAGCCCAACCAGCACCTTCTCTATAACCTTCATACCACCATCCGTCAAGAACAGAGAAGTTCAAAACGCCATTCATTTCAGCCTTTTCGCCAGATGTACCAGATGCTTCAAGTGGACGGGTAGGAGTATTCAACCATACGTCAACACCAGAAACGAGGCGTTTGGCAAGTGTCATATCGTAGTTTTCAAGGAAAATGATTTTTCCAAGGAACTGAGGCATGCGAGAAATTTCGATAATTCTCTTGATAAGACCCTGACCGGCTCCGTCAGCAGGGTGGGCCTTGCCTGCGAATACGAATTGAACAGGGAATTGCTCATTATTGACAATCTTAGACAAACGGTCAAGGTCAGTGAAAAGTAAGTGAGCTCTCTTGTAAGTAGCAAAGCGACGGGCAAAACCAATAATCAACGCATTTGGGTTAATTCTGTCGATAATAGACATAATGCGAGAAGGGTCGCCTTGGTTTTTCAACCATGTATCTTTAAACTCACGCTTAACGTAGTCAATAAATTTATTCTTTAGAGCAACACGAATTTTCCAGATATCCTCTTCTTTTGCTTTAAGAATTGGAGACCAAGTTTTTTCGTCGTATTGCTTTTCCATATAATCAAGGCCGAAAATCTTTTCGTAAAACTCTTTCCATTCAGAAGCTGCCCATGTTGGCATGTGAACGCCATTGGTTACATAAGAAACGTGAGATTCCTCTGGGGCATAGCCTTTCCATACGCCTTGGAACATTTTCTTAGAAACTTCTCCGTGCAACCAACTAACGCCATTAGATTCCTGACAAGTGTTCAAAGCGAATACACTCATAGAGAATCTTTCGTTTGTGTCTGGATTTTCACGACCCATATTCATTAGGTCTGACCACGAGATACCCAATTTTGCAGGATATTCACCCATATATTTTCCAAAGAGGCTCTCTTCGAAGTAATCGTGACCAGCAGGAACTGGAGTGTGAACTGTATAAAGACCAGTTGCCTTAACCATTTCCAAGGCAACTTCAAAACTTAGATTTTCGTTTTGAACATATTCAACAAGGCGTTGAAGGTTGAGCAATGCTGCGTGACCTTCGTTGCAGTGGTAGAGTTCTGTATTTATGCCAAGAGCTCTTAGCATAATGATACCGCCAATGCCGAGCAAATATTCCTGTTTGATACGGTTTTCCCAGTCACCACCATATAGTTTGTGTGTGATTGGTCTGTCAAATTCTGAGTTTAAGTTATTATCTGTATCAAGGAGGTAAAGTTTAACACGGCCAACATTTACTCTCCAAACGTTGCAATATATATCGCGTCCTGGATATGGAACGGCAAGAATCATTGGCTTGCCTTCTGAGTCAAGAACTGGTTCTACTGGAATTTTGTTGAAATCTTGAGTGACATACTCGGCAATTTGCTGACCATCCATTGAAAGTGACTGGTTGAAGTATCCGTATCTGTAAAGGAAACCTACAGCAGTCATGTCAACGCAAGAGTCAGATGCCTCTTTGATGTAGTCACCAGCCAGAACACCAAGACCACCAGAATAGATTTTCAAAGCGCTACATAAACCATATTCCATACTGAAGTAAGATACAGAAGGAACGTCTTTTCTTAATGGTTTTTTCATGTAGTCTTTAAATGTCTTGTAAACGTACTTGATTCTGTTTACCATAGCATCGTCGTTTGCCAATTCTTGGCAACGCTCGAAAGACAATTTTTGCAACAACAATACAGGGTTTTCACCTGTTGATCTCCATAAGTCTGGGTCTATATCGTGGAAAAGGCGTTTTGCTTCGCTGTTCCATGACCACCATACATTGTGTGCGAGTTCGTCCAGACACTTTAGTTTAGCAGGCAATTCTGTATGGACTGTTAGATTTCTCCATACAGGTGCATTAGTGCTACTTACTTGTAATTTCATAGATTTATTAATTAAAATAGGGCTTAATGCCAGTTGTTTATTTACGTTTATTTTTATTTTCTATCGCAATAGCGTATGCCTTGTCGTAGAAAGTCATGAATTTAGACCAGTCTGCAACTTTAGAAGCGGCTGTAGCTGCTTTGCATAGTTGCTTGTATTTTGTCGGTTTTATTTCAAGCAGGTTGGCAATGAAGGTTGATATTTCATCAACTGCTTGGCTGTAGTTTGAGTCGCTTCGAGTGATAACTTTTACACCACAGGCTTCAAAATTGTCTCCGAATGTTGACAAAACCCATTGTCCGAAACCGGCAAGGTTTGTTGTGATAGTAGGGATGCCGAAAGCAATGCCTTCGTGCGGAGTGTATCCCCATGGTTCATAGTATGATGGGAATACGCATAAATCCATACCAATGAGTAAGTCGTAATATGTTTTGTTAAAGATACCGTCATCACCGTTTAGATATGAAGGTACATAAATGATGTTTACCTTGTCGTATGGGGCATTGTGCATGCCAAGGTATTGTATCTTGTTATAGACTTCGTCTTGTGAATAATTGTGTAAAACGTGTGTGATAACAGGGTCTTCAAGAGGTCCTGTTTTTGTCTTGGAAGAAATGGTCTTTTGTAAATCCTCTCTTGCATCCATAGTCCAGCCAGGAACAAGAACGAATGCTATTACCTGTCGTTTAGGGCAACTTGCTCTTAGTTTGTTTATTGAGTCAATAAACATATCAAGACCTTTGTTTCTGAACTCGTGTCTTCCTGAAGTAGCTATGATGAATGTCTCTTTATCGAATGTTTTGCCTGTGAGTTTTTTTGCAATGTTTAGCAAGCATTCCCTTGCGGCATTTTTGCTTTCATCATATTTTTTTGCTTTAGGGACAAACTCTCTTTCAAATCCGTTTGGAGTAACTTCGTCTGGTGTTTTGTCAAGCAATTGGGTGCATTCTTTTGCTGTCGTTTCGCTTACAGTTGTAAAGCTGTCAGAATTATGGGCAGACGCCTTTTCAATGGAATGCTTTGACTGCATATTCAGTTCCCCAGCCATTTGGTCTCCATTATATCCTGTAAAGTAGTCATATAGAGGCTTGTTGTTTCCGCAAATGCTTCTTCCAATACTCGTTGCATGTGTTGTGAAGACTGTAGCTATTCTTGGAGCGTGGGATTTAAGATAAAGCAATCCCATTCCTGTTGTCCATTCATCGAAGTGGGCAACTATATTGTCTTTGGGCTTGGCAAGGTTTGATGCGCAACTGTCAATAACCATGGCAGCGGCAACGCCGAACATACAACCTTCGTCATAATCGCCGTATGCATGTAAAGAATCAACTCCGAATTTTTCCCACATTTCAGCATAGATTTTATCTTTTTGTGCGAAAAGAGAGTCGAATTTAACCAGTACAGCAATAGGTTTTCCTGGAATATTCCATCTGCCAGTTCTTATTTTGATTGATTCTGGCAGATTGTTGTTTTTTACCCAGTCTTTAAGAACAGTCTTGGATTCTATGAAATATGGCGACGGATTTTCTTCGGTCCAAACATCTGGGCCAACAAATATTAAGTTGTCGCCCAACGCTTTATGTAGTAGTTTTGCTTTAGTTGATAATACCGTATAGATGCCGCCTACTTTATTACAAACCTCCCAACTTGTTTCAAACAATAGGTTAGGAGTAATATTTATGTCTGACATATATTGTTTATCTAAGTTGTAATTTTCCACTGCAAAGTTAGTTATTTTTTTTAAATTAACCTAATTAGCAGCCAGATGATAGTTGTTTGAGGTGCTTTTTTATGAAAAAATAGTGTCCTTATAACTTTTATGTAAGTTAGGAATTGAGGTAAAATAAAACATATTGCTTTGCCAATCGGTTGTTGAATTGGATTGGCAAAGCAGATAAAGAAAGTTATTTGCAAAAAATAATTGCTGTAAAAACTAATTTATTCGTGAAAATTATACACTTCAGATTTTATGCGTTTGATTTTTTTGTCATTGTTACCGTCAAAGGCAATATCTCCAAGAGTCATTAGTTTTAATTCAATTGATGATTTTGTTTTGTCATAAGGGGGTTGGATATAGGTGATACCTTCCCATAGTTTAAACCCGTTTCGTTCATAGAAGCCAATCCTTCTAATTGCCATTTCATCTGTTGGCGGCTCTACTTCCAAAATGATGGGTTTCCCTAAATCTTTTGCAATTCCTTTCAAGTATATACTTCCCTTTCCCCCGTTTCGCATTTCCGGCATAACTGCAAAGTGCTCGCCATAGCAAAAGTCATCCCATTCCCAAAATGTTATGAAACCGGCAAATTTGTCATCTTCTTCAAGGAATGCATAGACATGAAAGTGCTCGTTTTCAGTCATGATTTGTTTAAATTCGCCAAAGTCGCGACGCTCGTTAGAAGGAAAAGCAGACTCATATAAGTTTTTAATATTATCAATTAAAATATTTTTAACAGAAATTCTTACGATTTTCATTTGAATTTAAAATAAAACTATTAATTTTGTTATCAGAATAATTTATTCTGCTAAATTAAAAAAAAATCATTATATGTCAAGTTTTCAATTGGATTCATTGGATTATAAAATTCTTGAAATGTTATCAGATAATGCGCGAAAACCATATCTCGAAATTGCTCGAGAGTGCAATGTTTCTGGAGCGGCAATTCATCAAAGAATTCAGAAATTGTATTCAATGGGGGTGATTAAAGGATCAGAGTCATTGATTGAGCCTACCGCCGTTGGCTATGAAACATGTGCTTATATTGGCTTCTTCTTGAAAGATCCTTCTCAATTCGATCAAGTTATTGAGCGCTTGAAAAAAATACCTGAGGTGGTTGAATGCCATATAACAACAGGTCAGTATGATATGTTTATCAAACTGTATGCGAAGAATAACAGCGACTTGATGAGTATCATTCACGGAAAATTGCAAAATTTAGGACTGGCAAGAACGGAATCTCTAATATCTTTTAAGGAAGTGTTCAAACGCCAAATTCCAATTATACCAGAAGAATAAAATTATAGATATGATTGGTGAGAGTGAGATATTGTCAGATTGCATAGAATGGGCTCGTGAAGCAGGCCGGATGCAGTTGGATTTTTTTAGAAGCGGTAATTTGAACATTCAAACGAAATTCAACAAAAGTGATGTTGTTACGGATGCTGATAAAAAATCTGAGCAGATAATCATTTCTCATATTCGTAAAAAATACCCTACTCACTCGATTCTGTCTGAGGAATCGGGTGAGTCTTTTTATGAAGGTGATTATCTTTGGGTTATTGACCCGCTTGACGGAACAACGAATTTCAGTTGCGGATTGCCTGAGTTTTCAGTTTCGATAGGAGTGCGATATAAGGGGCAGACAATTGCGGGAGTTGTTTATGCTCCTTATCTAAATGAATTATTCCATGCTGTCAGAGGGCAGGGTGCTTTCCTTAATGGCAATCCGATAAAGGCTTCTGTAAAATCAGATATTCAGGAAGCGGTTATAGCAACCGGTTTCCCTGTTGATAAAAATCTTACAAACGACAATAATCTTGATAATTTTTCAAAAGTATTACCGCTTGTTCGAGATATGAGAAGGCTTGGTTCTGCAGCGGTTGATATTAGTTATGTTGCTTGTGGCGTGCTTGATGCTTATTGGGAGTTGAATTTGCATGAATGGGATGTTTGTGCAGGTCTGCTGATAGCAGAGGAGGCTGGGGCTAAAATTGACTTTTTCAGGTCAGATAGAAATGTTTCTGTTTTGGTCGCTGGTCCAAATATGATGGATAATGTATCTCCGCTATTGTCTCGTTTTAAAGCGGAATAATTTTTCCACCTCTTTTGATAATTCGTTGTATATGATGCCTATAATTGTTGACAGTATGTATATTGCAATAAACAGTGATATGCATACTGTTACAAATTTAATACCGTCATATTCTGTTGCATAGTTTAAAAGAGTATTTTTTAGTTTAAGCCAAAAGTATGGTGATTTATGGAGCAGATATACCATAAAAGATGCGGGTGCGATAAAATTGATGAAGCTGTTTCTGTACTCTTTTTTTGAGGAAAATACCATAAAGAAAGAAATTGAAGACAGAAGGACAAGGGGGGAATTGTAAGCAAAGGCAACTCGTGAATTAAAGATAAATGTTGATGACGCTATCAAAATTGTAAACACACAGTAAAGGGTTAACCATTTAGCAGATGAAATCATCTGCAGATATTCTTTTAATCTGAACAATGAATGCCCGATTGAATATAGATATATCATTTGCATAACATTATAGCCATATGGATTTATGTTGCCGGAATGATACCAGCCAAGATAAACATTCACAAATGTTAGACCTGCTAAAATAGTTATTAGTTCTTTTATTTTTAGATTTCTTAGACTGGAGTTTATCAGTGGACTTATTATAAACAGAGCCAAGTAAGCAGGAACAAACCATAAATCAGTATGTGAGTAGATAAGAAAAGATTCATATAAAAGTGTGGCACTAAATTCCTCATCTATAATAGTTCTTGAAAAAAAAACGAAGAGAGAAGCGAATAGACAAGTGAAGGTGTATTTTAATAACCCCTTTATACTGAATTTAATTCCAAAATATCCAGATATTAGGATGAAACAATTAACTCCAATTATTGCAATTGATTCCAAGGCAATTTTCATAAGCATATTCGTTGTTGGCGATTGCATATCTTCCAGTGAAGGAAGATTAAAAGCACCGCCTACGAAATGAACCAAAAGCACCATAGCCATGCTGATGATTCTTAAGATCTCTATGTTGGAATTTCTTGAATGCATTTGTTAGAAGGCTTCTCCGATACTGAAAACAAAACCTCCTGTATGTTTTCCGAATCCGTAATCAATTCTTCCGTTAACATTGTGTTTTAGTTCAACTCTTAATCCCAGTCCGAAGTTGGGCAGAAAATTTTCTTTTCGGAGGTTGCCGTAGTCTGAAAATACAGCACCGCCGCCAACCCATGCTGCAACTCCAATTCTGCTGAATATGTGCTGGCGTATTTCCAACTGGCCAGAGGCCATACAGTTGTCGATGTATCTGCCTGCATAGTATCCCCTCATTCTTATGCCACCCTGACCGAGAGCCTCGCGTAATGGCCATGGCGTTTCTTGGCAGTTGTAGCTGCCATAAATGTCAAATGCCAGCATTCCGCCTTTCCATAACTGTTGGTATGAATTGTATGTTATAGAACTATTGAAAAGTGTACGGTCATGACTGCTTAGAAATTGGGGCCTAACAAGGAATCTTGCAACAAGGTTTCTTCCTTTCTTGGGGTTTGGAATAAAGTCTCGTGTATCATACTGGAAGGTTATGCCAAGGCTTGTGAAGAAATGGTGTGTTGACTGCCCTTCCAAATATGAAGGGTCTGAAATGGATTTTATGTAACTGTAGTTTAAATCCAGAGCTCCTCCAAGAAAAATAGGGCCGCCTATGTTATAGACAATATCAGACGTTAATCGGAATTGTTGCCTTGTATATTCAATTTCAGGGTTTGTTGCACACGCTTCATAGGAGATTCCCCAGAAATCAAGAGGAGAGTAGGTGAACTCCATTTTATAGGAGTGCCTAAGTTTTCTTCCTGGAAAAAGATTATTGCCGTATGCTGATAAAGAAACCAGGCCGTTTAGTGTTACATTCCCTATTAAAGTAATGTCTGATGGTGCCATTATAGAGTCCGTCTTATCTAAACGGTAAAGGCCAGTTGCTCCTCCGCCTATTCCAAAGCTGCCTTCTCGAGTATATGACGGCATTATTATGAAGTTAATGTCTATTTTTTTTTCGAATGTTTTGTCTTCGTTGCCAGATATAAGTCCGTCGAGATATGTGGTGAATTTATTTTGTCTTTTAAAAAGTTGAGAAACAAGTCCTGGTTCTGGAAGTTTGCGGATGTGATCTGTGACGATGCTGTCAAAGCCAAGAGAATCAGCGGGTACATAATGTTGTGCAGACATTGTTATGGATGTCAGCAGTGAAATTATAAAAATTCGTATCCTGGAAACTCTCATATATTTCTAATTGGGGTGCAAATTTACGAATATAAATTATTTTGTACAAATTATAAATAAAAGAGGTCTGCAATTATAATCCTGCAGACCTCTTTATCGTTCTTTTAGAACATTTAAATTTTAGACAATGCTTGTTCCAAGTCTTCTATAATATCATTTACGTCCTCAATGCCAACAGATAGTCTAATTAGATCAGGAGCAACGCCTGCTTCAATTAACTGTTGGTCTGAAAGTTGACGATGAGTGTGGCTTGCTGGATGCAGAACACATGTACGGGCATCAGCAACATGTGTAACTATTGCTATGAAATTGAAATTATCCATTAATTTTGCGGCGTCTTCGCGTGTCCCTTTCACTCCAAAAGATAGAACACCGCATGAACCCTTTGGCAAATATTTTTTAGCCAGGTCATGATATTTGTCACCTTCTAAACCGCAATATCTAACCCATGCTACTTTATTGTGGTTATTAAGAAACTCAGCAACTTTTTGAGCATTCTCGCAGTGTTTCTTCATTCTAAGGTCAAGGGTCTCAAGTCCGACGTTTAGAAGGAATGCGTTTTGAGGAGATTGAATTGAACCCAAGTCTCTCATTAATTGTGCTGTTGCTTTTGTCAAGTATGCACCTTTGCCGAACTTTTCTGTATAAGTAAGACCATGGTAAGATTCGTCAGGTGTTGTCAATCCTGGGTATTTTTCTGAATATTTGCACCAGTCAAAGTTGCCACTATCAACAATAGCGCCACCAACGCACATTGCATGACCGTCCATATATTTTGTTGTTGAGTGTGTAACAATGTCTGCACCCCATTCAAAAGGACGGCAGTTAATTGGTGTTGCAAAAGTATTGTCAATAATTAAAGGAACACCGTGAGAGTGTGCAATTCTTGCAAACTTTTCTATATCAAGAACATTCATACCTGGGTTAGCGATGGTTTCCCCGAAAAGCAGTTTTGTATTTGGTTTGAATGCTTTTGTAATTTCTTCTTCTGAAGCATCTGGATCAACGAATGTGCATTCAATGCCCATTTTCTTCATTGTGACTCCAAATAGGTTGAAAGTTCCTCCGTATATTGCTGATGATGCAATAAAGTGGTCACCTGCCTCACAGATGTTAAATACGGCATAGAAATTTGCAGCCTGGCCTGATGATGTAAGCATAGCACCAATACCGCCTTCCAATGCTGCTATTTTTGCTGCAACAGCATCGTTTGTCGGGTTTTGAAGACGGGTATAAAAGTACCCGCTGTCTTCAAGGTCAAACAAGCGTGCCATTTGCTCTGTCGTTTCGTATTTAAATGTTGTGCTTTGATAGATAGGCAGAACCCTGGGTTCACCATTTTTTGGCTGCCAGCCGCCTTGAACGCAAATTGTTGCTGCTGTTAATTTCTTTGTCATTTCCTTTAGTTGTTTTCATTATACCATTTATAGAGTGTTGTAACTCCTTCTTCTATTTCCATTTTATGATGCCACCCTAATGAGTGAAGTTTGCTTACATCTGTAAGTTTTCTCATTGTTCCGTCTGGCTTTGTGCAGTCCCATTCAATATTTCCTTGATAGCCAACAGTGCGTTTTACGAGGTGGGCAAGTTCCGCAATGGTAATTTCTTTTCCACTGCCAATATTGATATGGCAGTTTCTAACGTCTTTTTCTTCGCAATTGTAAGTGTCTTTGAAGTCAATGTTTTCCATGACGAAAACTGATGCGTCTGCCATGTCTTCACTCCATAAGAATTCTCGTATGGGCTTTCCGCTACCCCAAAGTTTTAATTTGCTATCATAGATACCGAAAGATTCAAGTGCTGTCTGTATTTCTTCATTAGATGAGTCTTCGGTAATCTCTGGTATAGGGCGCTTTTCCAAGTCTTTTCTAATGTCATTCCAATTGTTTTCCAAAAGCAATTTAGCAAGGTGCATCTTCCTTATCATTGCAGGTAGAACATGACTGCTCACGAGGTCAAAATTGTCATTTGGTCCATACAAATTTGTAGGCATAACTGCTATGTAGTTTGTTCCATATTGTAAATTGAAACTTTCGCACATTTTCAGTCCTGCGATTTTTGCAATTGCGTATGGTTCGTTTGTATATTCCAGTGGAGATGTTAGTAGTGCATCTTCTGTAATTGGCTGTTTTGCTTCTCTCGGGTAAATACAAGTACTTCCCAAGAAAAGCAGTTTTTTAACGTTATGGCGGAAACTTTCTCCAATAACGTTTTGCTGAATCTGAAGGTTGCGATATATGAAGTCTGCTCGGTATATGCTGTTTGCCATAATGCCGCCAACAAAAGCAGCGGCAAGGACAACGTATTCTGGCTGTTCCTCATCGAAGAATTTCTTAACGGCTGTGCCATCAAGAAGATCAAGTTCTTTGTGGGTACGACCAACAAGGTTTGTATATCCTTTAGATTGCAGGTTTTTCCATATTGCAGACCCAACGAGGCCACGGTGACCGGCAACGTATATTTTAGAATCTTTTTCCATTGTTATTTTACTTTTGCTTCCCTAATCATTTTAATGTCATAGTCGGTCATAATGTTAACTAGTTCCTGGAATGATGTCTTGCGTGGGTTCCATCCGAGTTTCGTCCTTGCCTTTGTTGGGTCGCCTAACAGTTGCTCAACTTCACAAGGACGGAAATATTTAGGATCAACTTCAACTAATACTTTGCCAGTTGCTTTATCGATACCTTTTTCCTCAATGCCTTCTCCTTCCCAAATTAATTCTATGCCAGCTCGTCTGAATGAAAGTTCTGTAAATTCTCGTACGGAATGGAATTCGCCGGTTGCGATAACAAAATCTTCTGGTTCTTCTTGTTGAAGAATCAACCACATACATTCAACATAGTCCTTTGCGTATCCCCAGTCACGGCGTGCGTTAAGGTTCCCGAGGTATAGTTTGTCTTGCAATCCGTTAACGATGCGTGCAACAGCTAATGTGATTTTACGAGTTACAAAGTTTTCTCCTCGGCGTTCGCTTTCATGATTGAAAAGGATGCCGTTAACTGCATACATTCCGTAACTTTCGCGATAATTTTTGGTAATCCAGTAACCGTATAGTTTAGCACATCCGTAAGGACTCCTTGGGTAGAATGGAGTAGTCTCTTTTTGGGGGATTTCTTGAACCTGTCCGAATAGTTCAGAGGTACTTGCCTGATAAACTTTCGTGCGTTTGTCCATTTTTAGGATGCGTATTGCTTCAAGAAGTCGTAGAGTTCCTACAGCGTCTGTTTCTGCAGTATATTCTGGCACTTCAAAAGATACTTTAACGTGACTTTGTGCGGCAAGGTTATATATTTCAGTAGGCTGTATCTCTTGTATGATTCTAATTAAAGAACTTGAGTCAGTCATATCTCCGTAGTGGAGATTTACAAGGCGTTTGCGTTGCATGTCGCGAACCCATTCGTCAAAATATAGATGTTCTATTCTTGCAGTGTTAAATGATGAACTTCTTCTTATGATACCGTGTACTTCATAGCCTTTGTCAAGAAGAAATTCTGCAAGAAAAGAACCGTCTTGACCAGTAATACCCGTTATTAGTGCTATTTTGTCGTTCATAATTTATAATTTTATTTTGTTATTAATCCTTTTAATTCGTCAATGCTGTTGATATATATTTGTGGCCTGTATTCTTTGTCAACAGTGACGTTTTGAGAGTGAATATTATTTCCGCTGTCTTTTATGCAAATGGTTTTCCAACCCATTTTATTTGGATGGAAAAAATCTATTGCAATATTGTCACCGATATACCAGTATTCTTTGTCAGATGAGAATTTATTCTGAACAGCGGCGAAACTGTTTGGGGAAAGTTTATCGCATCCCTGTTCTTCAGATATATATATATTTTCATCAAAATAATCAGTTAATCCAAGTGCTTTGATTTTGTTTCTTTGGGTTAATGAACGTCCGTCGGTTATTAGCGACAGATGGAAACATGAATCTTTTAATGCTTGAAGAGTGTTTTTTGTTGTTTCGTCTAAAGTAATATCTGGAATATGTTGTCGGTAAACGGTTAGCATATCTTTATCGCTCATACTTGTTGCAATATTATCAAGAACGGAGTTAAAAGGATTTTCTCCTTTTGTATAGGCGTCAAGCATTATGCTATATGCCTTTACGTTTCCGATCAATTTGGCAACAGCCATATACCCTGATTTAACAAAATCTTCTTCTTTATATAGGGTATCGTCTAAATCAAAGGCAACGGAAATACACATGTCGTTATCTTAAGTATTGCTTTAGAGTGTCAACAACCCGTAGCAAATCATCTTCTGTAAGGTTTGAACCGCTTGGTAGGCAAAGTCCTTTGTTGAAAAGAGTTTCGCAACAATTATCACCATAGTATGGAGCCTCTCTAAAAACTGGTTGCATGTGCATTGGTCTCCAAAGACGACGGGTTTCAATATTGTTGTCAGCCATCCATTGTCTTGCTTCTTCAGGGTTCTTTCCGGTTGAAGGTTCTATCAAGATTGTTGATAGCCAAAAGTTTGAATTGCTGCCTGGAATAGCGTTGTCTTGAACAGAGATACCGCTTATGTCAGATAAGGCTTTTTTATAAAAATCGTGATTTGCACGGCGTTTTGCGATATGATCTTTAAGAACATCCATTTGACCACAGCCAATGCCAGCGCATACGTTACTCAATCGATAATTGTAACCAATAACTTCGTGATAATAATAAGGCTTGTTTTCTCGTGCTTGAGTTGCATAGAACTTTGTGCGGTCGGCTTGTTTTGCCGTTTTACAAATTAAAGCACCACCACCAGAGGTGGTTATAATTTTATTACCATTAAAACTAAGGCAACCGAAATCTCCAAACAAGCCACACTTTGTTCCATTTAATTCAGAACCTAATGCTTCGGCAGCATCTTCAATAATTGCAATTCCATACTTGTTGGCAATTTCTGTAATTTCGTCCATTTTTGCAGGCATTCCGTAAAGATGAACAGGTATTATTGCTTTAGGATATTTGCCTGTTACTTTTTTCCTGTCTTCAATAGCCTGAATCAGATACTCAGGTGACATATTCCACGTCTCTTCTTCACTGTCAACAAAGATTGGTTTTGCTCCTTGATATGTTATCGGGTTGGCACTTGCGGCAAATGTAAATGACTGGCAGATAACTTCATCACCAGCCTTGACACCTGCTCCAACTAATCCCAAATGGATTGCTGCTGTTCCAGAACTTAATGCAACAACGTGGTTTGAACCTAAAAAGGATTCGAGACGATGCTCGAATTCATCAACATTTGGGCCAAGAGGAACTATCCACTCTGTCTCAAATGCTTTGTCGACCCAGCTCTTCTCTGTGCCGCCCATGTGAACGTATGATAAAAATATACGAGGTTTCATTTACTAAAAAGTTTTTACAAATATACGCCATTCTTACCGAATATGCTTAATTTCATTTGAAAAGTTAACATTGTTTATAGGCAATAAGTGTTTAAGAGTGAAGGCTTATTTGTCAAATAGTAAAATGTGGACATAAAAGAGTGCTTATGTTTGAAAGTGTTAAGATAATACAAGAAAAACAATTTCGTTTTTAAAATAAATTATGTTACGATATGAAATTTATTTGTAGAAATAATTCCGTATTCGATAATTGTTGATTAAATTTGCAACAAAGAAAAACCATTAACAAATTAAAATTTATGGCAACACCTGAATTTAAGTACAGTCCTATGTTTCAAGTAGGCAAAGACGACACAGAATACTATCTTTTGACAAAAGATTATGTGTCGGTAAGTGAATTTGAAGGTCATCCTATATTGAAAATCGAAAAAGAAGGCTTAACCGCAATGGCTAATGCTGCTTTTAGAGATGTTTCATTTATGCTCCGTCGTTCTCACAACGAGCAGGTTGCTAAAATTCTTCATGACCCGGAAGCATCAGAAAATGATAAATATGTTGCGTTGACATTCCTCCGCAATGCAGAAGTTGCGAGCAAGGGAGTTCTTCCTTTCTGCCAAGATACTGGTACTGCAATTATTCACGGGGAAAAGGGCCAACAGGTTTGGACTGGCTTCTGCGATGAAGAGGCTCTTTCTTTGGGTGTTTTCAAAACATATACTCAAGAAAACTTGAGATATTCACAAAACGCACCTTTAACAATGTACGAAGAGGTAAATACAAAATGTAATTTGCCGGCACAAATCGACATTGAGGCTACAGAAGGCATGGAATATGAATTCCTTTGCGTAACTAAGGGCGGTGGTTCTGCTAACAAAACTTACCTATATCAAGAAACTAAGGCTATTCTTAATCCAGCCACTCTTGTCCCTTTCCTTGTTGAAAAGATGAAGACTCTTGGTACTGCCGCTTGTCCTCCATACCACGTTGCGTTCGTTATTGGTGGTACTTCAGCAGAAAAGAACCTTTTGACTGTTAAACTTGCTTCAACAAGATTCTACGATAATCTACCTACAACAGGTGACGAAACAGGTCGTGCTTTCCGCGATGTTGAATTGGAAAAACAAGTTCTTGAAGAAGCGCACCGTATAGGTCTTGGCGCTCAATTTGGTGGTAAGTATTATGCACACGATGTAAGAATTATCCGTTTGCCACGTCACGGTGCTTCATGTCCTGTTGGTTTGGGCGTTTCTTGCTCTGCTGATAGAAATATCAGATGTAAGATTAATAAGGACGGTATCTGGATTGAAAAACTTGACAGCAACCCAGGTGAACTTATTCCAGAAGAATTGAGGCAAGCAGGCGAAGGTGATGTTGTGAAAATTAACCTTGACCAACCAATGTCTGAGATCCTTAAGGAATTGACAAAATATCCGGTTTCAACTCGTCTTTCATTGAACGGTACAATCATTGTTGCTCGTGATATCGCTCACGCTAAGTTGAAAGAGCGTCTTGACAACGGCGAAGAATTGCCAGAATACTTCAAGAATCACCCTGTTTATTATGCTGGTCCTGCTAAGACTCCGCAAGGAATGGCTTGCGGTTCTATGGGCCCGACAACTGCTGGACGAATGGACCCGTACGTTGACTTGTTCCAAAGCCACGGAGGTAGTATGATTATGCTTGCTAAGGGTAACCGTTCACAACAAGTTACTGACGCTTGTCACAAATATGGAGGATTCTACTTGGGAAGTATCGGTGGTCCTGCTGCTATCCTTGCTCAAAACAACATTAAGAGCATTGAATGCGTTGAATATCCTGAATTGGGTATGGAAGCAATCTGGAAGATTCACGTTGAAGACTTCCCTGCATTTATCCTTGTTGATGATAAGGGCAATGACTTCTTCAAGCAAATCAAACCACGTTGCGCTTGCAAATAAAGATCTTAAGGATATGGGATAAAGAAAGAGGATGAATCAATAAATTAATTGAGACATCCTCTTTTCGCTTAAAAAGATAAATAACGATCAATTAATAAAACTATTATAATTATGACAGAAATCGGATCGGTAATGACACCGGTTGGGAAAAAGGCTCTTCTCCTTGGTAGTGGAGAACTTGGAAAGGAAGTTGCTATTGAATTGCAGCGTTATGGTGTTGAGGTTGTTGCGTGCGACAAGTATTCTAATGCACCTGCAATGCAGATTGCACATCGTAGCCATGTTTTCAGTATGCTTGACGGTGAAAAACTTCATCAAATTATTTGTGAAGAAAAGCCAGACCATATTATTCCTGAAGTTGAGGCAATTGCAACGCCTCAATTGTTGAAGCTTGAAGAAGAGGGATTCAATGTTACTCCAACGGCAAAGGCTGCTTGGCTTACAATGAATAGGGAAGGTATCCGCCGACTAGCAGCGGAGGACTTAGGAGTAAAGACATCTCCTTATAAATTCGCATCAACAAAAGAGGAGTTTGTTGATGCTGTTAAGGAAATTGGTATTCCTTGTGTCGTTAAACCGATTATGAGTTCTTCTGGCCATGGTCAAAGCACAATCAAATCAGAGGCAGATGTTGAAAATGCGTGGACTGTTGCACAGGAAGGCGGTCGTGCTGGTGCTGGCAGAGTTATCGTTGAAGGTTTCGTAAAGTTTGATTATGAGATAACTTTGCTTACTGTTAGAAGTTGCTCTGGTACAACATATTGCCAGCCAATAGGACACATACAGGTTGATGGAGACTATCGTTATTCTTGGCAACCGCAGGCAATGGCTTCTGCTGCTTTAGAGAAGGCTCAGGAAATAGCAAAGAAGGTAACAGATGCTCTTGGCGGGTATGGTATCTTTGGAGTAGAGATGTTTATCAAGGGAGATGATGTTATCTTTAGCGAGGTGTCGCCACGCCCGCATGATACAGGTATGGTGACAATGATTTCTCAGGATATGAGCGAGTTTGCGTTGCATGCAAGAGCATTGCTCGGTTTGCCAGTTCCTGAAATCAGATTCTTCGGTGCTTCGGCATCTAAGGCTATTGTTGTTGAAGGAGATACAGATAAGATTATCTTTAAGAATCTCGAAAAGGTATTGGAAGAGCCAGGGGTGCAAATCCGAATCTTTGGTAAGCCAGAAGTTAAAGGGCATCGCAGAATGGGTGTTATCCTAACAACGGCAGAAACAGTTGATGAAGCAATAAAGAAGGCGGATAGGGCATACGAAAAACTTACAGTAGAAGTCCTTCCGAGATAAAACTTGCTTGGTATAAAAAACAAACATTCCGATTAGCATAATGCTATTTCGGAATGTTTGTTTTTTAGATTAAAGTTTTATTTATTTACCTGATACTTGTTCCATCCGTCTTTTAGGAATGCAACAGATTGTTTTGCTGCCGCGATTCCTGCATTTATATTTGCTTCGGCTGTTTGTGCTCCCATTTTCTTTGGAGTGAAGAATACTCGGTCTGCAAATTCGGATTTCATTGCTTCTGCGTTGTCTGGTTTAACATCAGCGATATATCTAACGTCTGTTCTTTCTTTAAGAGCAATAGTTAGGCTTTCTTCATCAATGATTTCCTTTCTTGCAGTGTTAATAAGAACAGCATTTTTAGGCATCAATTTAATAAGTTTCTCACCTATTGATTTTTTTGTTTCACTTGTAGCCGGAATGTGAAGAGAAACGTATTGGTTGCTTTTGTATAGTTCTTCAACAGAATGAAGAGGCTTTATTCCGTCAGCAATCATATCTTCATCTTTCACAAAAGGATCAAGTGCAGAAACTTCCATTCCTAAACCTTTTGCTATTCTTGCAACATTTCTACCAACTTGTCCGTAAGCGTGGATGCCTAATTTTTTTCCTTTTAGTTCACTTCCTGATGTCCCGTTAAAGTTATTTCGAATTATCATTATAAGCATACCAAAAACAAGTTCTGCTACAGCATTGGAGTTTTGTCCAGGTGTATTCATAACACAGATTCCGCGTTGTTTAGCACCTGAAAGATCAATACTGTCAACTCCTGCGCCTGCTCTGACGATGACCTTAAGGTTTTTTGCTGCGTCAAGGATTGTTGCGTCAACAATATCGCTTCTTACGATAAGTCCTTCAACGTCTGCTACAGCGTTTATGAAGTCTTCCTTAGAGCCTTTTTCAAGAAGAACCATTTCATTGCCAGATTCTTCTATTACTTTCCTGATTCCATCTACAGCCACTGCTGCAAATGGTTTTTCTGTTGCAACTAATATCTTCATAGCACTTAAATTTTATTTTCAAATTCTTTCATTGTGCTGATAAGAGTCTCTACGCTTTCAAGAGGCATTGCGTTGTAGATAGATGCTCTGAAACCGCCAACAGATCTGTGTCCCTTGATACCAACGATGCCTTTTTCTGAAGCAAAATCAATAAATGCTTTTTCAAGATCTGCATATTCAGGTTTCATTACGAAGCAAACGTTCATAATTGAGCGATCTTCAGCGTTTGCTGTTCCTACAAATAATTTGCTACTGTCAATTGCATCGTACAATTTTGCAGCCTTAATCTTGTCGATTTTTTCCATTGCTTCAACGCCTCCTTGCTCTTTGTACCATTTTAGTGTTTGAAGAGCAGAGTATATTGGCAAGCATGGCGGTGTGTTGAACATTGAACCTTTACTAATATGTGTTTTGTAATCAAGCATTGTAGGAATTACTCTTTCAACTTTACCAAGAGCATCTTCTTTAACGATTACTATTGTTACACCTGAAGGGGCAAGGTTCTTTTGTGCTCCTGCATAGATAACATTGTATTTTGATATATCAATCTTTCGTGAGAAAATGTCGGAAGACATATCTGCAACTAATGGAATAGGAGAGTCAATGTCTTTTCTTAATTCAGTACCGTAGATTGTATTGTTTGTTGTAATATGCAGGTAGTCGGCATCAGCTGGAATGTTGTATTCTTTTGGAATAAATGTGTAGTTTGCATCTTTAGAAGATGCGATAACGTCAACTTCTCCGAATAGTTTTGCCTCTTTGATTGCTTTTGCTGCCCAAACACCGGTATCAATATATGCCGCTTTTTTGTTTAGCAAGTTGAATGGTACCATGCAGAATTGCATGCTTGCACCTCCACCAAGGAAAAGCACTTCATAACCTGACGGAATGTCAAGAAGTTCTTTGGTTAGAGCGTTTGCTTCGTCGATAACTGCCTGAAATTCTTTGCTTCTATGCGAGATTTCAAGAATGGATAGTCCGCTACCGTTGAAGTCCAATACTGCATTTGCTGTGTTCTTGATTGTAAATTCGCTCAGGATTGATGGTCCGGCGTAAAAGTTCAACTTTTTCATCGCTATTTGTTTAGTTTGTAATCTTTGACAAAAATAAAGAAAGTATTCTTTATTTCCTAATTTATTTGTGGAAATTTTATGATAAGTTATAACTTATTTCCGTATATTAATACAAAAATATTATAGCAAATAATAGACAAGTTTAAATATTAAAGCCAAAAGGTTTTAAATCAAAAAGATAATTATTTGATATTAGGTTCTTCCAATCCATATCCTTTTTTCTTGTCTTCAACTTTTAGCCATAGGCCAAGGATGAGGGCAAGGATTCCTAAAGATGCAAATACAAGCATAGGGACTGTGTAGTTATATTGCAAAGGATCTTCAATCCCGGGGTTTGATGAGCGGAGAACGGAACCGATAATCATAGGGAATGAGTAAAGTCCTATGTTTTGAATCCAGAAGATTACTGCATACGCTGATCCAAGAAGTTTGTTGTCAACTAATTTTGGTACTGAAGGCCAAAGAGCTGCTGGAACCAAAGAAAATGAGATGCCAAGTAGAATGATACTTGCATAGGCAAGGATAACAGATTTTGTACTTGGGAGGAGTAGGGCAAAAACGAGGTGGCAAGCAATCATCAGTATTGCACCAAGCATAAGCATTGTGGCTCCTTTGCCTTTTCTGTCAAGATAGCTTCCCAAGAAAGGAGTAATTGCTGCTGCTCCCAATGGGAATACGAAGAATACCAGTCCTGCTTCTTCTGCTGTATAGTTTAGGTTGCATTGAAGCATGTTAATGGCATATTTTTGAAATGGGAAGATTGCTGAATAATAGAGAACACAAAGCAATGCAACAAGCCAGAATACTTTTGATGAGAAGATTTTACCAAGATCACTGACTTTGAAAGGGTCATCCTTTTCCTCTTCAGCACCTTGAGCATCGAGTTTTTTGTCCATAAATGCGTAGGTAATAAACGCTATCAATCCGATAAGCAAAAGTACTACAGCAACTGCAACAGGTCTTGAAACGCTGATAGGGTTCAGGCTTGCCAAGACTGGTGAGCCTAGAACAACAACGGCAACACCAACTCTTGCAATTGCCATTTCAACGCCCATTGCAAGTGCCATTTCTTTTCCCTTAAACCATTTTACAATACCGCGAGATACGGTTATTCCTGCCATTTCTACACCACAGCCAAAGAACATAAAGCCGATTGCTGAGAGTTTTGCTGATGCCGGCATGCCTTCGTAGAAAGGTGTTACGTTCCACCATTCTGAAGGGAGATTGAACCAGTTATTCATTGTTGCTTCCAAGCTGCTTCCGATAAATGAGTCTGTTACAGCGTACCAGTTTATTAATGCTCCAGCAAACATTACTGCTCCTGATAGTATGGCAGTAAAGCGGACGCCCATTTTATCAAGAATTATGCCTGCAAAAATGAGGAAGAAAACGAATACATTTAAGAATGTTTCTGATCCTGCATAGTGACCGTATGCAACAGGGTCCCAGCCTCTTGTGTTTTGTAGCAGTTCCTGAAGAGGGGATAGAATATCCATAAAGATATATCCGAAGAACATTGCTGATGCCAGCAATACTAATGCGGTCCAACGCCATGCAGCTGAATCGCTAATTTTTTTTTGAATGATTTTTTCCATTATTTGTTTTTTTATCTTTTTACAAAGGTACACAAAATATGCGATAAATGTTGCCTTTTTTGATAAATAGTGCTTTTAGGCTTTCAAATGTACAAAAAAAGCGTGCTATCAGTAGCACGCTTTTAGTATCTGTATATTGATGTCTATTATTGGATGTTAATCAAAACAACGCGGTTCCAGTAATTTGTATCAGCGTATGGTTGAGCGTCGCCGCCATTTGCGTTAATTGTCATTCGGCTTTCATCAACACCGTTTTCAACTAAGATTTTCTTAACTGCGTTGGCACGTCTTTCAGAAAGAGCCTTATTGTACTCTGCAGTACCAGTCTTTTTGTCAGCGTAACCGTTGATAACAACCTTGACATCTTCGTTTTCGTTCATGTATTTAGCAACGTCGTAAAGAGTTACTTTGTCGTTTCTTGAAACTTTTGCAGAGTTGATAGTAAATCTTACAGCAGGAACGAATGCCGGTTTTTGTTCAACTGTTTCAACTTCTTTTACTTCAGGGCAAGGAAGTTGTGCTTCCGCAGCACGAAGGCGAGCGTCTTTGTCTGCCAATTCGCCACGAAGGTTGTTGATTTCGTCATTAAGTTTTTTGATTTCACCAGAGCAGTCATAAGGAACATACTTTGTAACATGTCTGCCGTTTTTGCCTAAATTGATTTTCAAACCTCCAGTTAATGAGAAAATAGGGTCAACACCTGTCTTCCATGCGAGGTTGTTGATATTGTCAGATGTCCCAGTCATGCGAGCGTCAACATAAAGGTCAACACGTTTGCTGCAGCGGAAGCGGAATTCCAAACCGAAAGTTGCATTGACAACACCTTGATGTTCCATGATTTTTCCTTCGTTGTCTTTGATGTTTCCAGGAAGAGCTCCTGCATAATCCCATGCGTAAGCACCACCAAGACCGATATAAGGAAGGATAGAGAATACGCGTTTTTCGTTTACGCCACCAAGTGTATTGAACATATCCCATTGGATATCAAAGTTCAAGTTCGCATATTTCGCTTTATTCCATCCGTAGTCATCCCAGTGAAGAGCACCACCTTGACCTCTGAAGCGGAATCCAAAATAAGGAGACCACCAGTGTCCGAATGCTGCTTCATATACAGCTGTTGTTTTATCCATATCAAAGTTGCTTGTGTTTGGTGTCTTTTCAAATAGAGGCATTTGCGCACCAGCACCGAGTTGGATATACCAATTGTCACGCCATGAGTGAGTGTAGATTTCTTTTGGTTCAACATTACCTTCTGTTTCTTGAGCCATTGCAAATTGTGGCATTAAAATGCTCACTAATGCTAAGCAAAGTAGAATCTTCTTCATAATTAATTCTGTTAAGTTATAATTTTTAGTTGTTCAATATTAAACAAAGTTATACAACAAATTTTATCTAAACAAATTTTATCAAAAAAAAAAGACTAAAATTGGTCCTATTTTCTCTTGGCTAAACTTGATTGAAATTGTGTTTGGCTTTGTCTATTTTTCCAAATATAACAAATTTGCCTTTACTTTGTTCATTTATTTAGTAATTTATAATTTTTGTATTTCCAATTAATAAACATAATTAGAGTTATTACAGTGAATATTCCTCCACTCAAATATGCTATATTTGAACCAAGATTTAGGCATTCTGGAGCAATGAATAAGTAAGATACAGTTACATATGTCATAAAGATAGCAGGTATGAGAGTCACTAAATATTGTTTGTTGCTTTGTGTTAAGTATATTGTAATAGCCCAAAGCGTAAATACAGATAGGGTTTGATTGAACCAAGCAAAATATCGCCAAATGACGTCAAAGCCCCCAAAGTCAGATGAAGACCAATAGATTAGTAGTATAGTTATAGTGAAGATTGGTATTGTCAGAATAAGCCGGTGTTTAAGCTTTTTTTGTGGCATTTTAAGGAAGTCTGCTGCTATCAATCTTGCAGTTCTGAGTGCTGTGTCTCCAGTCGATATTGGTGCCGCAATGACACCGAGTATTGCTAAAAGGCCACCTATTGTGCCTAACCAGTCGTTCGTGATGTGGTTTACTATAATAGCGGCATTATTTTCATCTAATCCATTTTCCTTAAAGAAGCAGGTTGCGGCGGCAGCCCAAATGAGTGCAACGATACCCTCGGTTATCATTGCTCCGTAAAAAGCGGGTCTGCCATGCTTTTCAGACTTCAGGCATTTTGCCATCATCGGGCTTTGAGTTGCGTGGAATCCTGAGATAGCTCCGCAGGCAATACTAACGAACATTATAGGAAAAATAGGCAATTTATCTGAGTGCGGATGTGAATTGGATAAACCGTTCCAAATTTCTGGAATATCTGGATATTCGGAATAAAGCATGACAAGCACTCCTATTGCCATAAAAATAAGAGCAATTGCGAATAGCGGATATATCCGCCCTATAATTTTATCAATAGGAAGTAGGGTTGCCAATAGGTAGTAAATGAAAATTATGGATAACCAAAATTCAGCGTTTAATTTTTCTGGCGTTAGGCTGGCAAGAAGGTCAGCTGGTCCAGATAAGAAAACAACGCCAACAAGAATCATTAATAGGAGGGAAAAAACTCTCATTATCTGTTTAGCTGGAAGTCCGAGATACCTTCCAATTGTTTCTGGGAGACTTTCTCCTCCGTGTCGCATTGAAAGCATTCCTGCAAGATAATCGTGTGTTGCTCCTGCGAATACTGATCCAAGAGTAATCCAAAGAAATGAAGACATGCCGAATTTTGCACCAAGAATAGCTCCAAAAATAGGGCCAAGTCCGGCGATGTTCAAAAACTGAATCATAAAAATTTTCCATGTTGGCATGGGTATGTAATCAATACCGTCATTTTGTTTGAAAGCCGGTGTTTCTCTATCGTCAGGCCCGAAAAGTTTTTCGATAAATCTTCCGTATATAAAGTACATTATTATTAAGAATCCGAGGCATATAGAAAAAGTTACCATAATTTTTTACTGTAAAAATTGATTAATGTATTGGCAATGCTATGCTATTTTATATTGTTGGGCAATTAGAACAGACACTTTTTTTAAGGGAAAGGTGATGATACTAATTTGGACATTGCGGATATATAAGGGTTTCTAAGTATTTAAGACTTTTACTTGCTAATAGACAAAAAGGGGTGTATCAAAAATTTTTATTTGATATCACCCCTCTATTCAGTTTGGTTTAGAAGTATAATTAGCAGTCTTTACCAGTTATTTTTTTTACAACAGATTTGATGTCGTTCGCAATTTCATTAGCTCTTTTTGTTGTTTGTGCTTCTGAATATATGCGGATAATTGGTTCTGTATTACTCTTTCTTAAGTGCACCCAGCAGTCTTCAAAATCAATTTTAACACCATCAATATCAGTTATTCGTTCATTCTTGTACTTCTCTTTGATTTCAGAAAGGATAGCATCAACGTTGATATCAGGTGTTAATTGTATTTTGTTCTTTGCTATTGAGTATGCAGGAAATTCTTTCTTCAATTCGCTTACTTTTTTGCCTTTCTTAGCAAGGTAGGTAAGGAATAAAGCAACGCCGACAAGAGCATCGCGACCGTAATGGCTTGCTGGATAGATAACTCCACCGTTACCTTCACCTCCGATGACGGCATTTGTCCTCTTCATTTCAGTGACAACGTTTACTTCACCAACAGCAGATGCTGAATATGAGCATCCGTGTCTTTCTGTAATATCTCTCAAAGCGCGAGAAGAGGAAAGGTTTGAAACTGTTGCTCCTGGTGTTTGTGACAAAACGTAGTCGGCTATAGCGACAAGTGTATATTCTTCAACAAACATTTCTCCATTTTCCATAACAATAGCAAGGCGGTCAACGTCTGGGTCAACAACGAAACCAACGTCAGCACATCCTGTTGCTAATTTATCAGAAATATCTGTAAGATTTTCAGGAATAGGTTCTGGAAGGTGAGCGAAGTGTCCTGTTGCAGTACAGTTCAATTCAATGACGTTCTTTACTCCAAGAGCACGAAGAAGTTGAGGTATAACTATACCACCAACAGAGTTAACAGCGTCAACCGCAACTGTGAAGTTTGCAGCCTTGATTGCTTCAACATCAACAAGGTCAAGGGCAAGTACGCTGTCAATGTGTTTACGTGTATAAGTGTTGTTAGTAAATTTTTGTCCCAGATTGTCAATATCTGCGAATGTGAAAGATTCTTCTTCCGCAATTTTAAGGACTTCTTTGCCGTCTTCAGCTGTTAGGAATTCACCTTTTTCGTTTAGAAGTTTAAGAGCGTTCCATTCTCTTGGGTTGTGTGACGCTGTAAGGATTATACCGCCACAAGCTTTTTCCCAAACAACGGCTAGTTCAGTAGTTGGAGTTGTTGCAAGTCCGATGTTGATAACATTGAAACCCATTCCGCTCAATGTGCCGATTACGATATCATTAACCATACCGCCTGAAAGACGAGCATCGCGGCCAACAACTATAGTGTTGGAGTCTTTTGTGGTTGATTTTCTTATAAATGTTGCGTAAGCAGCGGTGTATTTTACAATATCAAGAGGAGTTAGGCTTTCTCCTGCTAAACCTCCGATTGTTCCTCGGATACCTGAGATGGATTTAATTAGTGACATTTTGTGATGGTGTTTATGTTTGTTTAGGTGATTATACTTTTTGTTTGAAATATCTTACGTTATATAAATAAGGTGTTACGTTTGCCATTTCATTCGTAAAGCCATATTGGCTCTTAATTAAAATGTTAACTTCACAATCGATACCTAAGTATATTAGTGGCATTTGAATACCTGTTCCATATTGGTAAGATGATTCAAGAGTATAGTTGTTGTATCTGAAAGAGTCGTATGAAACGTCGTCATAGTTTCCGTCTGGAGTGTCATCATAGCCTTGTGAATATCTGATGATGTCGATTCTTCCATATCTGAAGTAAATAGTTTGATCATCTTCTGCCTTATTGTTTTTGCGGTCGCCTGATTTGATTACCTGCATATATACATTTCCGTCTTCGTCAAGTTTGTAGAATGGTGCATTTTCGCCTTCTTCGAAAATGGTATCTGCTGGAATTTCTAACTCTATTCTTTGGTTGGCAAGAAAAGAGTTTACTGCTTTTTCTTCATCTTCAAGGTATTCGTTGAAGCTCTTTGAATCTTCGCAGGAGATAAAGAGAAAGGTGAGTAATGTAAATAGTATAAAAGATGTTTTAGTTTTCATTGTCTGATGCTATTTGTTGTTTTTTTAAATCTTCCAATACTTGATGATATGTTGCTATGGCTTCTTCCATAGTGCCTTTAAATTCTCCGCCAGCAGCGTTTGCATGACCTCCTCCATTAAAGTAAGTTTGGCATAATGTGTTGACCTTAAAGTCTCCCTCTGAGCGCATTGATACCTTAATGTAGTCTTTTTCTTCTCTGAAAAAAGTTGACCATATAACATTAGGTATAGCCAGTGGCATATTGGCCAATGTCTCAGTATCTCCGCTCTGATAGTTGAATTTATTTAGGTCTTCAAATTTAAGTGCAATTAGTGATGCTTTGCTCTCTGGATATATAATCATTTTCTCGGCAATAGCGTAACCAACAAGCCTCATCCTGCTTTCGTTTATAGTATTGAATGCCAGTTTGTAGATGCGGTCTTTATTTATACCTTTCTTGACTAATTCAGATACCATTACGTATAAGTCTGGATCGTTGGAGTTATATGAAAAGTTTCCAGTGTCTGTCATCATTCCAAGATAGAGACATTCTGCAATTTGTGTGTCTATGTGTTGCATTAGTCCTGATTCGTTAAGGACGCAGAATATTAACTCACATGTTGATGACATTGATGGGTATGAAATGGTTAAGTCGCAAAATTCTTCCGGGTGCAGGTGATGGTCAATAAGCACTTTCTTTGCTTTTGAATATCGTATTAAATCTCCCATTTGCGCAACTCGCTTCAGACCGTTGTAGTCCAGGCAAAGAATTAAATCAGCGTTCTTTATTAATCTTGCAGCCTTTGACGGATTTCTGGTGTATGCTGTCATATTGTCGTAGCCTGGTGCAAATGCCAAATCGTATGGTGCTTGGTCTGGTGTAATGACGTTTGCCGTTTTGCCGAGTTTGTTTAGCAGGAGGCAGAATGCGTTGCATGCGCCGATTGCATCACCGTCTGGAGACATGTGGCATGTGATTGCTATGTTGTTTGCAGAGGATATTGTTTCTGCAAATTGCGTTATCTTCTGAGTGTCTATTTTTTTGTTTGGCATTATCCAAAATTTTATGTGCAAATGTAATTATTTTTGTCAAAATATTAATCATTTTATAATGATACAAATACTGAAAAAAGGTTTAAAAAACATATAAAAGATTAAATTTGATTTTTTGCTTTATTTTAGGAGGTTTGCTACATTATTTTCTGTTTAATAATAAAGCGGAGAGAGCGATATTACACATTCGCTGTCTCCGCTTTATTGTTGTTTAACCAGATTTTAGATCTGGCATTTGCATTACATATTCATACCGCCATCTACTTGAATAACTTGACCTGAAACGTATGAAGATAGGTCAGAGGCAAGGAAAGTTGCGATATTTGCAACGTCTTCTGGAGTACCGCCACGGCGAAGTGGAATTTTCTTTGCCCATTCTTCTTTAATTTCGTCAGAAAGAGCATCAGTCATTGCAGTAATGATGAAGCCAGGAGCGATTGCATTTGCACGTACGCCACGAGGACCGAGTTCTTGTGCAATTGATTTTGCCAAGCCGATCATACCAGCCTTTGATGCTGAATAGTTGCTTTGTCCTGCATTACCATGAACGCCAACAACTGAGGCCATGTTAATTATGCTTCCGCTACGTTGACGCATCATAACTGGAGTTGCTGCGTGAACAAAGTTGAATGCGGATTTAAGGTTTACAGCGATAACTGCATCCCATTGCGCTTCAGACATGCGCATCATCAAGCCGTCTTTTGTGATACCTGCATTGTTAACAAGAACGTCAAGGCGACCAAAATCTTTAACGACTTCTGCAACAATAGCATGACATGCTTCAAAATCAGCTGCATTTGAGGCGTAACCTTTTACTTTAACGCCAAATGCTGCGATTTCTTCTTCTGTTTGTTTGCCATTTTCATCAATAACGAGGTCTGTAAATGCGATGTTACAGCCTTCTGATGCAAATTTTAAAGCGATAGCCTTGCCAATGCCTCTTGCGGCACCTGTAATCAAGGCTACTTTTCCTTCCAATAATTTCATAATAAAAATATTTAGTTTGGTTTAAATTTCAACAAGGAATGCGCCAACTGAGTATCCGCCACCGAAAACAGAAAGACCTACGTGTTGTCCTTTTTTGAATATGTGTTCGTTTTGTGAGAATACAAGTGCGGAACTTGCAGAGCCGGTATTGCCCAATTCTTCAATGTTGTTGAGGAAGTGGGAGAAGTCCATTCCGAGTGTATTAGCAACGTTGGCAACAATTCTCATATTTGCCTGGTGGCAGATAATGTAATCAAGGTCTTCAACTTTCATGTTGTTTTTCTTTGTGACTTCGTTTAATCCGTTAATAATGTTTTTGCATGCATGCATGAATACATCTTTGCCGAACGGCATTGCAATGCCGTCTTCATGAGGGCGTAGTCTTACTCCTTCTGGGCCTTTGCCGATGTGTCCTAGTCCATGTGTGTAAACGGATTTGATAATATGATCGTTTTCACTCATTCTGTCTTTGGAAATGAAGAAAGCAACAGCAGCGTCACCCCAAAGGTGGCCACATATTTTGTCTGTTTCGTTAGCGTAGTATGTATTGTGCTCTGAACAAACAAGTAGTGCTTTTGTTGCTTTTCCCATAGCAAAGTATCCTTCTATAATTTCAAGACCGTTGACGAAAGATGAGCATGCGGATGAGCAATATACTGCTTTCGCGTTAGTCATATTAAATTCTCTTTGTGCAATATGGGCTAATGTTGCTACAGTGTCATAGGGGGAGTAACTTGCTGAAACGATTAAATCAACATCTTCGATGTTGTATGGCAGGTTTGCTTTTGCTACATTGATTGCTGCCAATCCCATTGAGTTGTGACCTTCTCCATTGCCGGCTTTACTGCGGGTCCTGATACCTGTCCTTTGCAGAATCCATTCATCTGTTAGGCCGTTAAGCTCTAAAAATCTCTCGTTTGGTACACGTTCCTCTGGAATGTAGTGACCTGTCGTGTTAAGATACATATAGTCTATTGTTTAATTCCGTATAGAATAAAATCATTTAAATAATCTCTCAATTTGTTTTTCTCTATTCCAAGGTCTGAAAAGTTGTCGCGGATATATGGGACGTCAAGACCTTGAAGACACAGAAGCATTACCATTGCCGTCTTGTCAACATGCTTGATACGGAAAACGCCTTTGTCAACTCCTTCTTGTAGGATAGATTCAAGAATGTTGATTTCTTTTGGCGTTGTAGCTTTTCGGGCCCTTTCAACTTTTCTAACGTCACGGAAAAAGCCGGCTCTAAGTGAGCCGTTTCTGTAAACGAGGTCTTTCATCGCCTCGAATCGTTGAAAAATAAATTCCATAAGTTTCTGGTCGGGTGAAATGGGCATGTTTAAAACTTCAGTGAGTTTTATGACAACTTTTTCACTCTCACTTTCAACAACAGCATTATATATTTCTTTTTTATTTTTAAAATAGGTATATATAGTGCGTCTGCCTTTATCAGCCGCTTGCGCAATATCGTTGATTGTTGTATTCTCGATACCTTTGTGGGCAAATAGTTGCCTTGCTATGTCGATTAATTTGTCTCGGGTTTTTACCATTATAATCAAATTTTGCACAAAATCGGTTTCTGTGTGCGAATTTACGCAGATTATTTAATAATACCAATATTTTGAAATAAATTATTGTTGTCAAACTGCTTTTTTATGCCTTTTTGAAGAATTTGAGTTATTTATCGAAAATTTGTTTAGAAATATCAATTGTTGTAATACGTTGTATTTCAGGTAAAAGTCTATTTGGACTCCAATTTTTTAAATTTTTGATTGAAAAAAGTTGTTGAAAAATTTGCTATTTCAAAAATAGTTCGTACCTTTGCAATCGAAATCACAACGCGGGATGGAGCAGAGGCAGCTCGCCAGGCTCATAACCTGGAGGTCGTAGGTTCGAATCCTGCTCCCGCTACTACAACGAGAGATGAGTATCAACGCTCTTCTCTCGTTTTGTTTTTTTAAAATCTAATTTTTAAAACATGAAAGTGAAAAATTTGCTGTTAATGGCAAGTATGATGTTTTTGCTATTAACCTTTTCCTGTCAGGGAAATTCTGGGGAAAATTGTGTGTTGTTAGACAATGGTACGGTTGTCCAATCTGAGGTTGGAGTGGCACGTGTTGGTGACGTGCTTTTAGAAGACGGAAAGATTGTGTCGATTGCCGACAGCATTCCGAGTGACGGTTGTGAGGTAATTGATTGCGCTGGTAAGGTTGTTGTTGCCGGATTTATTGATTCTCACGTGCATATTGAGTCAAGTATGGTCCTTCCTCCTGCTTTTGGTGAGGCTGTTCTGCCGTTTGGAACAACATCTGTCATCGCAGACCCTCATGAGGTAGTCAACGTTGCAGGTGGAGAAGGACTTGATATTTTCTTAAAAGAGGCTGCGGCTGCTTCGATTGACGTGTTTACCGTTGTGCCATCAAGTGTTCCTGCAACTCCTTTTGATACCAACGGAGCGGGCAAGTTTCTTGCAAAGGATATGGAAAGGTTCTTAAATAGGGAAGATATTGTTGGTCTTGGTGAGGTTATGAACTTTGGTGATGTCGTTAACCGCAATTCAAGAGATTATGGATAAAATAACCTTGTTTAAGGGTAAGACTATTGATGGGCATACCGCGGGAATGCCTGACGGGATGCTTGATAGTTATGTTTCGGCTGGTATAAGCAACGATCATGAATGCTATGATGAGAAAGGTATGCTTGCCCGTTATGAAAAGGGTATGAATATTTATATAAGAGAGGGTAGTGCCGCTCATAATGCAGAGGCTTTGCTGACAGTGGTAAAGAATGCTAATTTGAATACGGATAAGTTTGCTTTCTGTACTGATGATATGCATCTTTCTACTATCTCTGCTGTTGGGCATATTTCAAATATTGTACGCATAGCCTTGAATATGGGATTTTCATGGGTAGATGTTGCGAAGATGTCGTCTCTCAATCCTTCAAAATATTATAATTTGGTTGGACGTGGTGATATTAAGGAAGGTAATATTGCAGATGTTGTTGTTATAGCGGAGGATGCGTCAAAAGTTCATTATGTGTACAAGAATGGTAAGTTGGTTGCTAGAGAAGGAGAGCTCTTAGAAGCAGGAAAGGCAAATAAGGTTCTTGAGCAATATAATAATACCGTTAAGTTTAAAGATCTGACTGCGGCAGACTTTGCTTTGCCCGAAAATTTAAAGAATGTCGCTTTGGGGCTTGTTGATGGCCAGTTGCTGACACAGCGTCTGGAACTTAAAGGAGAAGAATGGAAGAATTTGACAAGACTTGCAACTATTGAGAGATATGGAAAGAATGGAAATATAGCCGTTTGCGCTATGGGTGGATATGGAATAAAGGATGGTGCTGTAGCAACAAGTGTCAGCCATGATTCTCATAATGTTGTGTGCGCGGGTGATAATGAAGAAGATATGGCGATTGCTTGCAATCGATTGAAAGAGATTGGAGGAGGTTATGTAATTGCTTCGAAAGGCAAGATTGTTGGGGAGGTACCTTTGAAGGCTTTTGGACTTATGTCTGTAGAAAATGCAGAAACAACGGCTACTTTGATCTCAAATTTGGAGGCAGAGGCGCATAAGTTGGGCGTTAATCCAAATATTGACCCTTTCACTACTTTGTCGTTTATTGCTTTGCCAGTAATACCAAAATTGAGATTGCTTGATACTGGTCTTTATGATACTGAGACCGGTTTTGTAAAATAAACCAATAATTAAGGAATAGATACCAAAAGGAGGTGCATCGTGGATTGCGAAACACCTCCTTTTGTATTTAGTTATACAGTATCTATACTATAAGTAACCTTTTATAATTCCACGTTTTGAATTTCTAACAAACATGATTATTTCATCGCGTTCATTTGTAGCGGGCAATTCTGCTTCAATTCTTTCTATAGCATCAGAGTTGTTATAGCCAGAAAGGTATAGATATCTATAAATTTCTTGAATATCACGTATTTGCTCGTTTGTAAAGTTGCGACGGCGTAATCCTACAGAGTTTATACCAGCGTATGCTATAGGTTCGCGGGCTCCTTTTACATAAGGAGGAATGTCTTTATTTACCAAAGCACCACCTTGAAGCATTACGTGTGCCCCGATATGGCAGAATTGGTGAATAAGAGCGCCTCCACCTATGATTGCATAGTTGTCAATTTGTACTTCGCCTGCAATCTGTGATGCATTTGCGATAATGATATTATCCCCTAATAAGCAATCATGGGCAATATGTGAGTATGCCATAATAAGGCAGTTGTTTCCAACAACTGTTTTGCCCTTTGCCGCAGTTCCTCTGTTAATTGTTACGCATTCGCGAATTGTTGTATTGTCGCCAATAATTGCAAGAGTGTCTTCTCCTTTGAATTTCAAGTCCTGAGGAATGGCACCAATGACCGCGCCTGGGAAAATAGTGCAATTTTTTCCAATTCTGGAACCTTCCATAATTGTTACGTTGCTGGCAATTCTTGTTCCTTCGCCAATCACAACATTTTTCTCAATAGTTACAAATGGATCAATAACAACACTTGGTGCTATCTTAGCATCCGGATTTATATATGCTAATGGTTGCTTCATTGTTATGTTTATTTATTTTTAATAATTTGAGCCATGAATTCTGCTTCTGTAACGATCTTGTCACCAACAAATGCATATCCTTTCATATTTGCACATCCGCGACGCATTTCTGTCATATATGAAACATGGAATATCAACGTATCTCCTGGTACAACTTTTTGGCGGAATTTAACGTTGTCTATTTTCATAAAGTAGGTAGAATATCTTTCTGGTTCATCTACTGTGCTAAGAACAAGAAGCCCGGCTGTTTGTGCCATTGCTTCAACTTGGAGAACTCCTGGCATTACAGGTTCAGTAGGAAAGTGGCCTTGGAAGAAAGGCTCGTTACCTGTTATATTTTTAATACCTACTATATATTTGTCTGTCTTTTCAATAATTTTATCTACGAGCAAGAAAGGGTAGCGATGTGGTAATAGTTCACGGATTTTGTTTATATCCATGATAGGTGCTACGTTAGGATCATAGATAGGTGCTTGAACTTCTTGGCGTTTAAGTTCTCTTCTGATTTTCTTTGCAAATGTTGTATTTATAGTATGACCTGGGCATGTTGCAATGATTCTGCCTTGTATGCGACGTCCAATCAATGCCATATCACCAATCACGTCAAGCAATTTATGCCGTGCTGGCTCGTTCTTAAATACGAGGCCATTGTCATTAATAAATCCAAATTCAGTTACTTTCTTTCGTGGAACGTTCATCATATCTGCGATTCTGTCAAGTTCTTCTTGAGCAATAGGAGAGTCGTAGATAACGATTGCATTATTAAGGTCACCTCCTTTAATAAGATTGTGCTTTACAAGCTCTTCTATTTCTCTTACAAAGACAAAAGTGCGGCATGAAGCAATGTCCTTATTGAAATCTTCAAGAGATTCAAGTGTTGCAAACTGATTCGCCAAAACTGTTGAATTGAATTCAATCATTACATCGATGCTAAAGTCGCTGTCAGGTACAACTTTTATTGAAGCTGTTCCGTTTTCATCTTTTACTGTAGAACGTTGGCGAACAACGTACACTAAAGCATCTTCTTCTTGCTCAACAATTCCGACTTCTGAAATTTTTTCAGAAATTAATTTTGTGCTACCGTCTAAAATTGGCATCTCTGGACCGGTAAGTTCTATGAGGCAGTTGTCAATACCAGCTGCGTAGAGAGCTGCCATTGCATGCTCGATAGTGTAAACTTTGACATCACCAGAGCATATTGCTGTGCCGCGGCATGTGTCAAATACGTTTTCAGCGAGTGCGTCAATAGGTTCTGAACCTTCAATGTCTAATCGTTGGAACTTACGTCCGTAATTATCTGGTGCAGGTTTGAATGTTGCTTGAATTTCAAGACCTGTATGCAGACCTTTACCTTTAAGAACGAATGAATCTTTTAAAGTACACTGTTTCATTATGATGTGAATTTATTTATTCTTTAGGGTTTCTATTTCTTTTTGTAGATTCTTTACTGTTTGGTTTAGGCTGTCAAGGTTCTTAAGGTAAGCTGCTTGCTTCATAAATGAGCGCGCTTCAATGGCTGGATAGCCAATTATTACCTTGCCGTTTCCTGGGTTTGAGTGTACACCTGATTGTGCTCCGATTTGGTTGTTGTCTCCAATTGTTATGTGTCCTGCAAAACCTACTTGTCCACCAATCATATTGTGCTTGCCAATTTTTGTAGATCCTGCAATACCTGTTTGGGCAGCTATAACTGTGTTTTCGCCAACTTCAACGTTATGGGCAACTTGAATAAGGTTGTCGAGCTTGACTCCTTTGTGAATGATTGTTGCACCCATTGTTGCTCTGTCAATTGTTGTATTTGCTCCTATTTCAACATTGTCTTCAACAATGACTTTGCCTATTTGTGCGATCTTTGTATATTCGCCGTTTGCATCTGGTGCAAATCCAAAACCATCGCTTCCGATAACAGCACCTGCATGAATTATACAGTTTGCTCCAATTTCACAGTTATAATATACTTTTACTCCTGGGAAGAGTGTTGAATTATCCTTAATTGTGACGTTGTCTCCGATGTAGCATTGAGGGTAAATCTTGACGTTCTTACCAATGGATACATTTTTTCCAATGTATGCAAATGCTCCAATATAAATGTCATCAGGCAATTCTGAGCCTTCAGAAATAAATGTTGGTGATTCGATGCCTTTTTTTTCGGGGATTATATATTGAGAAACCATATTCAGAAGAGTTGCGATTGTGGAATATGGGTCTTCAACGCGGATTAGGGTTGATTTAACAGGTTTGTCTGGGGTAAAATCTTTTCTTACCAACAATGCTGAAGCGTTTGTTGTATATACGTAATGTTCATATTTGGGATTGGCAAGAAAAGATAAAGCACCTTCTTGAGCTTCTTCTATTTTAGCGTAAGTGCTGATTTTCACATCAGGATTGCCTTCTATTATTCCGTTTACCATTCCTGCCAATTGTGCGGCTGTCAATTCCATATTTTTTAATTTAGTCCACAAAAATATAAAATATTTATGGTTCTTTAAAATTTATCACTATCAATTACTCTATTTGCCTTTTATTTAATTTATGTTTAAAGGATGCACAAAAACACTGCATTGTGCATTTTTTTTGGCTTTTTCTGAAATAATTAATTTATTTTGTGTAAATTTGCAGTCTGCAAAGTGGATGCAGATAGTTTAGAACAACAAATAATATCTCTCATATATAAACTATGAAGCTATTACAAGCAAAATTGGCAAAATATCAAGAACCTCAGAAAGCAAAGGCTGCGGGAATTTATCCATATTTCCGTGCAATCTCAAGTGAGCAAGATACCGAGGTCCTGATTAATGGAAAAAAAGTGTTGATGTTCGGCTCCAATTGTTATACCGGACTTGTTAATCACCCTAAAATCAAAGAAGCTGCAATAGAAGCCATTAAGAAATATGGTACTGGTTGTGCTGGTTCTCCTTTCCTTAACGGAACTTTGGATATCCACAAGCAATTGGAGGCAAGACTTGCAGCATACGTGGGTAAGGAAGATGCAATGATTTATTCAACAGGCTTTGAGGTGAATTTGGGCGTTGTTTCTTGTTTGACTGGCAGGGAGGACTATATTCTCTGGGATGAACAAGACCATGCTTCAATCATTGAAGGTCGCAGGCTTTCTTTCTCTAATTCCTTAAAATATAAGCATAATGATATGGCATCTCTTGAGAATCAACTCAAGAAATGTGCTCCAGATAAAGTTAAATTGATTGTTACTGATGGAGTCTTCTCTATGGAGGGTGATGTTGCAAAACTTCCAGAAATCGTTGCTTTAGCAAAGAAATATGATGCATCAGTTATGGTTGACGAGGCTCACGGTATTGGAGTTTTCGGAAGAGGCGGTAGGGGTACTTGTGATCATTTCGGCGTGACAAATGATGTTGATTTGATTATGGGAACTTTCAGTAAGTCTTTTGCTTCATTGGGAGGCTTTATTGCTTGTGACAAGGAGATTACAAACTTCCTAAGACATCATTCTCGTTCATATATCTTTACTGCAAGTATTACCCCTGCTTCTACTGCTGCTGTAAGTGCAGCTCTTGACATAATGGAAAGCGAACCTGAACGTCAGGAAAACTTGTGGAAGGTAACGGATTATGCTCTTCAAGGATTCAAGAATATGGGATGTGAAATAGGACATACTGAAACTCCGATTATTCCTCTTTATATTCGTGACAATAATCTAACATTCTTGATTACTCATGAATTGTTTGAGGAAGGAATTTTTGTTAATCCTGTTGTATCGCCTGCTGTTGCGCCAAATGACACTTTAATTAGATTCAGTCTAATGGCAACGCATACTGTTGACCAGGTTGATATAGCTCTTGATAAGATTCATAAAATCTTCAAGCGTCATAATTTGATTAAGTAAAAATTAAAATAGTTTATGGGAAAGGATGTACCGTGGTTAGCGTGCATCCTTTTTTGTTTTTGCACGAAAGATAAGAATAATGAAGCGATTTAATATATTTCTGGTATTGGCATTATGCCATTTTGGATTTCTGTCTTCATGTAAGGCTGTTGCTAATGTGGTTATTGAAAGTCCTGTTATGAGAAGTCAAGCTGACGCATTTTTGAAGAATATGCCGGTTGGTTTGCAAGATAGGCAGACTGCTGCTATCCTTAAAGCAATTGACGGTGATAATTCAGAGCTTGAGGTGGTTCGTAATTCCCGAAATACAGCACCCAAAATTTCAGAAAATGTATCGGTAAAAATGCTTAGCCCAATAATGCGTCTTTATGAGCCAAAGGGCAGTGTTGATGACAAGTTGCCAATTTTGATATATTTTCACGGTGGAGGTTGGACTTTTGGCAGTTTGAATAGTTGCGGACGCTTTTGTAATGCCGTTGCTTCTTCCGGACGAGTAAAAGTGCTTGCTGTTGATTATCGTCTGGCTCCCGAAAATCCTTTCCCTGCAGGTCTTGAAGATTGTATTTCCTCTCTGCAATATGTTGTTGATAATGCGGATAAACTTGGTATAGATGATGCTAAAATAACTTTAGGCGGAGATAGTTCTGGAGGAAATCTTGCAATAGCAACTGCAATTTCTGAGGGTAGTTTGGTTGAGTCAATTGTGGTTTTTTATCCGGTAACGAAAGCCTTTAACGACGGTTCTGCTTCGTGGAAAGAATATGGCGTTGGATATGGCTTGGACTCTTCGATTATGGATGCATTCAACAAGGCATACGCAGGGGAGGAAGATTCCCGCGATTTGCTCGTTAGTGTTGGTCTCAATGATGAAAAGACGCTTAAGACTTTGCCAAGAACGCTGCTTATTGCAGCAGGTCGCGATATTCTATGCGACCAAGGTGCTGATTTTGCAAGGAAATCCAGCAAGAGGGTTAAAAGAATAGAATTTAAGGATGCAGTGCATCTTTTCATAACCGTTCCAGGACAAGATGAAGCATTTGAAAAGACAGTACAGTATACTTTAGATTTTATAGACAATAAGTAGTTGCTCTTTTTATAATATCATTTAATCAAATAAAATAATTTTAGAATGAATGATATTAATTTCCAACGCTTAGAAACGATGATTGTTGATTTGCGCTTGGAAATTCCTGATACTATTTGATTTGTTACTTTTTTAACAGGCATAACCCAAAATAAACCGTCTCCTTTTGCCATTTGTGTATCTGTCAGACCTGGGCGTACTTCTGATACAAGAATGGCAGTGCCTTTAGATTTTCCTTGAAGAGCCTTAGTGTAGTTTATTTGGTATGCCTTTGTTGCTGAATATGCTGGAGCAGAAGCCTCTGCTTTTAGTCCGCCCACAGAAGTTATTGTAACTAAGTGGCCGTAACCTTGAGCTTGCAGTTTGTTATATACTATATCGGCGCAGGCTGTCCATCCTAAAATGTTAGTATTGATAGTGTTGCGTTCTTTGCTGAAGTCTAAGGTGCTATTGGTGTCTCCAGTGCCGGCAGATAATATAACCAAGTCAACTTTGCCCAAATCAGAAAATATACTGTTTAAGTTATTCTCAATGCAGTCAAGTTGTGTTATGTCGAAATTGTATATAAGTGTGTTGTTCGGTTTTATTTTGAAGAGAGTAGTCAGAAGTTCATACCTTCTGCCAATTATTGCTACTTTATTATTCCCGTTAGCATAGTGTTCCCAAAGACCTTTACCTATACCAGATGTTCCTCCAATTATTATTACGTTCATATCTTTTTTTTTGCAAAGATATGGAATAAGAACTCGTAAATTATCAAACTATTTTGATGATTTAAAAGAAATTTCTTTTCTGATTTTGCTTAGGTATGTTGGTGTTATTTGCAGAAAAGATGCCAATTCTTTCAAAGTTATATCATTTAATATCTCTGGGCAGCGTTTGATAATATCAATGTATCTTTCTTTTGGTGATTGTTTGTGACTGTTTAGGTAAATTGTATATATTTGTTGAAATAAAGATTCTATAATGCTAATATGAAGGTTGTTGTCATTAGCGAATTGATTTGCTACCGTTTCACTGTCACAAATTAGAACTGTTGATTCTTTAACAGCAATGATATTTGTCATGGCTGGATTGTTCTTGACGGCACTAAAATAATCTCCTATAAAAGAGTCTTTAAAAGCAAAGCCAGTTATATGTTCATTCCCGTCTATGTCGTTAACGGTGTGTTTAAAATATCCATTAAGGATAAAACCAACTTTTCGATTTGTTTCTCCTTCGAAGATAAAGGTTTCTCCTTTTTGGTAATTTTGCAGTTTGCCTTTCTGAAAAAATAATTGTTTCCAGAAGTAGGTGTCAATGGAGTTGAGATATGTGTTGAATTTAGTCATGAATAAAAAGCAACAAGGGATAGTATCGATAGACACAATCCCTTGTTTATGTATTAATTTCTAAATTAGAATTCGCAGTTGTTCGGAGTTCTTGGGAATGGGATAACGTCGCGGATATTTGTCATACCAGTAACGAAAAGTACCAGTCTTTCGAAACCAAGGCCGAAACCAGAATGAGGAACTGTGCCGAATTTTCTTGTGTCAAGATACCACCACATATCCTTCATGGGAATATTTAGTTCTTCAATGCGAGTAAGAAGTTTCTCGTAGCTTTCTTCTCTTTCCGAACCGCCGATAATTTCGCCGATGTTAGGGAATAGAACGTCCATTGCTCTAACGGTCTTGCCATCCTCGTTTTGTTTCATGTAGAATGACTTGATTTCTTTAGGATAGTCAGTCAAAATAACCGGTTTCTTGAAGTGTTCTTCAACAAGGTATCTTTCATGCTCGCTCTGCAAGTCAGCACCCCAGTATATAGGGAAGTCGAATTTGTGTTTCGACTTTTCAAGAATTTCGATACCTTCTGTGTATGTTAGGCGAACAAATTCGTTGCTAACAACGAATTTCAAGCGATTGATAAGCTCGTTGTCGTACATCTTAGCGAGAAATTCGATATCATCGGCAGCATTTTCAAGCGCGTAGTTGATACAGTACTTGATAAATTCTTCAGCCAAATCCATATTGTCGTTGATGTCATAGAAAGCAACTTCCGGCTCAATCATCCAGAACTCAGCCAAGTGGCGAGGAGTATTTGAATTTTCAGCACGGAATGTCGGTCCGAATGTATAGATTGCACCTAAAGCCGTTGCTCCCAATTCGCCTTCCAACTGACCCGATACTGTCAAATTGCTTTGTTTACCAAAGAAATCTTGAGTATAGTCAATCTTGCCTTCTTCTGTTTTAGGAAGGTCATTCATGTTAAGAGTTGTCACTTGGAACATAGCACCAGCGCCTTCGCAGTCGCTTGAAGTTATGAGCGGAGTATTCAAGTAGAAGAACCCCTTTTCATTAAAGAACTTGTGGATAGCGAAAGCTAAAGTGTGTCTGATTCTCAACACAGCACCAAAAGTGTTTGTGCGAGGTCTCAAGTGTGCTTTTTCGCGTAGAAATTCCAAAGTATGACCCTTCTTTTGCAAAGGATACTCATTAACGTCCGCAGTTCCATATATTTCAAGTTTTTCTGCTTGAATTTCTGCTACTTGTCCTTTCCCTTGAGATTCTACAAGTTTGCCATCTACATGGATGCTTGCTCCGGTTGTAATTGGCTTAAGCTCCTCTTCTGAGAACTTAGCCATATCGAATACAATTTGGATATTCTTAATTGTTGAACCATCGTTTAGTGCAACGAATTGAACATTTTTATTGCCACGACGAGTCCGAACCCAACCTTTAACGCATACTTCCGAACCAATTAGTTCTGGTGAAAATATGTCTGAAATTTTAGTTCTTTTCATCTTTTTGTTTGTACACCATATTGATGGTGCCGTTATTATGGTTATTAAATTCTATTCAAATGAACCTTGCTTAAGGAAGTTAACTTCTTCCTGGCTAAGGTAACGCCAACGTCCGCGAGGGAGGTTTTTCTTAGTCAATCCTGCAAAATATACTCTATCAAGTTTAGTTACTCTGTAACCAAGGTGCTCAAACATTCTTCTAACGATACGGTTGCGACCAGAGTGGATTTCAATACCTGCTTGATTTCTGTCTCTGTCGTTAACGTAGCTGATAGCATCTGCATGGATTGGTCCGTCTTCAAGTTCAATACCGTCTGCAAGTCTTTGCATATCTTCCTCAGAAATATTCTTATCGGTCCAAACTTGGTAAATTTTCTTTTTAACGAATTTTGGATGGGTAAGTTTTGAAGCCAAATCACCGTCGTTTGTAAGGAGCAGTACGCCTGTTGTGTTTCTGTCAAGTCTTCCTACTGGATAAATACGCTCTTTGCAAGCATTCTTAACAAGATCCATAACAGTTAGTCTTCCGTCTGGGTCGTCACTTGTTGTTACGCAATCTTTAGGCTTGTTAAGGAGAATGTAGCATTTGTTTTCCAAAGTTACTACCTGGTCGTTGTATTCAACAACGTCTTCTCTCTTTATTTTTGTTCCCAATTCGCTAACAGCAACGCCATTAACTTTCACCATGCCTTTCTGAATCAATTCGTCTGCTTCACGGCGAGAGCAAATACCCGCATTAGCCATGAATTTATTCAAGCGGATTTCTTCATTTGGATCAACAACAGGTGCATCATAGATGATTTGTTGTGGTCTTGGTGTAAATCTTTTTCCCGCTTGAGGTCTGTGGTTATTGAAGCCTCCTTGTTGGCGATTGTTATATCCGCCCTGGCGATTGTTGCTGAATCCGCCTTGCTGACGGTTGTTATAACCGCCTTGGTTTTGCTGGCGGTAATTGTTGTAGCCGCTTGCTGGCGATTGTTGTTGAATCCGCCTTGCTGACGGTTGTTATAGCCACCTTGGTTTTGTTGACGGTAATTGTTGTAGCCACCTTGCTGGCGATTGTTATCGTAATTTTGATTTTGAATGCGGTTATAACCGTCTTGTTGTCCGCCGTAATTGTTTTGCTGGCGATAGTTGTTGTAACCGCCTTGGTTTTGTTGGCGGTAATTGTTGTAACCGCCTTGCTGACGGTTGTTATTATAGCCACCTTGGTTTTGTTGGCGATAGTTGTTATAACCACCTTGACGGTTGTTATATCCACCGTCACGATTGAATCCTCCTTGTTGGTGGCTATTGCGATTATAATTATTTCTTTGATAGTTGTTTTGATTATAGGTTGCTCTATAATCATTGCGAGTTGCACTTTCTGCTATGTTGTTGGCATCGTTATTGTCGCCTGCATAAGTGGCGTTTGGATGGTAGGTCACTTTTTCAAAATGACTGTTTTCTGAGTTGATTTCTTGACTTTCTCCAATGCGAGGTCTCTTAGGCTTTTTGCTTAGTTCCATAATTAAAATTTTTAACAAGCCTCTCGGCGTTAATAATATGCTATTTCATTATTACGTTTTTCAATCACGTTGTCTTTTCTTACCAATCGTAATATGTTGCAAAGGTAAGTTTTTTCCCAAAATAATTGAAAGCAACACTGCAAAAAGATTGTTTATAATCAAACTTTTAACATCTTTTCGCAGTGTCGTTTGCTTTAGGTTGTATATTAGTAGCCCGTATAGTTATGCGGGGTGATTTTTTTAAGTTCATTTTTAACTTCATCAGTGACTTTTAATGTGTCGATGAATGAAGAAATGCTTTCGGCGTCAACTTTACTATTGGTTCTTGTCAGAGCCTTGAGCGTTTCGTATGGCTTTTCGTAGCCCTCTCTTCTAAGGATAGTCTGAATTGCTTCTGCAACAACGTTCCACATGTTGTCAAGGTCATTTGCTATGGCAGATTCGTTGAGAATTAGTTTGTTTAGACCTTTAATCGTGCTTTGTATAGCGATAATAGAATGGGCGAGAGGCACACCAACGTTTCTGATAACTGTAGAGTCAGTTAAGTCTCTTTGTAATCTTGATATTGGCAATTTGTTTGCAAGGTGTGTAAATATTGCATTAGCAATTCCCAAGTTGCCCTCTGAATTTTCAAAGTCGATAGGATTAACTTTGTGCGGCATTGCTGATGAACCAACTTCGCCTTCTTTGATTTTCTGCTTGAAGTATTCCATTGAAATATATTGCCAGAAATCGCGGTCTAAGTCAATCAAAATTGTGTTGATTCTTGCAAGACCGTTAAAGAGAGCAGCGAGATTATCGTAATTGGATATTTGTGTTGTCCAATCTTCTCTTTCAATGCCAAGGCTACTGTTAAGGAATTTTTTTGCAAATTCAGGCCAGTTAATTTCTGGGAATGCAATGTGGTGTGCGTTGAAGTTACCTGTGGCGCCGCCAAATTTTCCACTGATAGGAGTTTGCTTAAGCAATGCCAATTGTTTTTTCAATCTGTAACTGAAAACGTTTATTTCCTTGCCAATACGTGTTGGAGAAGCCGGTTGGCCATGTGTCTTGGCAAGCATAGGAATATCCTTCCATTCTTCGGCATATTTGTCGAGGATGTCGATCATCTCATTAAGCAAAGGGTAATAAACCTCGTTCAATGAGTCTTTGATAAGCATTGGAAGGGAAGTGTTGTTGATGTCTTGTGAAGTCAATCCAAAGTGAATGAATTCTTTATACTTTTCAATTCCTAAGTTGTCAAATTTCCCTTTGATGAAATATTCAACGGCTTTAACGTCGTGATTGGTTATTGATTCAATATCTTTTATTGATTGGGAGTCTTCCAAAGAGAAGTTTTCGTAAATGTCCCTAAGAGCGTTGTATAGATTCTTGTCAAAGTCTGCCAATTGTGGAAGTGGAATTTCGCATAAAGCGATAAAGTACTCAATTTCAACTTTGACACGATAGCGGATTAGCGCATGCTCTGAATAGTAGTTTTGTAGGGATTTTGTTTTGCTGTGGTAGCGTCCATCAACGGGCGATACAGCAGTAAGGGGAGATAGTTCCATAATTACTTTTAGTTTTTTGCAAAATTAGTAAAAACGCAAGAAATAGGCAATATTGAGTATGGTTAAATTTGCCTATTGCAGCCAAAAAGTCATTTGCAAAAGTAGAGCGATGGTCATTAATAAGGTTGTAGTTTGATTTTGATTTGATACTGAGCAACAAATTAGCAATAAATTAGTTGAATATTTATTGCATTTGCAGATTTATAATGCTATCTTTTCTTGCAGTTATGGTAGGGTGGAGAGTCGCCCATATTGTAACGACATATTTTGAAAGGTGTTATTGAAATTATCTTCTTAGTTCAAATTTGGCGATTTGTAATGCAGTGGAGATAATTGGCAATAGCACCTGCATCGGTTGCCTATATGCTTGCCGAAAGGCATTGCTATATGCAGGAGGTGATTCAAAAGATGATTCTATATACATAAATTCGGGAAAGAAACCCTCAGAACCTCCAGAATACCTGTTGGTTGAATTAAATTAGTGAATACTTTACTTGACCAATTTTCCGATT
>UQLZ01000006.1 GCA_900541935.1 uncultured Prevotellaceae bacterium | reverse complement strand
TTGGATGTATATAAAAAAGAAAAAGGATGTATCTGCGATACATCCTTTAATCTTCGTCGGGGTGAAAGGATTCGAACCTTCGACCCCCTGCTCCCAAAGCAGGTGCGCTAACCGGACTGCGCTACGCCCCGAAGACGTCTTTTTCAAACGTGATGCAAAGGTATGCCTTTTATTTTTTATATGCAAATATTTGGGCAACTTTTTTTCAAAAAAAGTGATTTTTTTTGTTTTTCGTCCTAAAAACGGGCTTTTTCTCACTTTTTTAAGCAAAAATCAGTGTCAAAAAATTTTCACCGTTAAATTGAAGCTATGCTTTTTTTGTGTGCTTTCTTACAAAAATAAGCGTATTCGCCATAGATTTCATTCCCGAAACTCGTAGCCAAAGAGTTAGTTTATAACTTCTGGTCAGTCCCGGATGCTTCATAATGTACGGACGCAGGTGCTTGTAATTGTTGAAATTTATTATTTTGTACTGGTATCCGTCTAAAGCCACAATCGAAAGCGTCGTTATTCGGAATATTCTCAAAGCGTTTTTTGAAGATTTGCTTTGAATGTTATTTTCCTTGTAGAACTTTTCAATGAAGTCGTATGCGTAAAGTATAGACTTAAAATTGTTTTTATTGGCAGAATAGAACGTTGAGCCAGATCTGATGCAGTAGTGGTAGTATGATTTGTTTATGTATCCTATTTTTTTTGAGAAGTACATCATTTGAGCCGTCATCATCAAGTCTTCCAGAACGTTCATTCCTTTTTCCGGCTTCATGATTTTTTTGTTTGTAATCAAGTTGCGTTTAAACATCTTATTGCACCATGAGCCGTGCAGCCCCTTCGAGAGAATTTGGTTCATACATTTTTGTCCTTCAAGGTTATTGGGCCTTTGCACTCTGAGCTTTTGTTTGGTTGGCGTGTCTTCGTAATAATCAGATATGACAACGTCACAGTTATCACTGGTTGCCTTGTTGTACATATCCTCAAGCATTGTCGGCTCTATCCAGTCGTCAGAGTCTAAGCAGATAATATAGTCGCCCTTTGCCAATTTGAGTCCGGCAAGCCTTGCTCCAAGCAGTCCCATATTTTTAGGAAGGCGCTCAATTCTTATTTGTTCTTTAATATGCGGGTATTCGTTAATGACCTTTTTAAGGATAGGGATAGAGTTATCGACAGAGCAATCGTCAACGAAAATAAATTCTACGTTGTTGGTCATGCTCTGATTAAAGAGAGATCTTGCGAAGCGTTCGATATATTTTTCCACTCCATATACGGGGACAACTACCGATATATTAGTTTTTATCATAAATCATTATTTTATGTAGAAAGGATGCAATATCTGTTTTGACAAAGTGATTGTTGTGGAGATTAGATGCATTAGGCTCATGCTCCTTTCTTTCGTAAAGTTTTTCTTGCAAAAATTAGCATTTCAAGTAGAAAATTCAGTTTATTGACTTTAAACCAAAGTGCTAATCTGTAACTTATCCCCAAATAAGGGTGCTTCAATATGTGCGGTTTGAGATACTTGTAGTCGGAGAAGTTGATTAGTTTGTAGTTATTGCCTTTCAGAGCAATCTCCGACAGTGTTGATATCCTATATTTTTGCAGGGCATCAATTGCTCTGTCCTCTGTTATATTTTTTTCCTTATAGAATCTCTCTATAAGATTGTAAGCGTATATTATGGATTTGAGGCTTTTCTCAGAAAGGGCTTCTGATACAGAAGAGGAGTTTCGGCAGTAGTGGTAATATCCTTTATTTATATAACCTATTTTTTTTGCATGAAACATCAGTTGGACAGTTACCATAATGTCCTCCATCATATTCATTCCAAGTGCAGGCTCTATAAAATTCGAGTCTGTAATTAGTTCCCTTTTAAAAAGTTTATTACACCATGAACCGTGAACCTTGCCTAAAAGAGTGTTGTACATGCATATTTTTCCATCAGAAGTATCGGGGTTCTGTATGGAAACTTTCTGGTCGTTCCCAACGTTGAAAAAGAAATCTGAAATAACGATGTCGAAATTACCGCTTTTTGCTGTTTTGTACATGTCTTCCAGCATAGTAGGCTCTACCCAGTCGTCAGAGTCGTTACAGATAATGTATTCACCCTTAGCCATTTTTAGTCCGGCAAGTCTTGCTCCGAGCAGCCCCATATTTTTAGGTAACCGTTCTATTCTTATTTGCTGTTTTAGTTGTGGGTATTCATTTATGACCTTTTCCAGATTTGGAATAGAGTTATCGACAGAGCAATCGTCGATAAAGACAAATTCAACATTATTTGTCATGCTCTGATTAAAGAGAGATCTTGCAAACCGTTCTATGTATTTTTCAACTCCGTAAACAGGAACTAGTACGGAAAGGTTGATTTTGTGCATAATTTGTAAATATTTTGTAAAAATGTGCCTTGACGGTGCAAAATTAGTAAAAATATTCCGATTGGAGTAGTATTTGTTTTTTTGTGTTTAAAATCGTATAATATATTCGGTTTAATGACTATTTGTTATAACTTTGTATAGTTTATATTTGAATATGGCAAAGAATCAGAAGCAGACATATATATCACCAAAAAAATTCATGCAGACCAAGGCTCGTACTTTACCTATAGGCAAATGTTACGTTAACGATGGTTGGGAGGAAAATGGTTTTGCAATAGTTGTAGTTACTCGTATCCGTCCCAGTGGTAATTTGGTTTATGGGCAGTTCCTTGTTGATACTTATTGTCTTGGCGTAAAGGATGCTTTTTTTGTAGAGAATATGGATGTCTTTGATTTTGAAGATGCTATTGATAAATTGGATTCCAGTTATCAAATGGTTGAGTTCCCGTATGTAGAGGCCCATAATCTCATCTACGGAGCTATTGTGTTTGCTGAGGAGGCTGGTATCAAGCCTTGTCAGGATTATGCGTTTGCCCGTTATGTCCTTGAGGAAGACACGGATGAGATTCCATTGATAGAGTATGAGTATGGACATAAAGGAAAGTATTTCTTGATTGTCGGACCTGCGGGAGTCGAGAAAAAATATATAGGAACTTTGCAGGACCGGCTTGGTGACAATTTCGAATATTTATATATCAATGAAGAATATGACGAGTATTATGAAGATGAAGAATTGCCGTCTGAGTTTAGGGGGGTGTTGGATAGCGTAAAAGAAGCTATTTTAAATTCTGAATTTACAAATGTTGTTGAATGTCATCGTGCTTACTATCCAAAAGAGTTGAAGGTTAAAAACAAGATTATAGTTGATGTGCTTTCGAAGCAGACATCTGAATGCCCACCGTCGAAGAAGAAGTTGAAGCAGATCCTTGCTTTACCTTCAGGTGAGGCTGTTAAAGATATTTGCAATTACATAATGTACACTTTGGGTCTGATGTATAACGGGAAATTTACGGAAGATGAATTTGACCAAATGGGAGATGCTGTTTTGCTTGGCTCCTTTTTGCTGGCAGAATTTGGCAGAGAAGAGAGCTTGCCAACAATTTTGGAACTCTTAAAATCTGATTTTGATGTTCTGGATTTATGTTATCTAATGGACGAGGATTGTTTGTATTATTTGTTGCGAGTGCATTTCAAAGAGAATTTTGTTGATTTGGAAGAATTGATTTGCGATCGCTCGACATTTGTGGGGGTTAAATTGCATGGATTCCACGCAATGCTTGATATCGTTTTAGATAATCCTCTCCGCCGATATGAACTTGTATTTGCTCTGAAGCGCATTATTGGCACTGTTCTTGATCGTCTGCCGGAAAAAATTAAAGGAGATGACCTGTTCCTTACATCCGTTGTTGACGTATTGGCGGTTTGTGGCTATAAGGAATTGGAAAAAGATTTGATTAGAGCGTATGATTCTGAAGGATATATGGAAGGTGTTGGACGGTTTTTATCGGAAGACGATATGCTTGCAGTCCTCAGACAGAAGAAGACGGAGGAAGCACCGAGAGTAGCAAATGTTCTTGGCTTCTTTGAGCAGTGTGAAGAGATATGGGGCGAGTTGAATGATTAGCCAAATATGATAATTTGGAAACTAATAGGTTGTTATTCGTTTAAAATCACTAATTTTACAACATAAATAGAATGATATGAAAAAAGTATTGGTGACAGGGGCTGACGGCTTTATCGGCTCGCATTTGACAGAAATGTTGTTGGAAGAAGGTTATGAGGTTCGCGCGTTGAGCGTCTATAATTCCTTTAATTACTGGGGTTGGTTAGACGGCGTTCGCCATGACAGGCTTGAGGTTGTCAGCGGTGATGTTCGTGACCCGAATTTCTGTCGTGAGGCTGCAAAGGGATGCGATACTATTTTCCATTTGGCTGCGTTGATTGCCATTCCATACAGTTATGTTGCTCCTGACAGTTATGTTGATACAAATATAAAGGGAACATTGAATATTTGCCAGGCGGCGCGTGATGCCGGCGTTGAGCGGCTTATCGTTACTTCAACTTCTGAAGTGTACGGAACGGCGCGCTACGTCCCTATCAACGAGTCTCACCCAAAACAGCCACAGTCGCCGTATTCAGCAACGAAAATCGGTGCGGATGCCATCGCGGAAAGTTTCTATAATGCTTTCAATTTGCCAGTGGTTATTGCAAGGCCGTTTAATACTTACGGGCCGAGACAGTCGGCAAGGGCGATTATCCCAACAATTATCACGCAGATTGCCAACGGTGTCAGAGAAATCAAGATAGGTGACCTTACGCCTACAAGAGACTTTAACTATGTTAAGGACACTTGCCGCGGTTTTATTGCACTTGCAAAGGCTCAAGATGTAGAAGGTCAGGAGATAAATATTTGCAGCAATAGTGAGATTTCGATGAAAGACACTTTGCAGATGATTGCCGACCTTATGGGGGCTGACGTTAAGTGGGTTCAGGACCCGATGCGTATGCGTCCGAAAAACTCGGAGGTATTCAGGCTATATGGTGACAATACAAAGATCACAACTCTAACCGACTGGAGACCTAAATTCTCTTTGACAGAGGGTCTTAAAGAAACTATTGAATGGTTCTCCAATCCAGAAAACCTTGCAAAGTACAAATACGATATCTATAACCGATGAGCGGAAAGATTAACATAATGATGCTTGGCGGAGCAAAGCGTGTCTCGCTTGCAAAAATCTTCAAATCCGCTGGTGAGCGTATGGGTAAGGAGGTGGAAATTTTCAGTTATGAGATTATTCCGTCTGTTCCCATTGCTTGCGTTGGAACAGTTCTTGAGGGCAGCCGCTGGGGCGATGCCGACATATATGATAAGATTGCAAAAGTCATAAAGGAGAAGGAGATAAATATTATTCTTCCCTTTGTTGACGGTGCAATAGAAATTTGCTCTAAGTTGAAGGAACTTCACCCGGATGTGTTTGTTCCTGTTTCGGATTTTGCCGTTGCCCACTCAATGTTCGACAAGGGAGAGGCTGCTGCGGTTTTTGAGAGTCATCATTTTGAGATTCCAAAAACCTATACTCCTGAAAATTGCTCTTTTCCGGCGATTCTGAAGCCCAGAACGGGTTCTGCTTCTAAAGGAATTGTCGTTGTTAATAACGTAGCCGAACTTGAAGAGGTTGCGAATAAGGAAAATTATCTTATTCAAGAATATGTTGCTGATAGAGAAGAATATACGGTTGACTGCTATGTTTCTCCTTTGACAAAGGAGGTTGTTAGTATCGTTCCGAGAATTAGAATTTCCACAACAGGCGGAGAGGTTGACAGAACGGAAACCAGGCGTATTCCAGAACTAATCAGCCAGTCAGAGCGCATTCTCCGAGAGTTGAATTTTGAAGGCCCGATCACTATTCAGTTTATTCACGAAAAAGGCAATGGCAGATATTTGCTGATGGAAATCAATCCGCGATTGGGTGGTGGCGTTATCTGCTCTATTCTTGCAGGTGCGAATATAGCAGAGATGATTCTCCGCGAGTCATTGGGTGAGGCGGCTCAGCCAGTTTCCGATTGGCGTGACCGTGCGTTGATGGCGCGATATTTCAGTGAGGTAATGTTCTTTAATGAGGGAAAATGAAAAAAACGATAATAATAGCAGAAGCCGGAGTCAATCATAACGGCAATTACGAAATGGCTCTAAAGATGATCGACGAGGCAAAGGCGGCAGGTGCCGATTATGTTAAATTCCAGACAGCAAAGCCGGAATTGGTTATTTCCACTTTTGCACCAAAGGCAGAGTATCAGAAAGAGACTACCGGCAATGGCGAAAGTCAGTTGGAAATGTGCAAGGCGATTCATTTGCCGCTGACCGATTATAAGCCACTGAAGGAATATTGCGATAAAGTTGGTATCGGTTTTATGAGTACGCCTTTTGATTTGGTTTCTATCGATGTCCTCGAGCCGCTTGATATGGATTACTATAAGATTCCTTCAGGTGAGATTACCAATCTCCCTTATTTGCGTGCCATAGCAGCAAAAGGCCGTAAGGTTATCATATCTACAGGAATGAGTGAGTTGCCTGAGATAGAGGAAGCGTTGCAGGTCCTTGAAAATGGCGGTTTGAAGCGAAGTGACATTATCGTTTTGCATTGCAATACAGAATATCCAACGCCGATGCGAGATGTCAATCTTCGTGCTATGCTTGATATTCGCGACTGGCTTGGCGTTGCTGTCGGATATTCTGACCATACAAACGGAATAGAAGTGCCAATTGCGGCTGTTGCACTCGGTGCGGAAGTGATTGAAAAGCATTTCACGCTCGACAAGACATTGCCTGGCCCAGACCATAAGGCGAGCCTTGAGCCTCAGGAATTGAAGGCAATGGTAGATGCAATCCGAAATATAGAGGCAGCACTTGGTGACGGAAAGAAGAAAGTTACCGATTCCGAAAGGCCCAATATCATCGTTGCACGCAAGAGTATCGTGGCGGCAAGACCGATAAAGGCAGGTGAGGTTTATACAGAAGAAAATGTCACTGTCAAGCGTCCCGGTAACGGCATTTCGCCGATGAAGTGGGACGACGTGTTGGGTAAGACTGCCCCACGCGATTTTGAATATGATGAGTTGATTGAATTATAATGGATAGGCGAAAAATATGTATAGCAACGGGAACGCGTGCCGATTGGGGCCTTCTTAGCGGCATTGCGAGAGCGTTGGCGGAGCGTGATGATGTTGAGTTGCAGATTGTAGCAACCAATATGCACCTTAGCAAGAAGTACGGAAGCACATGGCGTGAGATTGAGCGTGACGGCTTGAAGATAACGAAAAGCGTTCCTATGACCGTTGATACCGATAGCCCGCGCGGAACGGTTGACGCCATGAGTGAATGTATGTCTGGTATGGCAGCCGTTTTTGAGGAGTTGGAGCCAGACTTGCTCGTTATCCTCGGCGACAGATATGAGATGCTTGCAACTGCTTCTGCCGCGTTGATTTTCCGTATACCTATTGCTCATATTGCCGGCGGTGCAATCAGTGAGGGGGCGTATGATGAAAGTATCCGCCACTCTATAACAAAGATGAGTCATATCCATTTGACCGAAACGGAAGAATATCGCCAGCGGGTTATCCAGTTGGGCGAAAATCCGGATAGAGTAATAAATACGGGTGCTATTGGTGTTTACAATATCATCCACGCAAAATACTTGAGTAGAGAGCAGTTGGAGGCGGAATTGATGACTACCATTCCCGAAAAGTCGCTGCTTGCCACTTTTCATCCCGCAACGCTCGACAGCATACCGCCGAAGGAGCAATGCGAGAATCTGCTCGCTGCCTTGGATAAGTTCCCTGATTATAAGGTTATATTTACATATCCCAATAATGACACTTCCGGCAAGGTGATTATTGACCTTATCGAAAATTATGCCGCGGAGCATCCTGAGAGATGCACTGTATTCCAGTCTTTAGGATTATTGCGTTACCTTTCGGCGTTACGCTGTGTTACTGCCGTTATAGGCAATTCATCAAGCGGTATTGTTGAGGTTCCGTCAATGGGCATTCCAACCTTGGATATCGGCATAAGGCAGAAAGGCAGGCTTGCTGCTAAATCCGTTATCCATTGTGGCGTTAGTCTGGAGGAGATAGAAAAAGGACTTTCTACGGTTCTTTCCGATGAGGTAAGGCAGATGGCTCGTACTGTTGAAAATCCTTACGGACAGCAGGATACTTTGAGCAAGATGGTTAAGGCGATTGCCGAAACACCACTTGAAGGAATAATAACCAAACCATTTTACGATTTGAATAAATGAAGGCGTTGTTTGTAATACCCGCCCGTGGAGGCAGTAAGGGTATTCCCCATAAGAATATAAAATTATTGGGCGGAAAGCCGCTGATAGGCTATTCAGTTGACGTTGCCCGCCAGTTTGCCGATGATGCAGATATCTGCGTTTCAACAGATGATGAGGAGATTGCATCGGTTGTTCGCGGTATGGGTTTGGAAGTTCCATTCATGCGCCCTGCAGAGTTGGCTACCGATAAGAGTGGAACGTACGAAGTGCTGCTGCATGCCCTTGATTTTTATAGGTCGAAAGGAGTTGAATATGATGTTTTGGTGCTTTTGCAACCAACGTCACCATTCCGTAAAGCCGAAGACGTTAAGGCAGCATTGGATATGTATTCGCCTGATATAGATATGGTTGTTACTGTTAAGGAGGCGTCAAGTAACCCATACTATAACTGCTATGAAAAAGATGAAAACGGATTCCTCGCTATTTCGAAGGGAGATGGAAAATTTACCCGCAGGCAAGATGCTCCCAAGGTATGGGAATATAATGGTGCGGTATATGTTATCAACGTTGCATCTCTGAGAAAGATGACGCTTGGTGAGTTCCGCAGACGTAGAATGTCGGTTATGGACTCGGTTCGCTCTGTTGACCTCGATACCGAAATCGACTGGCTTATAGCAGAAAAACTCCTTGAATCAGGTAGAATTTAGAAATCAGACCATATTGAGTTTTTTGGAGAATTTGTGATTGTTTCGTAACTTTGCAAAATTATGGCAGGATCCAATTTTATAGATTACGTAAAGATAGTTTGCCGTTCCGGTAAGGGAGGGGCAGGCTCGTGTCATTTCCACAGGGCTAAGTATGTGCCAAAGGGCGGACCTGACGGCGGTAACGGTGGCCGTGGCGGACACATTATCCTTAGAGGAAACAGAAATTTGTGGACGTTGCTCCACTTGAAGTATCAGCGTCACGTTTTCGCTACCGACGGTCAGCCAGGCTCTGAATGCCGTAGTTTTGGCAAGGACGGAGAAGATAAGATTATCGAGGTTCCGTGCGGAACAGCGGTTTATGATGCTGAAGACGGAAAATTCCTTTGTGAGATTACTGACGACGGTCAGGAGATTAAGTTGCTCCGTGGCGGTCGTGGCGGTCTTGGTAACTGGAATTTCAAGTCTGCAACGAATCAGACTCCAAGGTATGCGCAACCGGGAGAACCTGCTATTGAGAAAACTGTTATCCTTGAGTTGAAACTTTTGGCAGATGTCGGCTTGGTTGGTTTTCCGAATGCCGGCAAGTCAACTTTGCTTTCTTCAATCTCTGCTGCAAAGCCGAAGATTGCCGACTATCCGTTTACTACCCTTGAGCCGAACCTCGGTATCGTTGGCTATCGCGGAACGCAATCATTCGTTATGGCGGATATTCCTGGTATTATTGAAGGTGCGAGCGAAGGTAAAGGATTAGGATTGCGTTTTTTGAGGCATATAGAGCGTAATGCTGTATTGCTTTTTATGGTTCCTGCCGATACTAATGAAATTAGAAAGGAATATCAGATTCTCTTGAACGAGTTGGAGCGATTCAACCCCGACCTTGTTGATAAAGGAAGGGTGCTTGCTATTACCAAGTGTGATATGCTCGACGAGGAGTTGATGGACGAAATCCGCAGGACAGATTTGCCGGAAGGCGTTCCTACGGTGTTTATTTCATCTGTAACGGGATTGGGACTTACAGAATTGAAAGATACCCTTTGGCGTACTATCAACGATGAAGACAACCGCATTCCTTCACGAATCACTCACCGCGACCTTGACGTTAAGCACCGCGTTACTGAAGAAGATGAATTTATCATCGAGCAGGAAAGTGGAGATGTTGAGGAGTCTTGGGACGTTGAATGGCCGGAAGAATATTGGGAAAGCGATTTTGCTGATGAAGATTAGTAAACATATTTATAAAGATGAGGCGGGTACTTTACTCGCCTTTTCTGTTGAGCGTGGTGATGTTACGGATTCTCCTTATTCAGGCTTTAATTGCTGTGGTTATACAGGAGATGAAGAGGAGCATACCGATGCTTGCCGTAAAGCGTTGTGCAAAGAGTTGGGGGTTAGTGAAGACAAGTTTTTCACTGCTGTTCAGACTCATAGCACTAATGTTGCAATCGCAGGGGAAGATGATTTGAATGGCGTTGACGGCATTGTTGCGGTTGAAAGGAATGCCCTTGTCGGGGTGTTTACAGCCGACTGCGTTGCTATGCTTTTTTATGACATGAAAAACAAGGTAGTTGCCTCCGCTCATGCTGGTTGGAAAGGCACTATGAATAATATAGCGGGCGAAACGATTGCAAAAATGCTTTCTCAAGGTGCAGAGTTGGGTAATATACATGTTATCTTTGGTCCGTCGATATGTCAGAAGTGTTTCGAGGTCGGAGATGAAGTCGTTGAACAGTTTGCCGACCGTGGTTTGCCTGTTGATAAGGTTGTTGTGAGAAATGCCCTTACGGGTAAAGCTCACATCGATTTGGTAGAGTCGAATATCTATTGGCTTGATAAGGCAGGAGTGATTCCTGAAAACATAAGCAAAAGCGGATTATGCACAAAATGCGAGCCGGAAAGGTTCTTTTCCGCAAGGACGCTCGGAGTCCGTTCCGGGAGAGTGTTGACGGCTATTGTGATGCTATGATTTTCTCTCGATTATATATACGCCAGCAATAATCGTTATTGCTCCGATAAATGAAATTAGTGATATAACCTCACCGAGAACGAGATATGCTGAAACAAATGTTGCAATAGGGTTGAGGTTAATGTAATTCGTTGACTTTACTGTACCGATTTTCTTAACAACTGCGCTCCATATCGTAAAGCAAAGCATAGATGCCACGCCTCCAAGATAAAGGATATTTACGGCAATTTCCGGTTTTGCCAGAAGGTTTAGGTTGAAGTCCGGGCAGTGGAACGGTAGCATTAGGGCTATTGAAATAATACCGTATCCGAAAACTTTCCTCGTTATGAACACAGCAGAGTATTTCTTGCCGAGAATTTTCAGCAGCAGGCTGTAGAAAGCCCAAGAAAAGGCGGCACAAAGAGTAAGTGTATCGCCCTTTATGTTGAATTTAAGGTTGGCGTTACCGTTATAAATAACTGTTATAACCCCGCAAAGAGCAATGACGCTACCCAATATAATCCTCATGGGACTTTTTGTGCGTTCGCTTTTGAAGAAAATCAGAGCAAGTAGGGTTGTCAGTAGCGGTGTTATGGCGATAATCATGGCAACGTTAATTGCTTGCGTATAGCCCAGTGCGGTATTTTCCGTTATGAAGTATAGAGAACCGCCCGTAACGCCCGCAAGAAACATCAGTATCTCATCTTTTGCCGTCTTTGACCATATCTTTTTAGGAGAGATGAATATAATGCATATATAGGCTATCAGGAAGCGGTATATGAATATTTCCGTTGGTTCAAGACCGTTGTTGATAAGTACTTTTGTTGAAACGAAAGTCGTTCCCCAGATGATGACCGTTATAATAGCCAGAATGTGGAACCAGTAGTTTGCGATTGCTTTGCCCATGATTTTATTAATAAAAAGAGAGTGAGCCAAAATGCCCACTCTCATTAATCTTTCTGATCAAGTTGATTAGTTTGCTTCGTTGTTAGCAACTGGGTTCACGTTGATGTAATCGTGACCGCATTTTGAAGTAAATTCAACTGTACCGTTAACAAGTGCAAACAAAGTATGATCTTTACCCATACCAACATTCAAACCTGGACGGTGAACTGTACCGCGTTGACGTTTGATGATGTTGCCTGCTTTTGCAAATTGACCACCGAAAATCTTGATGCCCAATCGTTTGCTTTCTGATTCACGTCCGTTCTTAGAACTACCTACACCTTTTTTATGTGCCATTTCTTTAAACTTTTAGTGATTATGCAATAACGTCTTTAATCTCAATTTGGGAGAAGCATTGGCGGTGACCGTTCAAACGGCGATAACCTTTGCGGCGTTTTTTCTTGAATACAAGAACTTTATCTCCTTTTACGAGGGGACGTATAACCTCGCAAACTACTTTCGCTCCTTCTACGGTAGGAGCACCTACTGTTACAGTACCGTCGGCATCTACCAAAAGAACCTTGTCGAAGTCTACTTTATCGCCTTCGTTTACGTTCTCGCCGAGATAGTGAACATACAATTTTTGACCTGCTTCAGCCTTGAATTGTTGTCCTTGAATTTCTACAATTGCGTACATCTATATTAGAAATTTTCAATTTGTCCGTGAGGCGGTTGCCACTATGGCAAGCACTTATTCGAGCCTATGCGGAATCAGCACGCAAAGGTACTAATTCTTTTTTTATTTTCCAACTATTTTATTGTCAAGTTTTTAATTTATTTATTTTTGGAACATTTGCAGATAAAAAAAACTCCGACGAATGCCGGAGTTTTAAGTATTGTGATAATTGCTTATTTCTTCACTTTGAAAGTAAGTGTTTTGCCTTCAGCAACTACTTTTACGATATACAAGCCAGAGTTTTCAACGCTCAAAACAGTACTGTTGTCAGTTGCTGTTGTCGCAACGCAGCGACCTGTCAAGTCGTAAGCCGCAACATCACAAGTTCCAAGACCTTGTACTGAAACATTTATATTGCCGTTTGAAACGTATACCAAGCATTTTCCTGCTTCGAGTGATTCAACAGAGCCGTTATCCTTGCCAACGTAAACAAGTTGGATTTCCTCGTTTGTGCCGTTGTTCAAATTTTTAAACACGCCTGCAGGGATAGTCATATAGTATGTAGCGCCTGGTTCAAGAGCAAGTGGTGCTGGTTGGTAACCATAGTCAATCGGAGTTATAGTAACAGTCTTTCCTTCTCCAGCTACCTTTTCAACAAGCCAACCGTTTTCTGGAGAAACTGTCTGACCAGTTGTAGCATCATCTTTCTTTAGAGTGATTTGTGGCATTCTGTCAGTAACCATTGTTTCTTCGTTGAATTTCACAGCGATTGCATTGATTTCCGAAAGTTGACTATTTGATTCTGGAGAGAATGCAACAGGAACAAATGGAGGAACAGCACCAGTAACTGTGATAACGATCTTTTGGTTGAGTTCGCCTGCTGCGTTCTTGAATGTTCCTGCCGGGATAATCAAGAAGTATGGTTGGTTTGCTTCAAGAGCAATAGGTGAAGTGAAACCATCATAGTCTGCAGGGAAAACAGTAACAGTCTTTTTGTCGCTTGAGTTGTTTACAGCAATCCAGCCACCGTCAGGTTCTACAGCCTCACCGATGATTTCATTTCCTTTGCGGAATTTTACCGCAGGATTGGCAGTAACAACTGTTGCTGCTTCTGAGAACGTTAATTCAACATTTCCTAATGATTTGACAATGTCTTCGTTGGCAGGAGTTGTTGAAGTTGGCATAAATACAGCCGGTTCTGACTCAACGATGTTAGAGAAGATGTCAGCCCAACCCATGTCTTTGTATGATTGTAGGCTACCCTTTGGGATATGGAGAGTTACCAATGAGCAGTCAACGTATCCGAATGGGTTGTCACTGTCGTCCCAGTATGTCTGGATTTCTGGTGCAACACCGCCTTTGCAAGTGATTGAAGTAAGGCCTGTGCAAAGTTGAAATGCGTGGTTTGCAAGCAATCGAACGTCTGCAGGGATTGTAACGCTCTTAAGTTTTTTGCTCCAAGCAGCAAGACCGTCATAGATTGCAATAATCTTTTCTGGCAGAACAAGTTCTGTAATGTTTGTGCCTGCAAATGCCTGTTCTCCGATTTGAACAATTGAGTTTGGAAGGTTAACACTTTCTACAGTTGATTCGCAGAATGCGTAACTGTCGATAGCAACGATGCTTTCCGGCAAAGTAACAGTCTTAACTGCAGCACCATAGAATGCACCGCCGCCAATGCCGCGAACTCCGTCTGGAATTGTGTATGAATCACCTGACTTTTTCGCTGGGTATAGCCAAAGAATGCTCATGTCTGCCGCATAAACGCAACCGTCCTTTGCAACAAATGCTTTATTGTCTGCAGCAACCTTATATTCAGTAACGGCAGTCTTGCCAAAGGCATTCATACCGATTTTCTGTACGCTTGCCGGAATGGTAACATCTGCAAGTGCATTACATTCAACGAAGCAGTTTTCAGGAATTGCTTTAAGTTTTGTTGCTGCTTCAAGGTTAACCTTTGTAAGGTTAACGCAATTGCGGAAAACGCCTTCTCCCATTGACTCAAGGTTCGCATTTAGTGTAACCTCCTTCAAGTTCGGTGCAAGTTGGAATACATTCTTTTCAACAACTCGACAGTTTGCCGGGAAAGTGAATGATTCAATAGGAACCTTATAGAAAGAGCCGCTACCTATGCTTTCAATAGTTGCTGGCAAGTTTACTGTTGCCATCATTTGGTTATTTGAAAAACAACTTGATGGAATCTCTTTAACTCCTTCTGGAATAGTTATTGATGTAAGGTTCTTGTTATAAGCAAGTGCGTTCTCTCCAAGTGTTGTCAATCCTGTTGGAAGTTGGATTGTTGTTGCTTTGGTGTTGTAGATACCGCAATAGCCGATTTCTGTAACTGTGTTGGGAAGAGTAATTGTAGTTGCTTCTGCATAGTTGAATGCGCGTTCTCCAACTGCTGTTACTGTATAGGTAACACCTTCGTTTGCAACGGTTTCTGGGATGGAGATTTCAGTCACTGTTGTGTTTACGTCTGAAACACTTACCGTTGTTGCGCTTGTCACTTCGTATGTAGTCCCATCAACTACAAAAGTAACAGGTGTCTGGGCGTTGCCGCTGAAGAACATACCTGCCACTGCGATACATGTTAGTAGAAATTTTTTCATAAGCTAATTTGTTTAAATTTGTTGTTATTTTGTGCAAAATTACGCAATGTTTATAATAAACTGCTATTTTATATTACTTTTTTTTACTTTTTTGTTGATTATTACAATATTTACGTAAAAACGCACTCTGCGATTAATTAATTTTAAAGCAGAGTGCGTTTCTATTGTAAAATAATTTTTAGAGCAACTGTCTTTCTTTATGCTCTTTATTTGATTTACTGTTCCAGTAAACCATCAGGGCTATTGCCAAACCGGTACTGACGGCAGCGAATGCTATATCTGCGAAATTTAGCATATCTTCCAAGCCTTTATTCTCCATCTGATTTTCAGGAAACAGCACAACAGCACTGTTGTTAATTGCGTGAAGGATTATCGGAATCCACAAGCAGCGTGACCAGTAGAGGGTGTAACCGAAGATTGCGCCAAGAATCATGCGAGGCACAAGCCCATAGAACTGAAGGTGGAATGCACTGAAAATAAATGCAGTTAGCCATATAATAAGGTGCTTGTTCTTAATGATTTTTGAGAAGATGCCCATTAAAGCACCGCGGAAAAATATTTCTTCGCCGAAACCGGTTAGTATTCCTATAACGAGGATAGTACCTGCTATTCCAAAGATGCTGCGGTCGGCGAGCAGTTTGTCGGTCATAGCCTTAGCCGCTTCCTCACTGGCTTTTAGCATTGCTTCAAATTCAGCCATCCACTCCGGTAGAACCACCGCTTGGTTTAAGGCAATGATAAAATTAATTGCAGGGGTGGCAATTAGGTACAATGCAATCCCGAGTAGCAGGTCCCTTAAATTTAAATTTTTATTCAGCGACAGAAATTCCCATTTATTATCCGCAAACAGCAAGGCTACAAGTACTGCTGGCATAGCAAAAGTCAGGATATTTTGCAGTGCTATAGTTATCCTAAGGGGGATAAGTTCTTTGGTTTCAGGGACAAATGCACCGATAACACCTGCTGCAAATGCAGTTAGCAACAGGCCGCCAACGAGGAACAGAAGCAATGAAATGGTAGCCCGTATAAAAGGAAATTTCTTATTGTATTCTTCCATTATTCAATCATTTTTAAAAATTCTTCTTCATTGATAATCTTTATGCCGAGGTCTTGCGCTTTCTGTAATTTCGACGGGCCCATATTTTCTCCAGCAAAGACAAAATCTGTTTTCTTGGAAATAGACGAAACATTCTTTCCTCCATTCTGCTCAATCAGTTTCTTATATTCGTCTCTCGAATGATGCTGGAAGACGCCGCTGATGACTATGCTTTTTCCGGCGAGTTTGTCGCTCATCATAGCCTTTGCATCGCTACTGATAGCCATTTGCAGACCTGCGGCACGCAATCTCTCGACGATTTCTCTGTTGATAGGCTCATGGAAGAAAGAGATAACGCTTTCGGCAATCACAGAGCCGATTTCATCTATACTTGTCAGGTCTTCCATTGTTGAATTCATCAGTTTGTCAATATCGCCTGTTGCGTAAGCAATCTTCTTAGCCACAGTTTCGCCTACGTTAGGTATTGACAGCGAGTAAATAACCCTCTCAAACGGCACTTCCTTTGATGCCTTAATCCCACGTATGATTCGTTGGGCAGTCAGTTCGCCTACGCGGCCGGCAATCTGGAGCCTGTCGTCGGTAAGATCATATATATCGGCAATGTTTTTAACCAGGCCAACAGTATAAAGTTGCTCTGCTGTTTCCTCTCCAATGCCGTCAATATCCATCATTTTTCTGCCAACGAAATGCTCAATTCTTCCTGTTATTTGAGGGCGGCAGCCATATTTGTTAGGACATACCCAAGCCGCTTCTCCAGCGTTTCTCACCAGTTCAGTTCCGCAAACAGGGCATGTGCGGACAAATTCAATCGGCTTGCTGTTGGTTTGTCGTTGGTTAGTATCAACCCCTACTATTTTAGGAATTATTTCTCCTCCTTTTTCGACAAATAGAAAGTCATTTTCGTGAATATCAAGTTGCTTGATAATGTCTTCATTATGAAGAGATGCTCGTTTGACAATAGTCCCTGAAAGTTGAACTGGTTCAAGGTTTGCAACGGGTGTGATAACTCCCATTCTACCTGTTTCAAAAGAAACGTATTTAAGTTTTGTCAATGCCCTTTCAGCCTGAAATTTATAAGCGATAGCCCACCGTGGCGATTTTGCCGTAAATCCCAATGCCCGCTGTTGTCGATAACTGTTTACTTTGAATACCAGACCGTCAGTAGCAACTTCAAGGTTCTTTCTTTCAGTGTCCCAATATTCAATAAATTCCATTACTTCCTTTATTGAATTCATAACCTTTGCGGCTGATGATACCTTAAATCCCCAACGCTTTAATGCTTGCAGGCTTTCCCAGTGTGTGGCAAAAGGAAGGTTATCTGCAATTAAATAATAGAAATAAGCGTCAAGGTTCCTTCTTGCAACTTCTGCAGGGTTAAGAGTTTTCAGAGTTCCTGCCGCTGCGTTTCTTGGATTTGCAAGTAGCGGTTCTTCGTTATATGCCCTTTCTTTATTTAATGCGTCAAAAGATTTCCAAGGCATAAGAATTTCGCCACGAACCTCAAATTTTTCAGGATAGTCGCCTTCTTGAAGTTCGAGAGGAATGCTTCTGATTGTCTTTACGTTAACAGTAACGTCATCTCCCTTAATACCGTCGCCACGAGTAACCGCACGAACCAATCTTCCGTTTTCGTACGTGATTGATATCGACGTTCCGTCAAGTTTCATCTCGCCAACTATTTCAAGGTCACCACCTTCGAGAGAAGATTTTGTGCGACGTAGAAAGTCTTCTACCTCACCAATAGAATAGGTGTTACCTAACGACAGCATAGGGTGCTCGTGCTTAACCTGCTTGAACCCGGCAGTAAGGTCGCTACCTACCCTTTGCGTAGGAGAAAGCGGATCAAAAAACTCCTTATGCTCCTTTTCCAATTCTTCGAGACGCTTCATCATCTCATCAAATTCCTTGTCGCTGATAGTTGGAGAGTTGAGAACGTAGTAATTATGGTTGTGTTTATTTAACTCTTTTCGCAGATGCTCTATTTCGGCTTGAAAGATATCCATATAATTTATTTTTTTACGAAATTACGACACTTTTTCTGCTATGCAAAATTTTGCTATTCTTTTGCCTTTTTAAAGCGGATTTTAAGAGCAAAATAGTTGGTAAATTAACTGTAATTTTTTGACAGTAACAAAATTTAACAATAATTCATGGCGATTTTTCTTTTATAAAGTTGCAATTGTCAAAAATTATATCTTTATTTGCAAATAGAATTTGGAAGATTAGAAGGGCACACTTAATCTCAACCATGGAGCGATGAAAGACGCCAATTACCATGTTGAATATATCGTAGCAATAAGAAGAACAAATAAACCAATACCCCTGATGTGTTTTTCTTAAATTCCGAATGATGAATGCAATACTTCAACCTTAGAGAAGAACTAAAATAAGATAAATTACATGGGAAAGATGAAAATCAAACTCTGTATATTCCTGTTGTTGGGATTGTTATACAGCACAGGAATGCAAAGTCAGAATGTTGCCATCAAGACCAACCTGCTATCAGATGCGTTTCTTAATATAAATGCAGGGGTGGAAATTGGTGTTGCTCCAAAGTGGACTATTGACGTTTCAGGCGATTATAACGGGTGGAAACTGTCGCATCAGCGTCAGTGGAAGCACTGGTTGGTTCAACCAGAAGCGCGTTGGTGGTTCTGTGACCGTTTTCAGGGCCATTTCCTTGGTATTCACGCTAATGGTGGCCAGTATAACGTTGGTGGCGGATTGAAAAACTCAATAGATTTCTTGGGAACAGATGTGTCGCCGCTTGGCAATCACCGTGTTCAAGGATGGTTTGTTGGCGCCGGTATTGGATATGGTTATGCTATCGCTTTAGCAAAGCATTTCAACTTGGAATTTGAAATAGGTATAGGTTACGCATATTCAAAATTTGACAAGTATAAATGTGTAAAGTGTGACAGTAAGATAGAAACTGGAAAACATCATCATTATTTCGGACTGACAAAGGCTGAAATCGGTTTTGTCTATTTATTCTAAAAAATGATTGCGATGAAAAGAATAATCCAAACGATAGCGACTGCCGCATTTTTAGGCGGTATTGTCAATGCCCAAGAGGCTGTTTTGAACCTTAATGGTGTATCTGTCGATAGTCTGAAAGTTGAAAAGAGTTCAAACGATATGATCATTGATATGACGCTTGACTTTTCTGAGCTAAAGATACCGGCAAAGCGTGCTATTACGTTTATTCCGCGTCTTGTATCAGAAACAGATTCTGTAGATTTGAAGCCAATTACATTCTATGGACGTCAGCGTTACCTTTATTATCAACGTCAAGAGTTTGCTCTTGGTGGAGAAGGCGAGATTGCTTACAAATCAAAAGACAAGCCGGAAAAGATTACTTATTCCGATGAAGTGGATTATCAGCCGTGGATGGGTGATTGTAAGTTGGCTCTTGAACGCAGGGATTGTGGTTGTTGTGGAGATGTTCTCGGCGTTCAGCGGGGAGAGACTCACGGATATAAAGAGTATCTGTATCAGCCGATGTTTGCCTTTGTCAGTCCTAAAGCAGAGTTGGAAAAGACAAGAGAACTCAAAGGTTCGGCATTTATCGACTTTGTAGTTTCAAAGACAGATATCCGACCTGAATACCGTGGCAACAAGCGTGAATTGGCAAAAATTACAGGTACTATCGATTCTGTGAAAAACGATTCCGATATAAAGGTAACGGCAATATCCATTAAGGGTTACGCTTCACCTGAAAGTCCGTATTCAAACAATACCCGCCTTGCCAAGGGGCGTACAAAGTCTTTGTGTGAATACGTTAGCAAACTGTATGATTTTCCCGAAGGATTTATTAAAACGTCATACGAGCCGGAAGATTGGGAAGGCTTGAGAAGATATGTCGAAAATTCCAGCCTTGAGCATAAGAATGAAATTCTTGCATTAATTGACAGTGACCGTGAGCCTGATAATAAGGAGTGGGTGATAAAGTCAAGTTATCCTAAAGATTACCGGTACTTGCTTGATAACTGTTACCCCGCTTTGCGTCATTCTGACTATAAGATAGATTATACAATTCGCAACTATACAGATGTTGAGGAAATCAAGAAAGTGCTGAGCGAAAGGCCTCAGAAATTAAGTTTGCGAGAACTATATATCGTAGCACAGACATATGAACCGGGCAGCGACGAATTCAATGAGGTGTTTGAAGTTGCCGTACGCATGTTCCCAACCGATGAGGTGGCCAATTTAAATGCGGCAAATACAGCAATGGGAAAAGGTGATATGAAATCAGCGCAGAAATATCTTGCCAAATCGGGCAACAGTCCTGAAGCAGAATATGCACGTGGTATTTATAAGGCTTTGAATAAAGACTTTGCTGGTGCTGCCGAGATATTCCGGAAAGTGGAAAATAGGGTCCCGCAAGCTGCAGAAACTCTTACGACTCTAAAAGAAAACAAATTGATAAAATAAAAAATTTACAAACTAACATTTAATTTCATTACTATGAGAAAGTATTTTAATTATTTCCTTGGAGCTGCCTTAATGGCAGGTTTTGCAAGCTGCAATGATGGTGAAGAACCAGGTAAAACACAGGGTTTTGATGGTGAACAGGTTTACGTTACATTTAAGGTTGACGCTAATGGTTCACGAAGTGCAACAGAAGGAGACGGAACATCAGATGCAACACCTGATGTAGAAGTTGGTGCTGATGCAGAAAATGCAATAACAACTTGTCAGGTTGTTTTGAAGAATGACAACGGGGAATTGGCATTTGCAACTGAGGTGTCAAAGGCACAGACTGACGTTTATGTCGCTTCTTTCAATTCAACAGATTTGGTAGGAGGTACTGTATATAAAGTATATGTAGTATGCAATGGCCCTACACAAGCAACAATCAATCCAGATGCAACTTACGGAACCTTGGCTTCTGGAGATTTGACAACAACTATTGCAAAAGCAAATAATTTCTTGATGACAAATGCTGATACGGATGCTGAAATTACATACACATTGCCGTCAGACCTTCGTCCTTACAATGTTAAGACTAATCCATTGAATATCGGTATGTACAACGTAGAACGTGCTGTTGCTCGTTTTGACTATGCAGCGGCAAAGGCTGAAAACAGATATGGTTCTCTTGACAACGTTCTTAACATCCAATTGACAGACGTTGCAATGGTAAATATGAGCAACGACTTCTACATGTGGAAACGCGTTTCTGCAGACGGTAAAGCAGCAGGTGCAGTTCGTGGTGGCAAGGAAACACAAAACAATTATGTAGTTGACTTCGACGCTGCTGCTAAGGCAAATTGGCAAACAACTCTTCCTACATTCTTGTATCCGTTGGCAAATACGGCAGGCTATGCTTGGACAAGCCTTGCTTCTTTAAGCACAGCAGATAATTATGCTGGAGATTACAATGTTTGGACATACGCAACAGAAAATGCAATTCCTGCACCAGTTGAGAACCAGGTTAACGGTATTTCTACAGGGGTTGTTTTCAAGGCAACTTTGACAGTGGCAGAAACTGCTCCACAAACAGTAAAGGATGCTATGGCTGCTAAGGAAACTATCTATGTGTTCAACAATGTTTGCTACGGTTCTTGGGCTAATGTTGAGGCAACAGCCAATGCTGCTGCCAATGCAGATGCATACGCTTTGAAGGCTGCTATCAATAAAGCCGTTGCTGGTGGAAATACTGATCAGGCTAAGAAGGATGCTGGTTTCTATGCTTATAAGCCAACTGCTGCTGGTGCTTATGAATGCTTGTACTATTATTGGAACCGCCACAACGATAATGGTAACAACCGTGAAATGGGTACTATGGAGTTTGCTGTTGTCCGTAACAACGTTTATAAACTTAAAGTTACTGAAATCATGAAGTACGGTGTTCCTACCGATACACCTCCTACTCCGGAAATTCCAGACGAAACTAACGAATACTTCTGTAAAGTTGTCGTTAAGGTATTGCCATGGGCTGTTCGTATTAATAATATTGAATTCTAATAGTAATTATTTATGAGACTGAAAAGTCTGATATCACCGATGAATACTATCAAGGCAGTTGTTGCCTTGATAGTAACTCTCGGTTGCTTCTCCTGTAACAGTGTTATGGATGACGGCACAGACAATCCTTGCGGATTGAAAGTACGTTTCGTCTATGATTACAACATGGAGTATGCAAACTCTTTCCATAACAAGGTTGACTGCGTAACGCTCTTCGTCTTTGACGAACAGGGTAATTTCGTTACAACTTTGGAAGAAAAAAGCGATGTGCTGAAAAACGAAAACTACCGCATGCATGTTGACTTGCTAAAGGGAGGCAAATACACATTGCTCGCCTATGGAGGTCTTGCTTGCGACAAAAGGTCTTTCGATCTGCATCCTTTGCAAACCAAAGCAGGAACCGAGGGTTTGAAAATTTCAGACTTGAGCGCAGAAATGCACCACAACAATTTCGTTCAGGACAAATCGTTGCACGGGCTTTACTACGGCAAGGCTGAAGTGGTTATGAATGATTATGATTATCAGGAAAAAACCGTTTATATGATTAAGGACACAAACAATTTCCGCATTGTTCTCCAGCAAATGAACGGCGAAGTGATTAGCGACAAGGAATTTGAATGTTATATCACCGACGATAACTCATATTTGAACTATAACAATGATGTTATATCTAAAGGTACTGTCACTTATCTCCCATGGGCTCAGGGTCAATCAATCGTTGACGACAGCACTTGGCAAGATGAAAGTCTTGACCAACCAGGCCCTGTGACTGCTGCATACTATGAATTGTCAACAAGCCGCCTTATCGCGCAACCTGTAGGTATAAACGGTTTGAACCCTAACGCCCGTCTTGTTGTCAAGAGCGTTGAAAAACAAAGAGAAGTTATCAACATTCCGTTGATTAAATACTTGATGCTTTATCGCAGCCAACTGTATGAGAGCATGGACAAGCAGGAATTCCTTGACAGAGAAAGTGAATGGACAATGGCATTTTTCCTTGATTCAAACAATCGTTGGGTGAATGCTTATATTATCGTAAATGATTGGGTCGTACGTATTAATGATGCCGAATTATGATGCTTTTTAAAAAATCAGTTGCTATAGCGTTACTTTTTGCCGGTGCACTTGTTGGGTGTAGTGAAAATGCTATTGAACCAGAGCAGTCGAATGATGTGGTTAATTTCACTGTTTCGGTAGGTGTATCAAAGGGTACGCAGATTCCTGACGCCGCTAAAAAAGCCGTTACGAGAGGTTATACTGACAATCTCTCGAGCGAACTGATGCACACATTACGGTTCATTATCGTTCGACCTAATGGCACGGTTGAGCATAACAGGTTTTACGATTTCACAACAAATGCTCCTATTGAAATGTATGAGCAGGCGTTCAAGGTTGTTAGCGGCGAAACAAAAAAGGTTTATCTTGTTGCTAATGAGCGCACGACAAAGGCAGGAAATGCTAAGGTGATAAATTATGATTTTAACTCTATTATACCAGGGAAGCAATTCCCTGAAAATGAATACAATAACTTATTAATAACTCTAAATTCCAATAACGAAGAATTGCCTACACCTTTGGTGATGAGTGAATGTAGAACGGTTAACGTTCCGGCAAACAGGGACTTGACTGCTGAAATGTTCATTGTCAGGGCTGCTTCTAAATTTACTTTTGTTATAAAGAACAACAGTTCGGATGTCTATAACATTACGAAACTGACTATGGACAAGATGGCAAGAAAGGAATATTTTTTGCCAAGGTCAACAACCGGTGAAACACAGTATGACAAGACTACTGGTGAACTGATTAACTATGTTGTTCCAACGGTTGGAAACAATGAATATTACACATTCGAAAAGACCCTTTCGTATAGTGTTCAGCAGAATCAAACGGTTACAATTCCTTCTTTCTATTTGCTTGAAGGGCGATATACCGATTCTGCCAATGCAAAAAACTACAAAATGTCGTTGACTATGAACGGCACTGTTTTTTCCGAATATTTCCCAAACATGAAAGATTTGCCAAGAAATGTTCACGTTGTAGTTAATGTTAGTATTTCACAGAAAAGTGTGGAATGGAGTACTTCCATCCATCCTTATAATGCTGTTGAACTCAGACCCGGTTTTGGGTTCTAATAAATCGACTTTAAGATGAAAAAAAGTATTTTATATGTCCTCTTGGCGAGTGTGTTTGCCTTTCTCCCTATCTCCTGTCAGGACGATTTTGCTCCAGTAGGCGGAGACCTCGGCGATGGTGAGTGTGATCTGTCTTTTGAAATGTCATATTTGCCATTGGAAAACTCTCTTACTCGGTCACCAGGCAATGCAGTCGATGGCTATCAGTCGCTGACAATTCTTGCCTATGACAAAAATAATAATCTTGTGACAAGCAGGGAGTATACTCCTTCGGAACTGATAATTTCTGAGCAGAATACTCCAGCCGGTCAGTATGCTGAAGCAAAGTACTCAACTGCTAAGCCAAAGGATAACAAATCATTCGTTCTTCCTTTCGGTTACTATAGGATTTTTGCTGTTGCCAATCTCAAACTGACTGCTGCAGAAATTGCAACTGTTGATAATTTAAGAAGTAAGACTGTTACCTGGGATGCGAAAGTTGCAAATAATAACGCTATGTTTGGTTTCTTCACTGGAAACGGTGATTTGGCGAATATAAATAACTCTTACGATTTTGAGGTAAACGCTCAAGGTGTTGCTGTTGATGGAACGGAGGCTCCTCTAATTGCCATTGGTAAGGAGAATTTGGTCCTTCACGCATGGTTGAAGCGTGTTGTATCGAAGGTTACCGTGAGTTATGACGCGTCAGGACTTAATCAGGGGGTATATATCTACTTTCAATCACTTCAGATAAAAGATATTCCTAATACTGCAGTTATTGGCAGATGCAATTCTCCTAAGCAAACCTCTGAACTTATTTCGGATGGTGAGAAGATGATGTACTCAACAAGTATAAATTGGGAAGATTGGCCGTCAATACATAAAGGAAAATCCACATTTGGCTCTGGTCACAATGAGATGGATAATGCTCTTTACTTGTTTGAAAACAATCAGGGTAAGGGAACAAAGCACCATACTCCTCAATTGGGTTGGGAGCAGAACAATTTTACAAAATACGATAATGCTCTTGGTTCATACATTGAGGTGAAGGGGTACTATGTAAACAGGAATACTAATTCACACGGACCTATAACCTATCGCTTTATGCTTGGTCAGGACGTTACTTCAGATTTTAACACTAAGCGTAGTTGTCATTATAAAGTGACTTTAGGATTTAATAAAGACGCTAATAATCCGGATTGGCATATTGAGTATAAACAAGAAACTCCGCAGATAAAAATTCCTGATCGAGTGTTTATTTCATACGGAAACAACAAGACTGTTAATTTGCCAGTCAAGTTAGACGGATTCCTTGATACAGACAATCCAAACGTAACAGTGGAGATTGTTTCAAATGCTTGGTACACCGACGACCATAAATATGCTTACCTTGGAAAGAATGGTGCTAAATTCTCAGATCCAAAATATGGTTTCCTTACTTTCGAGGACTTTGGTGTTGACAACAATAACTCTTCGTTTATTAGGTCTAAAACTGTCTCAACCTATAAATTGAATGATCATGGCTTTTCACGTGATTATAGCATACCATTGTGGACGCGACCAATGGACTTGGGCAAGGGCTTTTCTGGTTATAATTTCTTTTTCCACAATGGACGTAAGGCACAGGTTAAAGTGAGTGGTACATTTAGAGGTAGTCATTTTGAAAAAACAGTTGAGGTTATTCAGGTTAAAAGATTGGAAAATCCTAATGGGGTTTGGCGTCCTCATAATTCGGCTAAACCGTTTAAGGTTATTGTTTCAACTCAGCCATATGAAGGTGCTCCAAACTATGAGCCACTCGTTTCTTACGTTGGTCCTTGGACGGCAGTCGTTGACCGCAGTTGCAAGGATTGGGTGGAGATTTCGCTTGACGGTACGACTTGGACTTCGCGGTATGTTTCAGATGTTGTAAATTCAACAATTCAGTTTTATTACCGACCAAAAGGCACAATTGCTTCAGACCAGGTAAGATATGGTATGATACATGTATATTATCATGATAATAACTGTGAGCATACGATATTCGTAAGACAAGGTTATGCACCAACGCGGTTTAGGGGAAGTAATTTCTCTTGGCTGGTAGGAAACCAGTATTCTAAGGATAAGATGGTTGATACTCCTACTATGGAGGGTTCTATGTTTAAGTATGGTAATGAAGATGATGCTATCCTTGCGGAAAATAATCTCAAGAGTGGCTACGGCTTCTATCATCCAGGCACGAAAAATATGGCATATTGCTCTACTTTTAAATTGAATAGTAACTATGATGAAGCGAAAGTAAAGGCTGATCCTTATCAAGTTCAATATGCTGAATATATTGGCGACTGGTCAAGAAGTTTTGACTTGGCAAACGGATCTTCTAAGACTTGGAATAATATTGGTAGCAAGCGTAAGGCAGATGAGGGATTTGCTACAATGAAAGTTGCTAAGGAAGAGCATTGGAAGACTCTTGCAAATTTTGATAGAGAGTATGGCATTTTATATGGTGACGAGTGCTCTGAAACGCAACTTGTTACTGAAAATGCACAGCAATATCTCCGACCTGGAGACCAAAAGGGAATGAGAGGTACATTTGTTTATGACTATTCAGATGGTACACAACTGTTTTTCCCGATTGGAACTACAGGCTTTGGCAGAAGAATTGCATTTGACTGTAACAGTGACAAAACTGCGTACCCAAATGAATATGCAAAATGGTTTACTTTTGGTGCCCATTTGAAGTATGCTCAGAGACACTATGAAATGCCAAAGGCAACTGCTGAAAACCTGCCTATGCTTTACAATTTATTCGAATCGCCTGGTGCTGTTTATTGGTCAAGAAACAGGGTGCCGGATCCTAATATGTCAGGTTTGCAGACACTGCAGGACGGCACAATAGGTTTTGATATGAACTATTTTACATTCGGTTTGGAAGTTATGAGAAGTGCGAATATTGTTGGAACATATCAGAATAATCCGTCATGTTTCTTCTCTGATGCTTGCTTTGTCAGATGTGTTATAGAATAATTTTTAGTCCAGAATCATTTTTTATGGAGGAGTGCCGAATACCATGGTGCTCCTTTTTGTAAGTTGTTATTGCAAAAAATCAAACGGTCCCGAAAATTGATAAAAATTTCAGGACCGTTTTTATTATGTTGTTTAAGAGCCTATCTTTCCAAAACGCCAGCCAATTCTGGGTCAATCATAATGCGTCCGCAGTATTCGCAAACGATGATTTTCTTGTGCATCTTGATTTCCATTTGGCGTTGTGCCGGGATGCGGTTGAAGCAGCCGCCACAAGCGTTACGCTCTACAGTAACGATTCCCAAACCGTTACGAACGTTTGAGCGGATGCGTTTGAACGCCTTGAGCAAGCGTGGTTCAATTTTGTTTTCAAGTTCTTTAGCCTGTTCGCGCAGTTTCTCCTCATCTTGTTTGGTTTCAGAAATGATGTCGTTAAGTTCGTTCTTTTTCTCGTTGAGGATGTGGTTTCTGTCTTCGAGTTGCTCTTCAGCCTTAGCGATATCGGCTTGCATACGCTCTGATTGCTCTGTATATTCGCGGATTCGCTTTTCGCACAACTCTATTTCAAGGTTCTTGAAGTTGATTTCCTTAGCAAGAAAGTCGAATTCTTTGTTGTTTCTAACGTTGTTTTGTTGTTCAGCGTATTTGTTGATTGCTGCTTTTGCGTCAAGAATTTCATTCTTTTTGCCTGCAACGCTTTTACGCAACTCTTCAATACCGTCTTTGAATTTTACAATACGAGTTTTAAGACCTTCGATTTCGTCTTCAAGGTCTTTGACTTCCAATGGCAATTCGCCGCGAATTGTCTTGATTTTGTCGATTTGAGAAAGAAGAGTCTGCAAATCATAGACTGCTTTGAGGCGCTCCTCAACAGTCATTTCCTGTTCTTGTTTTTTATCTGTAGCCATAATCTAAATGTATTTAATCGTATTTATGTCCGAGTCTGCATCTTTAACGGCAATCTCGGGGAATTGGTTCGTTATAATTTTCTTGAAGATTTCTTTTGAGCATTGCTCGCTTTCGTAGTGACCGATGTCGGCAAGTGCTATTCTGTTGCAGTTGCCTGTAAAATCATGATATTTGATGTCACCGGTGATGTATATATCCGCATTTTTGCCGATTGCTTCGCCGATAAGGAAAGCACCGCTGCCTCCGCAAAGTGCTATCCGCCTGATTGGTTTCTCATCGTCTCCGCAGTAGCGAATTGCTCCCACTTTGAAAATCTCTTTCAGCCGTGCAAGCAAGTCTTTTAGAGTTGTCTCTTGAATGTTTCCAACTGTGCCAGAACCGTGCTGGCGGTCTTCTGAAAGTAATGGGATTATGTCGAAAGCCGGCTCCTCGTATGGGTGTGCGGCTCTCATTGATGCGATAGCCTTTGGCAATTTATATGTTGGGATTATAACCTCGATACGCGTTTCCTCGTTGGTGCTTACTTCGCCAACACTGCCGATAAATGGGTTTGCCCCTTCGAGAGAGCGGTATGAGCCTGTCCCAACGGTCTTGTAGCAGCATTGGTCATAGTTGCCAATTTCTCCCGCTCCTGCATTGAAAAGACTTTGAGCAACTTTTTCTGCATAGTCGGTAGGTGTGAAAACGGCGATTTTTGCAAATGTGTTCTTTTGCGGTTGCAACACTTCGATATCCGTCATTCCCAACTTTTTCGCCATGCGGTATGAAACGCCAAACTCGGCATTGTCGAGGGCGGTATGTGAAGAGTATAGGCAAATGCCGGCATTAATAGCCTTGATAAGTATTCTGCCCGTAGGATTGCTCGGGGTTATTTGCTTTATGCCGTTAAAGAGTAGGGGATGATGGGATATAATAAGGTTATAGTTGCACTCTATCGCTTCATTAACAACCTCTTCGGTTATATCGAGCGTCAAGAGCACTCCCGTACATTCCTTTGCAGCATCGCCTGCCTGTATTCCTGAATTGTCGTAGCCTTCCTGAATGGCTCGAGGTGCAAAGGATTCAATCGCGTCTAAAATACAGCGAATTCTCATTTCGGGTACAAAGATAGTGCAAGGTGAGTGAAGATAAAAGAAAAAATGGAAATTTTTTATGTTATCTTCCGAACCGTAGCCTATCTTGTGCGGAGCCAAAGCAATACAAATCTAGGTTAATAAAAATAAGTTTGCTTCATTTTTTTATTTCAATGTTTTCATTACCTTTGTGATATATATAAAACCACAGATATGAAAGAAGCATTGAATATCGACTGGGCTGGATTGTCATTCGGCTATATGCCAACGGATTATAATGTTCGTTGTGTGTACAAGAACGGAGAATGGGGAGAAATAGAAACCACATCTTCAGAGTTAATTCCGATGCACATGGCTGCTACATGCTTGCATTATGGTCAAGAGGCATTTGAGGGAATGAAGGCATTCCGAGGAAAAGACGGCAAGGTTCGCGTATTCCGTATGGATGAAAATGCCAAGAGAATCCAGCGTTCTGCTGAGGGCATTATGATGCCACCTATTCCGCAAGACAAGTTTGAGGAAATGGTAAAGATGGTAGTACGCCTAAATGAACGCTTTATCCCGCCATACGGTAGCGGAGCATCATTATATATCAGACCTCTTCAGATAGGCGTTTCAGCCCAAGTCGGCGTTAAACCTGCTGCTGAGTACTTGTTTATCATCTTTGTTACTCCAGTAGGACCGTACTTTAAGGGTGGTTTTGCAACAACTCCTTACGTTATTACTCGCAAGTATGACCGTGCTGCTCCTCTCGGAACCGGTACATACAAGGTAGGCGGCAACTATGCTGCAAGTTTGAAGGCAAGTTGCGAGGCTCATGTTGCAGGTTATTCTGCTGAGTTCTATCTTGACGCTAAGGAAAAGAAATATATGGACGAGTGTGGCGCTGCTAACTTCTTTGGTATCAAAAATAATACATATATTACTCCGCTTTCAACATCTATTCTTCCTTCTATCACTAACAAGAGTCTTATCCAGTTGGCAGAAGATTTGGGTATGAAGGTAGAGCGTCGCCAGATTGCCGAAGAGGAATTGGCAACATTGGAAGAGGCAGGTGCTTGCGGAACAGCAGCCGTTATCAGTCCTATCCAGCGTATCGACGACCCGGAAAACGACCGCTCATACGTTATTTCAAAGGACGGCAAGCCGGGTCCTATCAGTACAAAACTTTATAATACTCTTCGTGGCATCCAACTTGGTGAAGTTGAGGACGTTCACGGCTGGAATACAGTTGTTATTGAATAATAATGAATAGAGAAGAAGCAAGAAATCTCTTGTTGAAGTACTATAATGAAGAATCAGACCTTTTCCGCCTTCTTTGGAGACATAGCCTCCAAGTGGCGGAAAAGTCACTTTATATAGGTACGCATATCAGCGAGGTTGTAGATTTGGAGTTTGTTTATGCAGCCGCTTTGCTGCATGATATAGGCATTTTCAAGACCCATGCCCCATCCATTTACTGCGTTGGGGAAGAACCGTATATCAAGCATGGAATTATCGGTGCGGAACTTCTTCGTAACGAGGGTCTGGAAAGATATGCCCGTGTTTGCGAACGCCATACAGGCGCGGGACTTTCGAAAGAAGAAATCATTAAGCAGGGACTTCCTTTGCCTAAGTGCGATTTCTTGCCGGAAACGCTTGAGGAGCAGATTGTTTGTTATGCGGACAAATTCTATTCTAAATCCAATCCAGAAAAGGTGAAGACTTACTTGGAAGCCCGCCACTCAATGGAGAAATTCGGGAAAGAACAATTGCAGCGTTTCGACGCTATGGCAATGCGTTTTGGCGACTTGTAGTTTTTGATACGTTATTCCAAATTTCGGGGGGAATGAAAAACTGATGTTTAAAACGTTTGTTTTTCAACTATTTAAGCGTTTTCCTTGTGCGTATTGAAAGGATTATAGCAAGAACAATCCATTCAGTGGCTGGCATTGCAAGCCATATCCCCGGTTCTCCGAAGAATATAGGCAGGAGAATAAAGCAGGGTATCATGATGATACAACCTCTTAGAAAAACAATCAAAGTTGCTCGCTTGACTTTTTCAATGCTTTGATAATATCCAATTATGGATATGTTTATGATGAATGCTATAATACCTGTTGCGATGAGAGGAAAACCTTTAATTGCAATCTGACTTGCCTCTGTTGAGGGGTCAACAAAAAGCCCGACAAGTGCTTTTGGAAAGAATATGAAGCATATCGTTACAGCCATGCCTATAGATGCTGAATACCATAACATAAGTCTCTTTGTCTTGGATATTCTTTCATAGTCTGAAATACCATAGTTGTAACTGATGATGGGTTGTGCTGATTGGGCTATAGCACTTCCAACGAGGAAGAAAAACGGCATATAGTAGCAGGTTATACCAAAAGCACCAACGCCGGCATCGCCGAGATATTTCATGAAAGTAATGTTTCCGAAATATATTAGTAATGAGAGTGCCAATTCTCCGAAAAGAGAAGATGAGCCTATTCTGCATTGTCGAGAAACGTTTTTATATAGCATTTTTATATGCTCCAGGGCGGTTGCCAGCGATACCAGTCTGAATTTGTCTGAGAAAAATAGCAGGTATGAGATAGTCATCAAACCGCCGAGAGTTATGCTTATTGAGGTTGCTATTGCTGCACCCTTGACACCCATTCCCAAAGGAAAAACGAATACCCAATCCAGGAAGGCATTCATTGAAGCCGGTATAATATTGCACCACATGGCATATTTGGGAGAACCGTCCATTCTGATGATGAACAGTCCGATAAACGACCACATTTGAAATATGAAAGAAGGCATCAGCCAGAATATATATCCTGACACATGAGGTAACAGGCTATCGGAAGAACCTAAAAGTCGTGCTGTTTCCTCTGGAAAAGAGAACGCCATGCTACAAACCGCCAAGGCAAACAATGATGATGCAATAAGTGCGTGCATAACGTTCAGCCTTGCGGCAATTAGTTTGTTTTGAGAGAGTAGGATAGAGGCGATTACCGAGCATCCAGAACCAATCATAAGTCCTATGCCTGACATTATCTGGTAGATTGGTACGGCAATATTTACAGAAGCAACGCCAGTAGCGCCAACCCCGTGACCAACGATTATACCGTCGATTGCAGTCATTGCCGACATTGACAGAACGCCGAGAAGAGTTGGGATAAGTAGTTTGTTGAAAATTGTTGATATTTTGCCGTCCTTAAAGTCTATTTCACTATTTCTCATAACCAACATTAAATTTGGCTGCAAAGGTACAATCTGTGCATTAACAAAGCAAAAAATGCTTTCATTTTTTGCTTTGTTTTCAGTTTGCACTAACTTTGCATAATATAGAAAGTGGCTTTGTAAAGCTAAAATAAAAATGTTTTTCGTTTGTCTCAGTACTCACCTTTAATTAACATTGTATTAATAAATTTATAAATTTAATATGGCAAAAGCAAAACCTTTTATCAAGTGGGTTGGTGGAAAAAATCAGTTGATAGAGCAACTGGATTTACTGCTTCCGGCAGACTTTGATAAATGGGAAAATGTTACATACATAGAACCTTTTGTTGGAGGAGGAGCGATGCTTTTCTATATGCTTCAGCGTTATCCCAATATTAAGAATGCTGTTATCAATGATATAAATTCAGATCTTATTACATGTTATCGAACAATAAGAGATACGCCAGAGCAGTTGATTGATGCATTGAAAGTTATTGAGAATGCTTTTCTTACTTTTGAAAAAGAGGAGGATAGGAAAAGTATGTTTTTAACAGTCCGTAACCGTTATAATGAGAAAAACCTTAATCCTATTGAGAATACGGCATTGTTTTTCTTTTTAAACAGAACTTGTTTTAATGGGCTTTATCGCGTAAATAAGAAAGGTTTATTCAATGTACCATTCGGAAAATACAAAAATCCCAAAATTTGTGATTCCGAAACAATAAGAAAGGATAGTGAATTGCTACAAAGAGTTGAAATTTTGAATGGAGACTTTGAAGATTCGTTTGATTATGCGAATGGCAAAACTTTGTTTTACTTTGACCCGCCATACCGTCCTTTGAGCAATACTTCAAGTTTTAATGACTATACAAAAGAGTCATTTAATGATGTTGCTCAGGTGCGGCTAAAAGAATACTGCGACATTATAAATAAGGCTGGGTTCCACTTTATGCTTAGCAATTCTGACGGCAATAGCAAAAACGCAGACGACAATTTTTTTGATGACTTGTATAAAGAATATCAGATAGAGAGAGTATGGGCTTCAAGAAGCATAAACTCAAATCCTAATAAAAGAGGCAAACTGACTGAAATTCTTGTGCACAATTATAATGAAACAAAAAATAATAAATGTGGAAGTCTTTTTCATTTAGGAATGGATAAAACGGAACAGATAAAATTAGTCAGGGGGTAATTTAGTTTAATGCAACAAAAAATGTTTATATCATGAATAAAGATTTTAATAAATTTATGTCGCAATTACAGGAGACAAATCAAACGCTTGATTTCTTTTGTGACTTTGACAAGATTGAAAGCAATGTAAATGATATTAAGTTGAGTCTATGCATGCTTAATAGTCTAATTGGCACAACTGACTTGAGAAAAAGTGTTGAAACAATCTGGAACAGAGATCGGACGGCTTTTAGTGTTATGGATATTCTTATTGCTGTTACAAGCAATGGGAAAAAAGTTATACTTGATTCTTCAGGACAATGTGTTGTTTTAGATAGTTTGTTTACCAGTGTTGATGGTGTAATGGAATATCTTGAAGAAACTGGGCTTGCTGATATATTCCGTCAAAAAAAGATAAATGACTTAGTTGATTTTGTTTTTGGTATTGAAACAGGACTTGACAGCAACGCAAGAAAAAATCGTAGCGGTCATGTGATGGAAAAAATGGTTGCAAGTATTTTTGATAAAAATAATATATCTTACCGCAAAGAAGTTTACTCTACTGAATGGCAAAACCTTCAATTTGTCCTTGGAGATGATGAAAAGCGTTTTGATTTTGTTATAGAGACATCAGTAAAAACTTATCTTATTGAAGTGAATTTTTATAGCGGAGGAGGGTCAAAACTAAACGAAGTGGCTCGTTCTTATTCAGATATTTCTCCTAAAATAAATTCTGTACCAGGTTTTGAATTTGTATGGATTACAGATGGTGTTGGGTGGAAGTCTGCTAAAAATAAACTTCAAGAAGCATATAGTATAATTCCAAAGATATATAATCTAACAAATATTGATACTTTCATTAAGGAGGTTAAAGGTTTATGATCCCTTCATACTATAAATCTTTAAACAAAGATTTTACCCTAATACAAGGAGATTGTGTGGAGACTCTGTCTAAATTCAATTTTGGTTTTGATATGGTGTTTGCAGACCCTCCTTATTTTTTGTCTAATGGCGGTATTTCTTGTCAAAGTGGTAAAGTGGTTTGTGTTGATAAAGGAGTTTGGGACAAACCTTCCTCTTCTGAAGAAATGGATGCGTTTAATCTTAAATGGTTGTCTGCTTGTAGAGATCACATGAAAGAGAATGCAACTATATGGATATCAGGAACACATCATAATATTTTCAGTGTTCAACAACAACTTTTAAAGTTGGGTTTTAAGATACTGAATGTAATAACATGGGCGAAAACTAATCCTCCTCCTAATATCTCATGCAGATACTTTACTTTCTCTACTGAATTTATTATTTGGGCAAGAAAATCGCCAAAAGTTGCTCATTACTTTAACTATGAACTAATGAAACAACTCAATGGTAATAAGCAAATGACAGATGTTTGGCAGTTGCCTGCTATTGGTCGTTGGGAAAAGTCATGTGGCAAACATCCAACGCAAAAGCCTCTTAGTGTTTTGGCAAGATTGATTCAAGCAAGTACAAAGTCTGGTGCGTGGATTCTTGACCCGTTTAATGGAAGTGCAACGACAGGCATTGCCGCCAATTTATTGGGACGGCGTTATCTTGGCTTGGAGTTGGAAGACGAGTTTTTGTCAATAAGCAAAGCAAGACGGGAAGAGATTGAAAATTTGTCTATACGTGGCAATTATCTTGAAAGGTTGGCAAAAGCAAAGATTATACCCCCTCAGGACAATTTTAGCGTTATTGCTGATAATGAATTGGATTATGGAGTTCCATGGTTGTAGGGGATATACGTCATAGTTGTCAATAATATTTATGTGTTCTAAAAACGTTAGATTTTCTTTTTGGGTAAAGTGTTTTAGCGCTTTTTCTTGCAATTAATATAACAATTATTGGGTTATTGACATTTTTTATTCTTTTATTCCATTGTTTTTCCGTAATTTTGCACCGTCATTGACAAAAAGAATAATTTGAAGCGCTTTCATATATATATAATATTGGCACTATTGTTGTCGTCAACGCTTTTTGCCCAGCAGTCTCCAAGGAGAGATACTGCTGTTAGCAATGTTGAGACAGATAGTACGGCTTTGGAGTCTGAATCTGATTCTCTTTCTGCGGCTATGCGTCAGCAGAGGGCGAATTTTCGTATAGATTCAATTCGTGCGGCTTTGGCTAAAAAGCGTCGCTTCAAAGACTCGGAAAGCAGGCCATCGCTTCGTTCTTCGTTTGATATGGCACTGAGGGATTCTTCCTCTACTATTGAGCATTTGGATTCTCTTATTGATAAGTTGGACTCTATTTCCAAAGTGGTAGATACTATAGCGAAGGAGCCTGTTGCCAAGCAGGATACGTTTGCTATTGAAGCCGATACTCTTAAGGCTGATTCTGCAATTATAGATACGTTTGCCTTCCCTCCTTTGAAGAAAAGTAAGATTGTCAGGGAAAAAGTTGATATAGATGCAGTTGTTGATTTTGCAGCAAAAGATTCCTTGGTAATGCTTGGTCAGAGTTCAGCGTTTATGTACGGTCAGGCAAAGGTCAAATATACAGACATAGACCTTGCTGCTGAGGAATTGCAGATGGATATGAAGAAAAGCACCGTTCACGCTGTGGGGCGGCCTGATTCCGTTGGTGACCTGATGGGAACACCGGTTTTTAAAGACAAAAGTGGTGAATATGAGTCAAAGACAATGACCTATAACTTCAAGACTGGCAGAGGATATATTACCGATGTTGTGACCCAGCAGGGGGAAGGTTATCTTACTGGTGGTAGGACTAAGAAGATGGAGGATAATACTTACTTTATGGAAAACGGTAAGTACACTACTTGCGACGACCACGAGCATCCTCACTTCTATATGCAGTTGACAAAGGCTAAGGTAACTCCTAAGAAGAATGTTGTTTCCGGTCCTGCATACATGGTTCTTTGCGATGTTCCGTTGCCTTTGGCTTTGCCTTTCGGATATTTCCCATTCTCTTCAAAATATTCTTCGGGTATCATTATGCCAACCTTCGGCGACGATTACCAGAAGGGTTTCTATTTGCGGGACGGCGGTTATTACTTCGCTATCAACGACTATGTCGATTTGGCTTTGACAGGCGAAATCTACACAAAAGGCTCTTGGGGCCTTTCTGCACAGTCTTCATACAGGAAAAGATATAAATTTTCAGGAAGTTTCAACATCAGTTTCCTAACGTCAATCTATGGAGACAAGGGTGACCCTGATTATTCAAAGCAGAAAAACTTCCGTTTGTCATGGTCACACACCCAGGATTCCAAGGCAAACCCAAAGATGAACCTTTCTGCCAGTGTTAATTTTGCAACCAGCGGATATTCACGTAATGATATTAACAGTTACTATAACCAGTCATTTACGGAGAATACCAAGAACAGTACGGTGAACTGGTCATACCGCTTCAGTTCAAAGTTCCAGATGTCGGCGGCAATGTCAATCACGCAGAGAACCCAGGACTCAACGCTTGCTGTATCGTTCCCTAACCTTACCCTTTCATTGTCGCAAATAGCACCGTTTAAGCGTAAAAGGGCAGTTGGTTCAGAAAAGTGGTATGAAAAAATTAAGATGTCATATACAGGTAATTTCCAGAATAGTTTGACATCAAAACAAAATGAGTTCTTCAAAAAAAGCCTTGTTAAAGACTGGAAAAACGGTATGCGTCACAGTATTCCCGTATCTGCAACGTTTAATGTGTTCAACTATATAAACGTGTCACCAAGCATCCAGATGAACGACAGGATGTACACGTCAAAGGTTCGTCGCGCGTGGGATCCAAACGCATCTGCAGAGGTGATGGATACTGTTTACGGCTTCTACAACATTTTTGATTTTAATGCGTCACTTACACTTGATACAAAGGTTTACGGTTTCTGGCAGCCGATGAAATTCCTCGGCGACAAGATTAAGATGATCAGACACGTAATCAGTCCGTCTATCTCATTCAGTGCATCGCCAGACTTCTCAAAGCCATTTTGGGGATATTATGGCAGATATTCATACATTGACCGTAATGGGCATGCTATGATTAAAAAGTATAATCGTTTCTCACATGGCGTATTTGGCTCTGTTGGTGAAGGTAAGTCTGGAATGATAAGTGTTTCTCTTTCTAATAATCTTGAAATGAAGGTCAAGAGTGATCAGGACAGTACGGGGGTTAAGAAGATTTCTCTAATTGAAAACTTTACGATTGGTCAGTCGTATAACTTTGTAGCCGATTCGTTGAACTGGAGTAATATCAATACATCACTATCGCTAAGGTTGATAAAGAATTTCAACCTGAACTTGTCAGCAACTTGGGACCCATATACCTATCAGTTAAACGAATACGGCAACCCTGTTCGTGTTAATGTGCCACGGTGGAAAGCAGGTAAAGGTTGGGCGAAATTGTCAAGTACGGGTACATCATTCAGTTATACATTCAATAACGACACTTTCAAGCGAAAGAAAAAAGATGATAAGGACAGCAAGGTTGATAACAGTACCGCATCTCTCGAAAATATGGATGATGGCATTGATGGCATAGATGATCATAATGCAGACGGTTCTGAGAAAAAAGATGCCGGCTATGACCTTGACAGTGACGGATACGTTAAATGGAAATTCCCGTGGAGCCTGACGGTCAATTATTCCGTTAACTACTCGTATGGAGAATTTGACAAGCAAAAAATGGACTATAAAGGGAAATTTACGCAGAACTTGAGTTTTAATGGTCGTATCCAGCCTACCAAGAACTGGAACTTTAGTTTCTCGGCAAGTTATAACTTTGACACCAAGAAACTTGCGTATATGAACTGTAATATATCGCGTGACCTGCACTGCTTCACGATGTCGGCAAGTTTTGTACCAGTTGGTCCGTACAAGTCATATAATTTCCATATTGCGGTTAAGTCTTCTATGCTCAGAGACTTGAAGTATGACAAGCGCAGTAGTGCAGTCAATGGCGTTGACTGGTATTAATTCCCCAAACATCTGGTGGAAAGATATACTGCTTTATCAGTCGATAAATTACCACAAAAGCCTTAAGCAGTCTGAAAATTAAGTCAAAAAGGTATATTCTATCGATATTTTGCAAACGAGTATTGAGCGAAATTAATTCATAAAAAGGATGTCAAAATTTACAAAAGCATATTGGACGGCGACTTCAGCCGAATTGTTGGAAAGAATGGCATATTACGCCATATTCATTGTGATAACTCTTTATCTGTCGAATACTCTCGGATTCTCAGATATTGAGGCGAGTATAATTTCCGGCCTTTTCTCTGGAGGTCTGTATCTGCTTCCTCTTTTTACTGGAGCATACTCTGACAAGATTGGCTACCGAAAGGCTATGCTTTTGGCTTTCTCCCTTCTGGCTGTTGGCTATCTCTTTTTGGGAGCATTACCACTATTCCTTGAAAGCGGAGGCTTGGTGGAATATGGCGAGACGACTAAATTTACAGGTCTGACCGACAGTTGGCAACGGTATCTGATTGTGCCTATTATGATAATACTGATGATTGGCGGTTCCTTTATCAAGTCAATCATTTCAGCATCTGTTGCAAGAGAAACAATTACAGAAAACCGCGCTAAAGGCTATTCCATATTCTATATGATGGTGAATATCGGTTCTTTTACAGGAAAATCAGTTGTTGACCCTCTACGCTCTTTGGTTGGGGACTCGGCATATATCTACATAAACTTCTTTTCCGCAGCGCTTTGCGTCATTGCGTTCTTCGCCGTGATATTGTTTTTCCATTCTGCCAACCATGCCGGTGAAGGAAAAAGTGCAAAGGAAGTATTGTTGGGCTTGGTGAAAGTGTTTACCAATGGCAGACTATTGGTGCTGATACTTATTGTTACAGGCTTCTGGATTGTTCAGCAGCAACTTTACGCAACAATGCCTAAATACGTTATCCGCATGGCTGGCGACGGAGCAAAGCCGGGATGGATAGCCAATGTAAACCCATTTATTGTGGTAGTATTTGTCAATATGATTACTCAGTTTATGAAGAACCGTAAGGCGTTGACTTCTATAACTGTTGGTATGTTCCTAATTCCGCTGTCGGCTTTGGTTATGGCGAGCGGAAACCTTTTCCATGGGGAGATTATTGGAATGCATCCGATAACGCTGATGATGGTTTGCGGCATTGTCTTTCAGGCGTTGGCGGAATGTTTTATATCTCCGCGATACTTGGAATATTTCTCTTTACAGGCTCCAAAAGGCGAAGAGGGGCTTTTCTTAGGCTTTAGCCACCTTGACTCTTTCCTGTCCTCAATTCTCGGATTTGGCTTGTCAGGATTCCTATTGTCAAAATACTGCCCTGACCCGCAGAACTTTGCAACCGTGGCAGAGTGGCAGGCAGCAAGTGCTAACGCCCATTATATATGGTATTGGTTTGCTGCTATAGGTATGGTCTCTGCTGTTTCTTTGATTATTTACTCTAAATGGAACAATAAAAAAGCGTAAACTATGACTTTCTCTGCTGAAAATATTCTCTTATTGGGTTCGATACTTGTTTTTTCTGCGATTATAATCAGTAAGACAGGATATAAATTAGGGGTGCCGTCGCTGCTCGTCTTTCTTGTCGTTGGAATGCTTTTTGGCAGTGATGGGTTGGGACTGCATTTTGAAAATGCCAAGCAGGCACAGTTTATTGGTATGATTTCGCTGAGCGTTATCCTTTTCTCTGGTGGCATGGATACGAAAATTAGGGAGGTCAAGCCTATCCTCTTGCCTGGTTTGCTTCTCTCAACGCTTGGCGTGCTTGTCACGACTGCTCTTACCGGACTCTTTATTTGCTATGTCTCGCATGAGACGGGTTTTGATATAAATCTTTCATTGATTGTATCAATGCTTTTGGCTGCAACAATGTCATCAACTGATTCCGCATCGGTATTCAATATACTTAGAACGCAAAAGATAAATCTAAAGCAAAACCTTCGCCCATTGCTGGAACTCGAAAGTGGCAGTAATGACCCGATGGCTTATATGCTGACTATTGTACTTATTTCGTTGGCAACTTCAGTGAGTGCTTCGGCTGGGCAAATCGCTGTAGATTTTGCTATACAGTTTGTCGTTGGAAGTGTCACAGGTTTTGCTATGGGTAAGTTGGGTGTGCTGATTATTAATAAGATAAAATTGAACAATAGTTCTCTATATCCAATTTTGTTGCTTAGCATAGTTTTCTTTACATTTACAATAACTGATCTGCTTAAAGGAAATGGCTATCTTGCTGTTTACATTGCCGGCGCTGTTGTTGGAAATTCTAAAATTGTGTGCCGACGTGAAACGCAGACATTCTTTGACGGATTTACTTGGTTTTCGCAGATAATAATGTTCCTTGCTCTTGGTTTGCTTGTGAATCCTCACGAATTGCTTGGTGTTGCACCTGTTGCGGTACTGATAGGACTTTTTATGATGATTGTTGCTCGGCCTGCGAGTGTTTTTCTTTGTCTGTTGCCTTTTAAGAATTTGGGCTTTAAGGCGAAGACGTTTACCTCGTGGGTTGGCTTGAGAGGCGCTGTGCCAATTATTTTTGCAACCTATCCTGTTGTTGCCGATATTGATGGTGCTGACCAGATTTTCAATATTGTATTTTTCATAACCTTGCTTTCGATGATAATTCAAGGCTCTACAATTTCTTGGGCTGCAAAAAAGTTGAATCTTAACCTGCCTTTGCAGAAAGAAGGTAATGATTTCGGAATTGAATTGCCTGATGAGATAGATACGACATTGAAGGATATTGAAGTGACTGAAAAAATGCTTGAAAATGGCAATAAGATTGCAGATATGAATATCCCAAAGGGAACGCTTGTTATGATTGTTAAGCGTGGAAATAGGCATATTATTCCTAACGGAAGCCTTATTCTTCAGGCAGGAGACAAATTGCTGCTAATTTCCGAAAATGAGCCATAAGACTAATTTATTAACCCTTAATATATCCAATATGAATACTGAAAACATTATTTTTAAAGAAAGTGGCAATGAAAAAAGAAACTTTTTTCAGAAACTTGAAGACAAAGTAGAGAATATTTTAAAAATCTCCGCCTATATAATTCTTGTAGGAGGCATGCTCGCTTCATTGATTTGTGCAATAGGCTCGGCAACAATAAGGAACTTCTATGAAAGTTCTTTCAGCTTCTTTACGTTTATATTTGTTTTGATTGGTGGCATTATCAGTTCATTCTTCACATGGGCTGTTATAATGTTTTGCATCAATATCGGTACAAACATCAAGCGTCTTCGCGAACTAAAAGAGCAAGAACTTGCAAATAAAGCATAATGTCATACTCGCGGGTTTTATGTTAAATAACCCTTTTGGGGATTGGGATTGTTGCAAATTGGACTTAAAAAAAGTACCTTTACAAAAAATTTGTTGAAACATAAATAATTACTATATGGAATTTATCAGACCAGGTAAGTATGTGGAATTTACATACAACCTATTCGAAATTGAAAACGGAGAAGAGCAATTGATGTTTAGTGCCGATAAGGAGCACCCAGACAAAACTATTTTCGGCGTTGACGACAGCCTTTTGCCTGCTGTTTGCGACGCTCTTGAAAATAAGACTGTTGGTGATACTTTTGATATTACACTTAAACCAGAAGAGGCTTTCGGCGAGTTCCGCACTGAGCATATCATGGACCTTGACAAGGAAATTTTCCATAACGAAGACGGCGTTTTTGATTCAGAGCACGTTCATAACGGTGCTCCTATCACAATGATGACAGCCGACGGTCACCCTGTTTCAGGTCTTGTTCTTGAAGTTGGCACATCAAAGGTGAAAATCGATTTCAATCACCCGCTTGCTGGCAAGACAGTACGTTTTACAGGAGAAGTCCTTGCGGTTAGAGACGCAACAGAAGAGGAATTGCATCCGTCATGTGGTTGCGGATGCGGTCACGACTGCGGTGATGGCGGATGTAGCGGTTGCGGTGACGGCTGTTGCCACTAAAAAGCATAGGTAATGGCATATACCAAATACTATGTCGTTTTTGAAGGCCGCCAGCCGGGTATTTATACCACATGGGAGGACTGCAAGAACGAGATTGAAGGTTTTCCTAATGCCAAGTACAAGGCTTACTATAATCAGGATGAGGCGGCTAAGGCTTTCCGCGAAAATTCAGATGATGCCTCCATTCTGATAAGCATAGCAAACCATCTGAAGAGCGATAAGCCTGACTATTATGACAATCCCGAGGTTGACCTCGACAGTCTTGCTGTTGACGCCAGTTGTATGGGAAACCCCGGAATTATGGAATATCGTGGAGTTCACCTTCGTTCAGGCAAGGAGGTTTTCAAGGTTGGTCCGTTCCAGCAGGGAACTAACAATATAGGTGAGTTCCTTGCTCTCGTCCATGGACTTGCGTTGCTAAAGAAGCATGGAAGCAACATGACTATCTATAGTGACAGCATGACGGCACAGAAATGGGTGCGCAGCAAGAAATGCAACACAAAATTGCAACCAACGAGTGCCAATGCTGAACTATATAAGTTGGTCGTTAGGGCTGAGAATTGGTTGAGAAACAATACCTATTCGAATAAAATTATCAAATGGGATACAGAAAGATGGGGCGAAATTCCTGCCGATTTCGGAAGGAAATAGCCCCTTCCTATTTTATTGTATTTTTTCTCTGATGAGTGAATATTTGATTAGGGTTAAAACTCCTATAAATTCGCTAAAAGAGAAATAAAATTTGCGATTGTCCCATATATATATTACCTTAGCGAATGTATTAAACATAAACAAACGAGATATGGAAAACAGATATTGCGTTATTATGTGTGGCGGTGTCGGCAGCCGTTTTTGGCCTTTCAGCAAGTCGGCAGCACCTAAGCAGTTTCTTGATTTTTTTGGAACTGGAAGAACGCTATTGCAGATGACCTATGACAGAATAGCAGACATCATACCTTCACAAAATATTTTTGCGTTGACAAATGAGCAGTACGCACCGTTAGTAAAAGAGCAATTGCCAGATATGGCTGATGACAGAATTCTGTTGGAACCCGACAGAAGGAATACTGCACCGTGCAATGCTTGGGCGGCATATCATATCAATGCGTTGAATCCTGATGCATTGATACTTGTAACGCCGTCAGACCATTTAATATTGAAGGATGAGATGTTCCGTCAAGATGTTATAAAAGGATTTGAATTTGTCAAGAAGCACAATGCCTTGCTGACTATGGGTATCCATCCGAACCGTCCTGAGACAGGATATGGCTATATCCAGGTCGGAAAGGATGATGTAGAAGGGTTTAACCCTGTCAAGACTTTTACAGAAAAGCCGAATGCTGAACTTGCAAAGGTATTCCTCGAGAGTGGTGATTTTGTTTGGAATGCGGGTATATTCATTTGGTCGGCAGATACTATTATTCAGGCTTTCCATGAGTGTGCGCCAGATATTGCCATGCGATTTGATGAAGGTATTGGCAAATTCTGTACCGATCAAGAGATGAATTTTATCAATAAGGAATTTCCAGCATGCCCGAATATCTCTATAGACTTTGCCGTAATGGAGAAATATAAGAACGTATTTGTTCAGCGTGTTGACATTGGCTGGAGCGATCTCGGCTCTTGGGGTGCCTTATATGAAAAGGCTCCGAAAAGGGATGACGGAAATGTTTTCAGAAACTGTAAGACTGTTATAAGCAACTGCTCTAATAATATTTTTGCTTCTACAAAGGAAAAACTTATAGTTGCTTCTGGATTGAATAACTATATTGTTGCTGAAAATGATGATATCCTTTTGATTTGTCCTCTTGATGAAGAACAGAAAATCAAGCAGTATGTTAATGAGGTGAAAACCAACTTTGGAGATAAGTATTTGTAGAAATCCTTTTGGTTTCATTATTTTAAATCTAAATGAACTTTAAAGTTAATTAAACTGTTGCTCTGGGATTAAATCTCGGAGCAACTTTTTTGAATAATATGTTGGTTGGTTTTTAATTGTTTTCAAAAAAAGTAGCAAAGACTTTGTTAAAACAAAAAAAGGCATTATCTTTGCACCGAATTTCTGATTCGGGGTGTAGCACAGTTGGCAGCGCGCCACGTTCGGGACGTGGAGGTCGGAAGTTCGAGTCTTCTCACCCCGACCAGCTAACAAAGAGATGTGTCAATTTTTGATGCATCTCTTTTTGTTTGCTATAATGCTAATTTGTCTAATCGGCTCTTTAACAAAATATCTTTTAGTCAGAAATTCTTTTATTTCAGTTGATATTGATGTATCTTCGCAGTATGAAATCTAAAAAATTCAGTTGGAAAAGTAGGGGGAGGAGTTTTAAGTATGCCTTTTCCGGCATAGTGCGACTTATTGGCAGCGAGCACAATATGTGGTTGCATTTATCTGCAGCGGTTATTGCAATTGCTTTCGGTTTTGCGCTTTCGATTTCGGCTATGGAGTGGATTGCCATTATTGCATGTATCGGTGCCGTCTTTTCCGCCGAGGCGTTTAACACTGCGATAGAATATCTTGCAGACAGGATTAGTAGCAATTATGACGAGGCTGTTGGCCGTGCGAAAGATGTTGCCGCTGGGGCAGTTCTTTTTTTAGCCGTTGCTTCCGCAGTCGTTGGTGCAATAATTTTCATTCCTAAAATTATAGTTCTATTATGAGAATATTATCAATTTTATTAGTCATTATATTTGCTTTTCCAGTGTTTTCGCAGGAGCAGTATGAGTTGAGTGACGCTCGTAAGGGAGTGAAGGTTTCAGGAGATGTTATTCTTGCCGCTATGCCTTTGGCAACGCTTACTGGTGTTATAATCGAAAAGGACTGGCAGGGGTTGAAGCAAGCCGCTTTTACAACGGCGACCACCCTCGGTGCAACCTATATTCTTAAATATTCCATTAAGAAAACTCGTCCTGACGGTAGCGACAGGCATTCGTTCCCGTCTGCCCATACGAGTATAACCTTTGCAAACGCTGCTTTCTTGCAGCGTCGTTATGGTTGGAAGTTTGGTGGACCTGCCTACGCTCTTGCCACTTATGTCGGCTGGAGCCGTACATTTGCCAAAAAGCATGACTGGTGGGACGTTATTACCGGTGCTGCCATAGGAGCAGGCAGTGCTTATATCTTTACGCGGCCGTTTGCCCAAAAACATAACTTGTCAATATGTCCGGTTTCTGACGGAGAGCATTTTGGAATTGTTGCATCTTTTACTTTATAAAAACATGATTGTATATAACACAACTTATCACGCGCATAATGCTATAGCCGAAGAGTTCTTGGCATGGCTTAAATCAAATTATATCCCAAAAGCAGTATGTGATGGAAGGCTTGTTGAACCAAGACTTACAGCGGTTATGAATGCAGAGGAGAGCGATGGTATCAACTATTCTTTGCAGTTCCGCTCAGAGTCAACAGATGTTCTCAGAAATTGGTATGAGGAGGTAGGTGATGATTTGCTTGTAGAACTGTCAAATACTTTTGGTCAGAAGGTAGCCGGTTTCTCAATATTGCTTGAGGAGATTGACCTATGATAAGAAAAGAACTCGATTGGGACAGGATTATTATAGGCATTGACCCGGGAACGAATGTTCTCGGTTATGGCCTGCTCGGCATAAAGAAAGGCAAACCTTCGATGATAACAATGGGCGTTTTAATTCTTAACAAGTTTGACGACCATTATATGCGGTTACGTCGCATCTCAGAGAGAATATCGGGAGTCATAGAGCAGTATCTCCCTGATGAAATGGCTCTGGAAGCTCCTTTCTATGGCAAGAATGTCCAATCCATGTTAAAGTTAGGCAGGGCGCAAGGCGTTGCGATGACAGCCGCTCTTCTGCATGATATACCTATTGCAGAGTATGCGCCTTTGAAAGTTAAGCAGTCTATTACTGGTAATGGGGCGGCATCTAAAGAGCAGGTTGCAGAGATGTTGCGTAGAATTTTGAATATCCCGAGGGAACTAATAGATCCGCATTTGGATGCGACGGACGCACTTGCTGTTGCCCTTTGTCATTTCTATGAGTCAGCACGACCCAAAACATCTCCAGCGTGCAAATCGTGGAAGGAGTTTATTGCAAAAAATCCAGACAAACTGAAAAAGTAATGAATGCCCTGACTCGAATTTTTCCTTTTATTCGCTAAATTATATCTTAAAGGGGTTGCATAAATTTTATGCAACCCCTTTAAGCAGTTTTTTCACAATATAATCCTACGTCTTTTAATTAGGATGGAATATTCCATAGGAGAACTGCTTTATATGAATAAATAACATTGGTCTTCCCGCAGTTTCTATGTTTTGTACTATATAATATATACCCTTCGTTAATCTTATAATCTTATTTCCAGTGGCAAAATTACAACATTTTCATAATATAATTCCTTGTTTATTAAATTTACAGGACTGAAAATAACTGATTGTAAATTTATTTTCAGTATATTTGTAACTGAAAATAACTGATATAAATCCAATAATGAAAGAGCCTATAATAGCCAGGGCGAAATCCCCATTTTCAAATTTGTTTGCAAGGTATAGTGGTGACACGTTTGCAAGGCAGCAGTTAACCGTACTTTTGTATTCCGCATTGATAGTTGTTTTCACAGTTCCTTTAAATTTGTTGGGCATAGCAGGCCCTAGTAATAGTGTCTTTGAAACTGTCAATGCCGTGTGGATGGTTGTTATGCTTTTCTTAATAGTACTATTTTATATGCGGAGACTAACGCTACGAAGCACTTTGACGATTCATTTTATCATAGCCCAAACCTGTTTTTGTATTGCAATGTTATATACAGGAATGCAGCCAACGGCAACAAGTGAATCCGAAATAGTTGCTGATATAATGCTTTCAACTGCTGTTGTCTCTTTATCTATGGCTGGTTTTCTCAGGTCTGTCCCTTATATTTTGACAGTTATGGCATTAACTGCATATACCGTGGCAGCATTCATGCTTGGTTCTGAAAGTTTGAAAAGTTTTTTGCCAATCTTTGCCATTGTCCTGTTTATGGAGTGCGTATTAGGAGAGAAACTGCTTGTGAGGTCCCGTAGTATAGAGGAGGAGCATAATGTGCTGAAAACAGAAGAAACAAGCATCTTAAATATGCTTGGTTTGGAGAAGCATCAGGCTGTTGCGTTGGCTAAGTTTACGGAAAGTGAACTAACTGAAAATTCGACTGCCGATTTCAATAAAATTCTTGGAAAGGCAGCGAGGCAAAAATTGATAGCAGGTGTTGCCGAACACATACGCAAGGAAAGAATGGATGATGACCGCTTGACAGAAGTTTTTCCTGAATTGAGTGTGTCTGAGCGTAATATATGTCGTTTGATTCTCCAAGGAAGGAAACAAGGAGATATATGTGCAATCTTACAAACAACAAAAGGAAATGTAACAAGTCAGCGTTCGCATATACGCACAAAGTTAGGTGTTCAATCCAAGGAGAATTTGAAGGAGTTTTTGATAAAAAAGATGTCAGAGCACGGCATTGAAGTTTAATTTTCATTTAGTTTTTTTTCTGATTGCAAATTAATTGTTCCTTAGTTTTGATTGATAGAATTTATTGTTAACTTTGCATAATCATTTCTACCTATAAATATTAACATGAAAAGATTTAAACTTATTAATTTGTTGTTCTCAGCGTTAATGCTGATGTTGCTTATTTCTCCGCAGGCAAAGGCAGAAGGAGAATATGCGTGGCCGGCAAACTATTCCGGCGTTATGCTCCAAGGTTTTTCATGGGATGCGTATGATGATTCAAAGTGGACAACTCTTGCAAGCCAAGCAGGCGAATTGTCGGACTATTTTGATTTGATTTGGGTTCCAAACAGTGGTAAATGTAGTTCAAACCCAAGTATGGGTTATAATCCTGTTTATTGGATGAGTAACCACAACTCATCTTTCGGTACTGAAGATGAGTTGAGAGAGATGATTAAAACATTCTCATCATTTGGTACTGGAATTATTGAAGATGTCGTTGTCAACCACAGAGATGGCGTTTCAACATGGACAGATTTTCCAACAGAGACATACAAGGGTGTAACTTACGAATGGGGCCCTTGGGCTATATGCAAGAATGATGAGGTTTCAAAGCAACCAGATCAGGAGCAGCCGACAGGGGCTTACGACACTGGTGACAATTTTGACGGATGCCGTGACCTTGACCACACTAATGCAAAGGTTCAGGAAGGCATTAAGGCATATCTTGATTTCTTGAAAAATGATTTAGGCTATGTCGGTTGGAGATACGATATGGTAAAGGGTTTTGGCTCAAAGTTTATTAAAATATATAATGAGTCAGCAAAGGCTTCCTATTCAGTAGGTGAGTATTGGGACGGCTACGACAATATCGTTAAATGGATTGAGGGAACAGGCCGCACTTCTGCCGCTTTCGACTTCCCATTCAAGTTCCAGGTTAATGACGCATTTGCTGGTATGGACTTTTCGAAACTTGTTTGGAAAAGAAATGGCAGTCTTGACCAGCCTGCAGGGCTTATCCACATGGATACTTATCAAAGATATGCAGTTACATTTATCGACAATCACGACACATATCGTGAGTCAACAAAATTCACAGGTGATATTGTTGCAGCCAATGCTTACATGCTTTGCAGCCCGGGTACTCCATGCGTTTTCATGAAGCACTGGTTAGAGAAAAAAGCAGATATCAAAAAACTTATTGCAATCCGCAAGTCTGTAGGTATCACAAATCAAAGCAAGGTAACTGTTCTTAGCACATCTCGCTCTATGTATGTTGCAAAAGTTACTGGTACAAATGGAGAATTGGTAATCAAGGTTGGTCGCGGTACATACACACCGTCAGGCTATACAACAGCCGACAGAGTTGCATATAGCGGAGCATACACTATTTGGACAAAGGTTTCAATTAAAGACCTTGACACAGTAAGACCAGAAGTGACACTGACACCAGATAGCGGTATCTATATTGGCGGTACAGATGTTACTTTGTCTGTAAAAAACGCATCAAAAGACGCACAGATTATCTATACAACGGATAAGACTACTCCATCATTGACAAATGGAACAAAAGTTAATTCCGGAACAACAATTAAGATCAGCAAGAAGACAACTTTGAAGGCTGTTGTGTGTGAAAATAACAAAGTTGTGTCAACTGTAAAGACTGCAACTTATACAACAGAATACTTGCCTGTGACAATCTACTTGTTGAAGCCGAAAACTTGGTCAACTGTAAATTTCTATGCGTGGAGCGATACTTTTGAGGCTGCAGAACTGCTCGGCAACTGGCCAGGTAAGAATATGGCTACTTCAACAGTCGTTGAAAGCGGAAAAACTTGGTATAAGTGGACAACACCGAAAGAATGCGACATCGTAAATATAATCTTCAATAACGAAACAGACCAGACTGTTGACATCACAAATCTTGAGGGAACTCATTATTTTATCCTCAATGAGCCAGAAGTAGGAAAGACAATAACAGTTACTGACGTTACAGACATCTACGGTGGGGTAACAGATGTTGCGGCAGAAAATGTGACAGTAAGATATAACGGCAGTGCATTTGTAGTCGAAGGAGCAGAAGACGTTGTTTCAATCAACGTATATAACATGAGCGGTAGCGAGGTTGCTGCTTCTTATAGAAACAACAGCGTTGACGTGCAAGGTTTGCAAAACGGATTCTACCTATATCGTGTCATCCTTTCAAACGGGAAGGTCGCTCAAGGTAAAATCGTTAAAAGATAATGTTCCTAAGCCCTATCGGGCTAAGAATTTATTTCATAGTATGTTTGAGCGGGCAGAGAAGTGATTCTATGCCCGCTTTTAATTTTTTAGTGTCTTATTTTCTACAAATCATAATATTTTACGCATTTTTAGGTAAAATTGCGAGCATTTTCCAATTAATAGGAGTAATTTAGCAAATTAAATAAAACGAATTAACCAATATGATAAAGAATAGAAGGCATTGGGTTTTTGTAGCCCTACTGTTATTGATAGCACCGGCATTAATTGTGGCTGCAAAGTCAAAGGAAGAGAAAGATGACATGGATGTATATAGAAATCTGTCAATTTTCAACACCTTGTATAAAGAGTTGGCAATATCGTATGTTGATACTTTTAATCTTGACAAGGCAATGGAAACTGCGATTTCTTCTATGCTCAATGAATTGGACCCATATACAGAGTACATTCCAGCAAAGGATAGGGAAGATTTTTACACTATATCGACAGGTGAGTATGGAGGTATAGGCTCTTATATAATGGCTGCTCCTGGCGGAGGTGTCCTTATTTCTGAACCTTATGAAGGAAGTCCTGCTGCTATTGCTGGTTTGAAACCAGGAGATAAGATTGTTATGATTGATGGAGATTCAACTCTGACATGGACTAATTCACAGGTAAGTGAAAAGTTGAAAGGGCAGGCAAATACCGTTGTCAAGGTTGTTGTAAACCGACCTTATGTCAGCGACAGTATAAAGACCTTCAACATTACAAGAAAGAAAATACAAATGCCGTCAGTTCCATATTTTAAGGCAATGGATAATGGTATAGGTTATATCCAGTTGACAACATTTAATGAAAACTCTCCTGAAGAGGTTAAAAGCGCCTTGCTTGAGTTAAAAAAGGACAAGCGAGTGAAATATATAGCACTTGACCTTCGGAGCAATGGTGGTGGTGTCCTTGAAAGTGCAATTCAGATTGTGAACCTTTTTGTCCCGAAAAATACAGAAGTTCTTCGTACCAAAGGCCGTATTAAGCAAAATGAAAAAATCTACAAGACAACGCAGAAACCGGTAGATAAAGATATTCCGTTGGCTATTCTTATTGATGGAGGTTCCGCTTCGGCATCAGAGATTGTTGCCGGTTCGTTGCAGGATATGGATAGGGCAATAATAGTAGGAACGCGTTCTTTTGGAAAAGGACTTGTTCAGTCAACACGTCCATTACCTTATGAGAATTTGTTTAAATTGACTATTGCAAAATATTATATCCCAAGCGGGCGTTTGATTCAAGCCATTGACTATTCCCGCCGAAATCCAGATGGTAGCGTTGCAAGAACGCCAGACAGTTTGACAACAGTATTCCATACTGCTCATGGAAGAGAGGTCAGAGATGGTGGTGGCATAACTCCTGATATTACAGTTGATTGGGGCAAAATCAACAGATTGACATTTAATATAATTCGTGATAATTGGGCATTTAATTTTGCAACAAAATTCGCTGCTGAGAATGAATCGATAGCAGCACCAGAAGATTTCAAGATAACAGACAAGATTTTCAACGATTTCAAGAAATTCATTGACCCTAAAAAATTCAATTACGACAAGGTTTGTGAAACAGGCGTTAAGGCTCTTAAAGAAACAGCCGAAGCAGAAGGCTATATGAATGATTCGACAAAGAAGGTTTTTGCAGAACTGGAAAAACTGTTGCATCATAATCTTGAGCAGGACCTTGACAATAACCGCAAGGACATTGAGGATATTCTTGCAAGGGAGATTCAGAAGAGGTATTATTATCAGAAAGGTGCAATTATAGAAGGCCTTAAAAATGATGTTGCAATGGACACTGTTGCTAAAATTTTTGCTGATAGGGCAAAGTTTGAAGGCATTTTGAGCCCCAAAGATAAAAAGAAATAGATATGGCAAAGATAACTGTTCCAGTGTTGGGCTTGCATTGCGTTGTTTGTGCAAGAAATGTGGAAGCAACGGTAAATGACCTTGATGGTGTTAATTCTGCTAATGTTAATTTTTCTGCTAATACTTTAACTGTAGATTTCGATACTAAAGTTATAACACCTGAAAAGATTAAAACAGCCGTACAGAATAGAGGCTATGATATTGTCATAGAAAATAATGATTCTAATAGACAACAGGCCGAAGATAAAGTGTGCCAGAATATCAGGAAGCGTCTGATAGTTGCATGGATTATGGCAATTCCTGTCATGGCGATTTCTTTAACGGATTTTGCGGAGACTATTCTTGGAAAAATCGTATGCGCAGTGCTTTCAGCGGTAGTGCTTGCATATTCTGGAAAGGACTTTTACATTAGGGCATGGAAGATGCTCAAAAATAAGACGGCAGGCATGGATACTCTTGTGTCAATGTCAACGGCAGCTGCATGGTGTTTCAGTTTTCTGCTTTTGCTTTTCCCGGATTTCTTCGGTTCCAATAATGTATATTTTGACTCTGCTGTTATGATTATAGCCTTTGTTCTTACCGGGCATTTTCTTGAAGAGAAGGCTAAGGCGAGTACAACATCGGCAATTAGGAGCCTTGTTGAACTGCAGCCATCTGTAGCAACGGTTATTGGTGCAGACGGAAAAGAGACTGAAACGGCAATATCTGCTATAAAGGCAGGTGACCACATTCGTGTCAAGCCTGGAAGTCGAATCCCTGTTGACGGAGTAGTCTTTCAAGGCGAATCCTATGTTGATGAAAGTATGCTTACGGGCGAGTCAATGTCTGTTGCAAAGCAGATAGGCGACTATGTCTATGCTGGAACGATGAACGGAAATGGCGGAATGGTAGTGGCTGTTGAAAAGGACTCGGAAAGCACTTTCCTATCACAAATAGTTGCGATGGTAAAAGAGGCACAAGGCAGTAAGGCACCTGTCCAGAGAATTGCGGACAGAATAAGCAAGTATTTTACTGCATTTGTTATTGTCGTTTCGCTTATGACCCTCGCTATATGGCTTATAGTCGGAGGAGCAGCATATATTCCTACTGCTATTATATGTGCGGTTTCAGTCCTTGTCATAGCCTGTCCATGTGCTTTGGGACTTGCAACTCCAACGGCAATTACTGTAGGTATCGGCAAGGCTGCTGAGAATCATATTTTGATTAAAGATGCAACTGCTTTGGAAAAGACAGGTAAAGTTTCTCTCGTTGTCTTTGATAAAACCGGAACAATAACAGAAGGTAAGCCAACTGTTGTATCCATGCGTAGAAGTATTCATACAACAGATGAAAATCTGGGGGTGCTTTTGGCTATGGAAACACTTTCTGAGCACCCTCTTGCTGCAACAATAGTTGCTCATTTGAAGATGCAGGAAGTAGCCTCTGGAAAAGTGGAAAACTTTAAGGTTGTATATGGCAAAGGTGTGGAAGCAATTTCCGAAGGTGAGAAGTATTGGGCAGGAAGTGAAAGGTTTGCAATAGAAAAAGAAGTTAACGTTAAGTCTGTTGGCAATACGGGTGGAACAACAGTATTCTTTGGAAAAGGAACCCAAGTCCTTGCAACAATAACACTTGCTGACAAGATAAAAGATACATCTATCGTTGCTATTGATAAATTACGCAAAATGGGGATACGAACAGTTATGCTTACAGGAGACAGTAAGGCTGCCGCTGCCATTGTTGCAAATGATGCCGATTTTACAGAGTATCATTCCGAAATGCTGCCTGGCGATAAAGATGCTTATGTACGTCACCGTCAGTCTGAAGGAAGAATAGTTGCTATGGTTGGTGATGGTATTAACGACTCTCAGGCGCTTGCACGTGCCGATGTTAGTATTGCTATGGGAACAGGTACGGATGTTGCCATAGAAACTTCGATGATGACCCTAACTTCATCTGACTTGAGATTGCTCCCTAAGGCTATACAACTTTCAAGGAGAACGATGAGAACTATCAGAGAAAACCTTTTCTGGGCTTTTATTTACAATGTTATAGGAATACCAGTGGCGGCAGGCCTACTTTTCCCGATAATGGGTGTTACTCTTGACCCTATGTGGGCAAGTGCTGCAATGGCTGTAAGTTCAATAACGGTAGTTTTAAACAGCCTAAGGCTGAAACTTGCGAGATAGAGGGGTGTGCCATAATTGCAAACTGCTTCGTTGCTTTCGAAATTCTACGTTAGTCATTGAACTATCAATAAAACCCTTTGCTCCTACAGAGCGTTTTCCTTAGGCTAATGCTTTCCTAGGAGCTGCCCAAGGCTGGCGAATCGTTGGGCTTTCTGCCCGCAAATTTGAATGTTTTTGATACCACAGTAGGGACGAAATGTATTTCGTCCGCCCTACGGGATGGAATGGAGCAAAACGCGGACGCTTTGAATAAGCGTCCGCGTTTTGCAATAGGTAAAATATCAGTTGTCTGTATCAGAATATTGCAAATACCTTAGTATTCAAGTTTAACGTTGTCAACCCACATTGTTTGGCCAAGAGTACCTTCGTATGCTGTTCCGCAACCAGCAGAGAACATTACCATTAAGTGTGTTGGTTTAGCATTTGCGTCGTCCCAACCAATTTCGTGTACTTCCACCATTTCACCTTTACTGTTTGTTGCGTAGTAGGGTCTGTCCTTGGAAATAAGTCCCATGTAAGGCTTGAAGAACGGTTCGTTAGTTATATTGCCATAATGAACTTCCAGTTTGTGACCATTTACCCATCCTGTGCTCTTTGTGAATCTCTCTCGTCCAGTAGCGATACGCTTGGCAAAAATGTTACCATCTTTATCCTCCCATCTTCTTTGGAGAATTATGAATGTTTCGCAAGCGTTTTGTTTGTTGAGCACTTTCTGTTTGCCAAAACCGCTTGCGTAAATCATTTTAACTCCGGCAGGAATATGCACTTTATAGTCATAAATCAGGTATTTAGGTCTCTTGTTGAATTCAATGCCCATATCGAGTTTACTGTATGGGTTTTTTGTACTTTTAACTGGTTCAACCATTCTTCCGAGGTATGCGCTTCCTGAAGCAAGAACGTCGATATTGATTAAGCCGATAACCTTAACATGTTCGAAGACCGTTGTTAGTTTCATACAGAAGTTGCCGTTCCCTCTATTGTCAGGAAAAACAGAGTTACTGCCTTTAGAAACGCCAGCAACCTTTGCGTAAACATTTGACGTAGCCCAAGGAGAGCCGCCTATGTTGCTATATGCTTTGTTACCGTCGATAGTCTGGGTAGGTCCAACTTCGTAAAGAGTCTTTTCAGCACCACCTATGATGCCGGATTCTTTAATGTTTCGTTTAATCCATGACTGGAAATCACCGTATTTGATTTTTTCTACTTGTGCTGTCGAAATTAGAGTGGTTGCTATCATTAATGCAACAAATAGTATATTTCTTTTCATAACATTGATATTAAAAACTACCAAAATTATAACTTTTTTATCAAAAAATAAAGCAATGATATGCTAAACATTATAAAATGAGAAATTTTGAACTGTCAATTATACTTTTTGACTGTTTTTTGATAGAATGGGAAGTATTGTTGGGTGATATAAAGTTTTTTATATCAGCGGAAAGGCTATAATTGCAATAAAAAATGCTTTTTTTTGTATTTTTTTATAAAAGAGAGTTGTAATTGATATTTTTTTGTTATTTTTGAAGTTCCATCATAATCTAAATTTGCGAAGAAAAACCTATAAAACTATGAGACGAATAATTATTTTAACCTTAGCCACAATAGTGGCAATTCCGCTTTTGTTTTCACAGCAAAAACGATATCCTGTTTTCGGTGTAGCATTCTACAATCTGGAAAACTTGTTTGATACCATTAACAACAATGGCAAGTATGATAAGGAATTTTCTCCTGAAGGACAGCGTCAGTGGGACGGAAAAAAGTACTGGAGCAAAGTGCACAATATGGCTTTTGCTATCAGTAAATTGAAAACAGATATAACTCCTATGGGTCCAGCGATTATAGGTGTTTCTGAAATAGAGAATATAACAGTCCTTCAAGACTTGGTTAAGGATCCTCAGATAAAGGATAAAAATTATCAAATCGTTCATCACAATTCACCAGACCGTCGTGGTATTGATGTGGGTTTGCTCTATAATCCACGGTTATTCCGTGTTTTGAATGTTACGCATCATTCTTTGAATATACCCGATATGCCTTATTTTCGCACTCGTGACCAGACCTGCGTGACAGGTTTGCTTGCTGGTGATAAGGTCAGTATCATTGTTAACCACTGGCCGTCTCGTTCCGGAGGGGAAGCGTCATCCCGCCATTTGAGAGTTGCAGCAGCACAATTGTGCAAGCATATTGCAGACTCAGTTCTTGCAACAGATCCTAACCAGGGAGTTATCATAATGGGTGACTTGAACGATGACCCATTCAATGAAAGTTGTGCGGAAGTACTTGGTGCAGTTAAAAAGCAGAAAGATGCTAAAGAGGGAGGTTTCTTTAATCCGTTCTGGGAAGTTCTCGATAAAGGGATAGGAACACTTGCTTATAAAGGTCAGTGGAATCTTTTTGACCAAATAATAATTAATTCCAATCTTGTGGGAAAAGACAGAAGCCATTTGAAATATTTTAAGTGCAAGGTTCATAACGATGTCCCGGAAATGAAGACAACAGAAGGGGACCGCAAAGGCTATCCGTTGAGAACATACTCTGGTGGAGTATTCCTCAATGGTTTTAGCGATCACTTTCCTACACAGATTTTCCTGACAAAAGAAATCATTGTAAAAAACAAATAATAATTAATTAACCCGTAGTTTTATTATGAAAGTCAAACTATTTTTATTGCTACTCATCACAATAGTGCTGCCGGTATCTGCACAGAATACCGGGGTCAGGGGTGTTGTAGTTGACGCCGGATCTGGCGTGCCGGTTGCGGGTGCTACCGTTCTCTTGCAGGAGCAAGGGATTAGTGCAACTACCGGGCCTGCCGGCGATTTCCTAATTTCTAATGCAACGCCGGGAAAAGAGACTGTTAACGTTATCGCATACGGTTATTCTGATTTTATCAAGGAACTTACAATCGTTAGTAATGTTGTAGAGGAACTTGGAGAAATCAAAATAGAAACCAGCGAAGAAGGCTCTTATTTCACCGACGGCACACTTATGTTAGACGAGCACCAATTGGAAGATGAGGAAGGTAACGACCAGTCTATTGGAATGCTATCAGGTGCGTCTGACAATGTCTATTATTCAGCATCAAATTATGATTTCAGTGCGATGCGTTTCCGTTTTCGTGGATATGATTCTGAATATTCACAAATGTTTATAAACGGTGCACAATTTACTGACGCAGTTCGCGGCCGCTTCAGTTACTCAATGCTTGGCGGTATGAACCAGGCTTTTAAGAACAAGTCTATCAGCGTTGGTCTTGCTAACAGCAATTTCTCTCTTGGAGAAATTGGTGGTGCAACAAATATCAACACCAATGCGGCAGATTACGCTCCAGGTTTCCGCGGTACTGTTTCATATACAAACGGTGCATATATGCTTCGCGGTATGATTACCTACTCAACAGGTCTCCGCAAAAACGGATGGGCATTCACAATGTCGGCTATCGGAAGATATAGCAAGGAAGGTATTACAGAAGGTACATTCTACCATTCGGGAGGTCTTTTCCTTTCTTTGGAAAAAGTTTTCAACAAGAACCACAGCCTAAGCATTACAGCATTTGGTGCTCCAACAGAAAGAGCAACAAGTTCTGCTTCTTATGAAGAGGCTTATCAGTTGGCTGATTCTTATATGTATAACCCTAACTGGGGTTGGTTTGAAGGAGAAAAACGCTCTGCAAAAATTGTGGAGTCCTTTGACCCTACAGCCATTGTTAACTGGACTTGGAAACCCAAATCAGGAACTACTTTGACAACAGCAGGTGCATTCCGTTATTCAATGTACTCATCTTCAGCAATTAATTGGGCTAACGTTGCTGACCCGAGACCTGATTATTACCGTCGACTCCCATCTTACTATAAAGATAATCCAGAGGCTTTTGAATTATATACAAACCTATGGCAAAACGATGAGAATATGCGTCAACTTGACTGGTATGCAATGTATAACGCAAATGCTTATGACCTTAACAGGCCGCAAGGCGACTACAAGGGCTCTAACTATATCCTTGAAAACCGTCACAGCAACCAGAAGAACGCTATCTTCAACTCTACTCTCAACCATCGTATCAATGACTTTATGACATTGCAGGCCGGCGTTGGCTTTAACTATACACAAGCATCGTACTATAAGACTGTCAGGGACCTTATGGGTGGCTGTTACTGGTTGGATACTGACAAATATGCTGAACGAGACTTCCCAGACAATAAGGATATGCTTCAAAATGACTTGAACAATCCTAACCGTCAGGTAAAGAAAGGCGACAGATTCGGATATGACTATAATATCAATTCAATTATTGCAAATATTTGGTTGCAGAATAACATTAACCTCGCTCATTGGGACATCAACTATGGTGTGAGAGCATCCTATACTCAGTTCCAACGCGATGGAAAGATGAAGAATGGTCGTGCTCCTGAAAACTCTTTCGGCTTGGGAGAACGTCATAAATTCGGCAACGCAATGGCAAAAGTGGGCGCTACTTACAAAATCGACGGCCGCAATGCTTTCACGCTTAACGCTTCTTACGGTTCGCGTGCCCCATACGCCAATAACGTATATATCGCTCCTCGTGTGAAGGATACTGCTATCGATTATGATAATGAGAATGTATTGTCAGCAGACCTTTCTTATACTTTCAGTTATCAAAAGTTCCACGGTGCAATTACCGGTTTCTGGACTAATTTCTACGATGCAGTTGAAAGGACAGCATTCTACGACGATGGTTTGTCAACATTTGTAAACTATGCTTTGACAGGGGTTGATAAAACTTACAAAGGTGTTGAGTTGGGTATTGCTTACAAGATTCTTCCTGATTTGACATTGACTGCTGCCGGAACAATCTCAAAATATCAGTATAAGAACCGTCCAACTGCACTAAGAAGTGCTGAAAACGGTGCTATCGAAGACCAGATGAATACTGTTTATTTGAAGAACTATTATGTTAGCGGAGTGCCTCAGACAGCAGGTTCGCTATCTTTGAACTACAATGCCCCGAAGATGTGGTTCCTTGAGTTGAATGCTGTTTGGATGGGTGATGCCTATATCCAACTTTCTCCTCTCCGCCACATGGAAATGGAAGGTTTGAGTTCTTTTGTTGAAAATGAGCAGCAATTCTATGACAAGATAGAGGAAATTACTCGTCAGGAAAAGTTGAGAGATGTATTCTTGCTAAACGCGAGCGTTGGTAAGGTTATCTATATTAACCGCAAACTTTCTCTTAATTTTAACTTGAGCGTAAACAATATTCTCAACAAGAAAAATATTCAGACAGGCGGTTTCCAACAAAACAGGTTTGACTATACAAACTATGATGTTAATAAATACGCCAATAAATATTACTACACACAAGGCATCAAAGTATTTGCCAACGTGGGTATCAGATTCTAACACAAACGATAACAATAAAAGAAAAATAAAGATATGAAACACTTTAAATTATATCTTACAGCGTTGCTTTTCGCTGCGGCAGGTATCACAAGCTGCGAAGATGATTGGGATACCCCTCCGATGTATGTTCCGCAAGCAACCATTGAGGCAAATACCTCTATCTATGACTTGAAGAACCAGTATTGGTTTGATGACAACAATGGTGTTGATACTGTTGGCTTAACGGCAAGTGGAGAGCACGTTGTCATCAAAGGTCGTGTGATTTCTTCTGACGAGGCTGGTAATGTTTACAAGAATCTCGTTATCCAAGACGAAACAGCGGCAATCACGTTCTCTATTAACCAAAACAGTCTTTACACATTCTATCGACCAGGTCAGGAAATCGTTATCGACGTTACTGACATGTATATCGGTAAATATGCAGGATTGCAGCAGTTTGGTATGCCGGAATATAAGGAGCAATTCGGTTGGCAAACAACATTTATGCCTCTTGAGCATTTCAAACTACACGCTCAGCCTAATGGCATGCCGGAGCCTGACAAAATAAATACTATTGTAACAACGATTGGAGAATTGCCAACAACAAAAGAAGGTATTATCAAGATGCAAAGCCAACTCGTTCGATTTGAAAACGTTAAGTTTGAAAACGGTGGTAAGGCTACATTCGCTGAAGAAGAGGTGACTAAGTCACAAAACATCACTGATGGAAATGCAACTCTTGCTGTTCGTACAAGCGGTTACGCTAATTTCTATTCAAAGACTCTTCCTGTTGGCGAAGGTTCTGTTACTGGTATTCTTGGATATTTCAATGGCAGTTGGCAGTTGACTTTGCGCTCATACGAAGACTGCGATTTCCCAGAACCAGAAGAAGGCTCTGAATTCAAACCGTTTAGTGTTGCTTCTGCTATTGCTGCACAAGGTCAAGGCAAGAGCGGTTGGGTGAAAGGATATATTGTAGGTGCTTTGGCTCCTGGTAAGTCTGAAATCACTTCTAACAGTGACATTGAGTGGAAGGCTCCGTTTACATTGCCTAACACTATCGTTATTGCTGACGCCCCTAATGTTAATGATTATACTAAGTGTATCGTTATGGACTTGGTTCAAGGCTCTGAGTTGAGAGAAAAAGTGAATTTGCCAGTTAGTCCTGATAACCTTGGTGCTGAAATATCATTGAAGGGTAACTTGGAAAAGGTTTACGGTATGGCTGGTATCACTGGCAACGGCGGTTCTGCAGGCGAATTTATCTTCACAAGCATTGCTGCAGTAACTTCTATTGATGAAAACTTTGACACATATTCAAACGAAATCAATAATCTTGTTGCTAAAGGCTGGACTTTGCAAAGGGTTAAAGGTAACAAGGACTGGTTCTTGAAGTTTTTTGACAAGGACAACAATACCTATGCTTCTGTTACTGGATTTAAGGGTAAGGCTCCTTTTGATACTTGGTTGATAACTCCTGCTATCAATGTTAGCGGACTTGCTGAAAAGGTGCTTAACTTCCGTGCTCAAGTGAATGGTTATGGTAACAAAACGTCTGTTTTCGAAGTATACGTCCTTACTTCAAACAATCCTGCTGATCCTAACTGTCAGATGACTAAACTTAACGTTAAGTTGCCAGTTGCTCCAAGTTCAGGTTATAGTGAGTGGGTGAACTCTGGTAATATCGACTTGAGTGCATACTCTGGCAAAATCTGGATTGGTTGGAGATATCAGGCAACAGAAGATGCTGAATATGCAACTTGGTGTATTGACGACGTTCTTGTAGGTAAGAAGGGTGCTGATGCTCCTATCGTTTCTGATAATGACGGCTCTCTTGAAAAGCCTTATACGGCAGCCGACATTATTGGAGGCGTAGCCGGTAATGATGTTTGGGCTACTGGTTATATTGTTGGTTACGCTTCTACATCTGACGCTGCATCTTCTGCTGTGTTCGACAGCGAAGGGGCAAAGAGACTTAATGTTCTTGTAGCAGATTCTCCAGATGTTAAGGATGTTACTAAATGCTACTCTGTAGGCTTCTCCTCTGGTCCAATCCGCGACGCTCTTAACTTGCAGGATAACCCAAAAATGCTTGGCCAGAAGATTACTGTAAAAGGTGATTTGATGAAAGTATTTGGTATCAATGGCATTAAGGAATTGAAGGAATTTAAGAAGTAAAAATTAGGTAAATTAGTAAATGGGTTGTGTCAATTTTTTGATGCAACCCATTTTTTGTGAATAGGTAAAATATTTTGGATATCGTCTGCGCAGTTAGAATAAAATTCACAAACTGCTGTATGAAATTGGTGTAAGGTTAATATAGGGTTTGTTTTTAATCGAGCCGCCTCGCACGAGAGCAAAGAGCCAGTTCTTGTAATATTGCAAAAGTGGTAGCAAACGGTTGCCCATAAAAATATGTAGCACATTATTACAAATAAAAAAAGACCGAGATAACTCGGTCTTTTTGCGGTGCGGACGGGACTCGAACCCGCGACCCCATGCGTGACAGGCATGTATTCTAACCAACTGAACTACCACACCATTGCTGTTTTGCGAGTGCAAAGTTAATGCGTAATTTTTGTTTTTGCAAATTTTTCTGCAATTTTTTTATTGAAAAAAACAATAAAAATTATTTTTCTCCAAATAAGTTGTTTTAATTGTATGATTTTGAGTAACTTTGCAAACAATTTTGATGATTGATAAAATTAAAGAAAAAATTAAGAAGATGAAAATCGCTATTGTTGGGGCCAGTGGAGCCGTAGGTCAAGAGTTTTTAAGAGTTCTTGACGAGCAAAATTTCCCGATAGATGAGTTGCATCTATTCGGTTCAAAACGCAGTGCAGGAAGAACATATACCTTTAGAGGTAAAGAGTATAAGGTTAAAGAACTCTGCCACAATGACGATTTTAAAGGTATCGATATTGCATTTACATCAGCAGGAGCTGGCACTTCAAAAGAATTTGCGGAAACAATCACTAAGTATGGTACTATAATGATTGACAATTCAAGTGCCTTCCGTATGGATGAGGACGTTCCTTTGGTTGTTCCGGAAGTTAACGGTGAAGATGCGTTTAATACGCCTCGCAATATCATTGCTAACCCGAACTGCACAACAATCCAAATGGTTGTTGCTCTTAAGGCTATCAATGACATTTCTCCAATTCGCCGCGTTCATGTTGCAACATATCAGGCTGCGAGCGGTGCTGGTGCTGCTGCAATGGATGAACTAATCCAACAATATAAGGATATTGCTGAAGGAAAGGAGCCTAAAGTTGAGAAATTTGCATACCAGTTGGCATACAACGTTATCCCTCATATCGATGTTTTCACTGAAAACGGATATACAAAAGAGGAGATGAAGATGTTCCATGAAACAAAGAAAATCATGCATGCTCCAAATCTTGACGTTAGTGCAATGTGTGTCAGAGTGCCAGTAATGCGTGCCCACAGTGAGGCTATCTGGTTGGAAACAGAGCAACCAATCTCTGTTGAGCAGGCAAGAGAAGCTTTCAAGGCTGGCAAGGGCTTGGTTGTTGTTGATAATCCTGAAAATAAGGAATATCCAATGCCACTTTTTGTTGCAAACGAAGATCCTGTTTATGTTGGCCGTATCCGCAAGGATATTACTAACGATAACGGACTTTCTTTCTGGCTCGTTGGTGACCAAATCAAGAAGGGTGCTGCATTGAATGCAGTTCAGATTGCACTTTATATGATTGCAAACAAGAAATAATTTAAAACAAATACTACGGGCAACAGGGGTAACTATTTCTCCTTTGCCCGTTTTTTATATTCTCACGATATGAAATATTTCCTAATAGCAGGCGAGGCGTCGGGTGACCTGCATGCTGGCAGACTGATAGCATCGCTGAAAGCAAATGATCCGAAAGCGGAGTTCGATATCTTGGCGGTGACTTTATGGAAGCCTCTGCAGGAGTGCCTCCGATTATCCATTACAAGAAAATGGCTTATATGGCATTTTCCGAGGTTTTGCGTCACCTGCCGCAGATTTTAGGAAATATGAAAGCAACAAAGAAGGCAATTGACGAGTTTGAGCCCGATGCCCTTATACTTATCGATTACCCTTCGTTTAACCTTAAAATCGCCAAGTATGCGCATTCTAAGGGGATAAAGACATACTATTACATTTCACCTAAAGTATGGGCTTGGAAGGAGTATAGGGTAAAGGATATAAAGAAGTATATTAATAAGGTTTTCTCTATATTGCCATTTGAGACAGAGTTTTATAAGCGGCATAACTATCAGGTTGATTATGTTGGCAACCCAACAGCCAATGAGATAGCAGAAGCCCGTAGGCATTTCCTTTCCTTTGAGGAGATATTGCAGCGAGCAGGCACTGCAGACCGCCGGCCTATAATCGCTTTGTTGCCAGGGTCCCGCGTGGGGGAAATCCGCAACAATTTGCCGATAATGTATCAGGCAGCAGCGAGATTTGCCAATTTCCAGCCTGTTATTGCTTCTGCCCCCAATATTGACAAGGAATTTTATGCAGAAGCGTTGAAGGCGAAAGGTATTAATGCCAAGCCTGTTATGATTGAGGGAAATACTTTTGATTTGGTAGCGCAGTCAGCGGTTGCCCTTGTTACTTCTGGAACGGCAACTCTTGAAACAGCAATAATTGGAACGCCGCAAATAGTTTGCTATCGTGCAAATGGTTCAAAGTTGGCTTATAAGTTATTCGAAAAGATTCTGAAAGTGAAATACGTTTCGTTGCCTAACCTTATTGCCGATGAGGAAGTGGTTAAAGAAATGCTGTTGCACCTATGTACGCCAGACGCAATAGCAAAAGAACTAGAACCGTTGCTCTATGATTCCCCGCAGTGGAGGAAAATGGATGCAGGGTATAGAAAGATATCCGAGCGTTTGGGTACTAATGACAGCGCCGAAACCGCCGCAAAAGAGATAGTAAAAGATTTGTTAAAATAAACAATCAGGGCTGCGTATGATTTTAATCTACGCAGCCCTGATATTGCTTAAGAAAGCATTTTTAATGCTTCATCTTAAATTTAATAGAACATATTATAAAGACTTAATTAAATAAATCTTCGTTGCTTTTGGTCTTTAATAATTGATTCAAGATTTCTTGATAGTTTAGCTTTTCTATTAAGTTGTTAAAATCTTCTTCTCCTTCAAAAACAAAATAGATTCGTTCGTCTATATATCTATTTCAACAGTCGGAAATTTGATATCAAAATCTTTTGACATTTCTGTTACATTATTTTCTTTAGCAATCACAATCTATAAAACCCATTGCTCCTACAGAGCGTCATTTGGTTGGGTGATGCTTTCCTGGGGCGTTGCCCCAGGCTGGTGAACCGTTGGGCTTTCAGCCCGTGGACGGATAAATCGAAAATTTGTTTCTGATTACGCGATCATGGACGTTTTTTCAAAATGTCCCTACACTTAATTTGTGCAACATATTGAATATCAAATGTCTGTGGGGATACATTGTAAGTGTATCCGCGGAGTGACTAGTCCTAAATAAGCGTTACAAAAATTACTACTTATTATAAGGACAAAAT
>UQLZ01000005.1 GCA_900541935.1 uncultured Prevotellaceae bacterium | reverse complement strand
TTTCTCCTCATCGAATTCCTTCGCATTGAAAAGATAAGGCGTATTCCAAATGTTGTTGCGCTCCTCAACGAACACCTCACCGAAAGGAACATACTCGATATGCTGAACCACCTCGCCGTCCAGATTGGTGATGTAGCTGCTGCTGCCCAAGTGGTCGGTATGGTAGTAGAACTGCAACTTCTCGTATGCGTCCGGATCCTGGAAGTTGTTTTCCAGTGCCAGGGCACGGGCTTGTGCTGCTTCGGGAGAAGCGTCGTCGCAGCAGAATTATCGAGCCAACGAGCGAAATGCAAACTTGTTTGCAGATTTCCGAGTGCAGCCGATAATGCTAAAAGCAATCCCTGTCCGTCCACATAGTCGTTGTTGTCCGTTCCGTTGTACGGCACCTCAAAGATAGTGAAAGGAGAGCGCAGAGGCAAATAAAAAACGAAGTTTTTTAATTTGACTATGACGAACCGCATCCTATCTTATCAAAAGATAGTGAAAGGTGAAAGCATAGGAAATTAAGTTGTTCGTAAAGCAATCGCACGCCAACACCAAGAATCCTTCTTTTGGTTATACGTAATTACTGCCTTTACACTTACATATTCTCCTGCTACGACATTGTCTTTTAGCAACGACTCATCAACAAATATATCTCCGACAAATCCAAAGTTCTTACCTTCTTTTATTTTGATATAGCCATCAATAGTTTTAAAGAACACACCTTCGTATGGCAACAAATTATCAACCTTTCTCCAAGTCAACAATCTGGAAATCTTACAGTCGTTTTCTTTTTCAACCCGTGCTAATATGACATTATTTTCAAAGAATTTACCTTTTAACTTTTTAGTAGAAAAGAATCCCCTATTTCTCTCAGAATCAACAAAGTTACAAATATGTTTCTCTTTATTAACACGAGTTATCAAAATCGGCATTTCTGGTGTATCAATAAATAGAAATTCTTCAGACTCTCCAAGATGAGACTTGTAAAAGTCTAAATTTGAATCAGATGCAGTTGCTGCCTGATACCATTGCTGTTTCTTTATTTCGAGAGCCTCTTTTGGGGTGTTCCAGCCATTTTCTTCGTAAACTTTATGCAACAGGCGAATTTCGGTCCTTGCATTACCATCAAAGCCCAAAGTATGCATAACTTTCGCAGTCTTTATTCTAACCTTTCCAAGAAACTTTGGCTCTGCCTTACACGAAAGCGCACGACAATAGCATGATAATTTCAACTCATCATCGTCAATAGCATCACCCAGAACATCCCATACCCAGAAGTCATTACGTTTTTTCTTTACAAAAGGACGAATTGCCTGAATCGCATCTTCTTTCTTATCTATCATTAAAAGTAGTAAGGCTTTGTGATATAATGTATATTGATATTCCGGATGCTTTTCATTCAACTCATCAAGTTTATCTAAATGATTCTTAATTTTTTCATCATCAACCGCACCGCTTATAAATAGTGCATTCAAAACTTTATAGTATGCGCTATATACTCGTTCTACTAAAGAAATAATGCTTTTACCGTCTTTAATTTGAATTTTCTTATAGTCCTCATCACTGAAGTTATCGAAACCGAACCAGTTCATAAAATCGTAAAAGCGAAGCCAAACAGTACCTTGTCTTCCCTTGACCTTTAGAAAAGAATCAGCAAGCATTGAATAATACTTATTAGGCTTTAAGAAACACAATTTTGGCAAAATCTCAACAATTCTATCAGCAATTCCGACCAATTTTTCAGGTTCAAATTTCATTGAATCAAAAAGCATACGCAAATCCCAAGCAAAACGATTTGCCATTGAATTTTCTCCAACTTCTTCCAGTTGCAAGTTGGCAAGTTCTTTCAGCAGGTCTATAAATCTATCGTATTCCTTATTTTTAGACGCAATTTCAGAAAGGGACTTCAAGCACCATGCCATACAAATTCTTGTACCCCTATCGTCTGGGGACTGATTCAAAAGAGCCTTACACTCCCTATATGCATCTTCCACATTCCCGTTCTTACGCAATTGATTAATTTCTGGTATTGTCATATTATTGGTATTATAAAAATTTTCTTCTTAAAGCTTCAAGTTTGGAGTCATCTGAGCCCAATGAACTAACCAAACTCATGTGTGTATAATTTCCTTTGCCTGTATAAAACAAGACAACTATCGCAAAGCCATCCGTTTTCAAATGGAAAACATCCTGATATTGCCCCTGCTTAATGTCAAGCAAAACGATATCAAGTTCCTCTAATATAGACTTTATATAGTCCACTAACTTTTCGGCAAAAGGTCGCTCAGGGCATACAAATGGCACTTTCCCAGGAAAATAAGAATCATCAATAATTTTTTGACATAATTCTTGAAAATCTCCTGAACCACATTTCTGGACAACATCCTTATTGCTGTACCCCGTCAACTTATACCACAGTACAAATATAGATGTTTCTTCGTTATTTGCAAAAGAAATCCGATGTTGATAATCTCTTGACCTGTCTTCAGTTACAGTAATACCATATTTTTCGCTCAATTCTGCAATTCTGGCAAAACGCGAATTGCGGAAGTCTGAATCTCCAGAATAAGTACTTATTTTCAAATCGGAAGACTTGGCTATATCGTCAACAACAAGTTTACTAATATAGTCAAAATCAGGAGAACGGTAAATCCATAGCCGCTTTCCTGCACGCGTGATTGCCGTATAAGCCCATCTAAAATAGTCCTCATTTGAGCATCCTCCATATCTGCACATATCAACAAAAGCATTCTCCCACTCTCCGCCTTGAGCCTTGTGGCACGTCATCGCATAACCATATTTACAAATCAAAGCGTTATAATATCTATCCTCTCGTAAACGATTTAGATAATTATTATAAACACGTAATTGCCATTCCGTTAATTTCTTTTTTGAGCGCAAGGCAGACCTGATTTCAGGCATATTATTAGCAATTTCTGGAGGAAGTCTTTTTTCAAAATCAATAATCAATGCCCTGCTCAATATTCCACCTATCGAACCTGACGGATCATCAAGAAAATTATCTAAAAGAATAACATTTAATGAAGTAACTCCATTGTTACTTGCAAACTTGATTGTTACATTCCTAAATTGCAACTTAACTTTTTCAGTCTTACCGCCTTTAATCTTAACCGTAACACAGTGAGTATCAACCTGCGATGAGCATGATTCCACCTGAACTATATTGCCATTAAAAAGTTCAGTATCATAAGCATAATTGTTTCTCGCAATCATCAATAAATCCCCTACTCTTAAACGGTTAACATCTTCCCCATAGTAATGCCTTCTAACAACAGTATTATAAAGCAGCGCCTGACGGTTACTATAAGTTATAATAGCAGACCGCACATTCGGCTTCGCTTCCGACGAATCAAAATAAGGCTTCAGCAAGTCAACATTTTCAGCAATGCAATCCTCACCTTCTTCAAGTTTAAACTCTATGAAAGTTTTCGCCTCTATACTATCACGAATCTTTTTAGCATTTGCATAAATTGTACTTTTTCCAGACTGTCGCAACACTTCTTTAAGCATAACAACCGACACCTTGCAACCGAATTTTTTCGCAATATAATCTTCATCCATAGCAGGAGAAAAGTTCATACCAACAGGTGGTAGCTGGGCGTAGTCACCAACAAAAACAATTTTTCTATTTTCCGCAAAGGACATTAGATCTGAAAGCAAGCAGCCAGAACCAAAAGAGAATGCTTCATTCTCCGAAAAGGCATCTGAAATCATCGACGACTCATCTATAATATAAACCATCCTTTGTGATGATTCATTTTTTCTCAATGTATATTTTGCAAATAATGCCTCTTCTGCATTAGAATCCGAAACTAGACCTGTCAATTCATAAATTCCCCTGTGAATTGTCGTAGCCAATCTATTCGTCTTCGAGCCTATAATATAAGCAGCCCTACCCGTTGGTGCCATTAAAGCATACGGGCAGGACATACTATCTAATATTTTTAAGAACTCTGCCACCAATGTTGTTTTACCCGTACCCGCGGCTCCTTTAAGCATTAGAACCTGGGTAGAACCTCCTATAAAGGATTTGAAAGCATCAACAGCCTCCAATTGCGAAGACGTCAGAGTTATCATGATATAAAAGTTTAAGTATTAAAATATAAATTACCGTCTTACACTTGTAAGCCACCGATTATTTCGTTTATTGATGAAATATTATGGCGGTTAAGGTACTCTTCTATTTCATCGACTATTTTACCAGTTACAGACGGATCTACAAAATTCGCTGTGCCCACCTGAACAGCAGTTGCTCCTGCTAAAAGGAATTCAATGGCATCACGACCGTTCATTATTCCGCCCAAACCAATAACTGGAACTTTTACCGCTTGAGCAACTTGGTAAACCATTCTCACCGCTATAGGTCTGATACAAGGTCCAGACAAACCACCTGTTACTGTTGATAGATAAGGTTTTCTTTTTTCAACATCGATAGCCATTCCTAAGAATGTATTTACAAGAGAAACGCTATCCGCTCCTTCTGCTTCTACCGCTCTTGCTATCTCTGCAATGTTTGTCACATTTGGTGATAATTTCACAATCAAAGTCTTATCGTATGCTTCTCTAACAGCCTTAACAACGCTTGCGGCACCTGCACAAGTTGTTCCGAAAGCCATTCCTCCCTGCTTTACATTAGGACAAGAGATATTAACCTCTATTGCATGAATATTATCCAAATCGTTTACCTTCTCGCAAACAGCAACATAATCCTCAATTTTCGCCCCTGAAACATTTATAATAACCTCAGTATCCAAATCCTTGATACGAGGATATATATCGCTTATGAAATAGTTGACTCCTTTATTCTGAAGGCCCACAGCATTTAACATTCCAGACGGGGTTTCGACCATACGAGGGTACATATTTCCCTCTCTATGATTAATTGTAGTTCCTTTTACTATAATGCCCCCAAGTTTGTTTAGATCAACAAAATCAGCATATTCTTCGCCATAACCAAAAGTTCCAGATGCCGTCATCACCGGATTTTTCAGTTGCAAATCTTTAATCCTAACTTTTAAATCTGCCATTTCAATTGCTTTATATTAAATACCGGACCATCTTTACAAACACATACATTGCCTTTATCGGTATCTTCAACGCAACATAGGCAAGCACCAACACCACAAGCCATCTTGTTTTCAAGCGATACTTCACAGTTGATACTGTTTTTAGCAGCAAAAGCACCTATCGCTTTCATCATTGGCATAGGGCCACAGCAGTATATACTATCCCATTCCCTCGCCAACGCGGAATTTTGTGTTACAAGTCCTTTCTCTCCAAAGGAACCATCATCGGTAGAAACAAATACATTTCCAACCTTGCTGAATAGATCAAGTTCAAGCAAATCAGCCTTACTTCTTGCGCCAAGAAGGAAATTAACTTCGCATCCCAACTTTTTCAATTCTGTTCCCAAATAATATAGAGGAGCAACACCTACTCCACCTCCAACAAGGAGTAATTTTTCATTTACATTATTCGGAATAGTGAATCCTTTTCCTAATGGATAGACAACACTTACAATTCTACCTTCATGCATTTCCATAAGGTGCTTTGTTCCTTCGCCTGCATTCCTTATCAATAACCATAAACAGTTATTATCCACATCAATATAATTAATTGAAATAGGACGGCGTAGAAATGTTGTCTTTGAATCCGGACTTTCTATTTCAACAAATTGCCCAGGACGGCATTCCAACAAAGGTTTGCCGTCAGACGGTACAATTTTCATCAAAGAATAATTGTCGTTTATCCTCGTATTTTCTAAAATACAAAAATCAGCAACAGTTTTCATATCAAACTTTATTCATCCAATTTATGAATTACCAGACCCGAACGCAACTTTGGCTCAAACCATGTTGTTTTCGGAGGCATTATATTTCCCGTATCAGCAATGTCAATAATCTGCTGCATAGTTACAGGATATAAAGCCAAAGCCATTTTCATCTCGCCACTATCGACTCGGCGCTTCAACTCGCCCAAACCTCTTATACCGCCAACAAAATCAATTCTCTTGTCAGACCTCAAGTCGGTTATACCGAGAATATCACGCAATATTAAGTCTGAAGAAATGGTAACATCAAGCACACCAATTGGATCATTGTCATTATACCTTCCTGGTCTTGCTGTCAATGAATACCATTTTCCCTCCATGTAAAGAGCAAAATTATGCAAAGCATTAGGCTTATAGATTTCTTCACCTTTATCTTCAACAACAAAGTTATCTTCCAGTTTGCATAGGAACTCCGAAGGTGTCAAGCCATTCAAGTCTCGAACAACTCTATTATAGTCGATAACATTCAGATGCGATGCTGGGAAACACACTGCAAGGAAATAGTTATATTCCTCATTACCTGTATGGTTGGCATTCTGCTTCGCCATCTCATCGCCAACGAGTGCCGCTGCAGCACTTCTATGGTGACCGTCTGCAATATACAAATTCGGTATTTCAGCAAAACCCTCAGTTATTTTTTCAACAAGAGCATCATCGCTAATTACCCAAAAATGGTGACCTATATTATCTTCCGTTGTGAAGTCGTATTCCGGTTTTTCTGCAATTACGGACTTCAACACTGCTTCCAAATCCGCATTGTCAGGGAAGGTAAAGAAAACCGGTTCGATATTCGCCTTATTAATTCTGACGTGCTTCATTCGGTCTTCTTCCTTATCCCGTCTGGTTAATTCATGTTTTTTTATGCGACCTTCTATATAATCACGGACACTTGCAGCAACTACAAAACCATATTGAGTTCTACCATCCATTGTTTGGGCATAAATATAGTAACACGGTTTTTCGTCCTGTCTTAACCAGCCTTCTTTCTGAAACTTATTAAAGTTTTCAACCGCTTTTTCATATACAATCGGGTCATGCTCATCAATACCCGGCTCAAAATCAATTTCGGGCTTAATTATGTGATATAATGATTTGTTATTACCCGCTGCCTCTTTTCTTGCTTCCTCTGAATTAAGAACGTCATAAGGGCGAGACGCAACACTTGTTACATGCTCTACTGGAGGTCTTATGCCTCTAAAAGGTTTTACAGTTGCCATAGTATCGGATATATTTATAGTTATTTTCTTTCTCTTACGATTGTCTGCTCTCTATCAGGGCCTACAGACAAAATAGTAATTGGAACATTCAACTCCCTTTCCAAAAATGCAACATAGTCTTTAAATTCTTGAGGGAACTCATCTTCTGACTTAACAGAAGTCATATCAACATTCCAACCTTTAATTTCCTTGTAAACAGGTTCAATTCCCTCCTCTATAGAGAACGGGAAATTACGTGTTTCTTCTCCATTGATTTTATATGCAACGCAAGCCTTGATTGTCTCAAAAGTATCAAGGACATCGCTCTTCATCATAATCAACTGAGTAACACCATTAAGCATAATAGCATATCTCAAAGCAACAAGGTCAATCCAGCCGCAACGACGCTCACGACCAGTTACTGCGCCATATTCGTGACCTATATCGCGAATTTTCTTTCCTGTTTCATCAAATAATTCTGTAGGGAAAGGACCGCTGCCAACGCGCGTACAGTATGCCTTAAAGATACCAAAGACTTCACCTATCCTATTTGGAGCGACACCAAGACCTGAACAAGCACCAGCACAAATAGTATTTGAGGAAGTAACAAACGGATAAGAACCGAAATCAACGTCAAGCATAGTTCCTTGCGCACCCTCGCACAAAACAGACTTTCCTTCATTAAGATATCCATTAATTACAAATTCACTATCAATAATATCGTACTGCTTCAAATATTCTATAGCATCAAGCCATTTAGCCTCTAACTCTGTAACATCAGCCTCTACTCCAAATGCTGCAAGAGTATCTAAATGCTTAGCCTTTGCCGCCTCATATTTCTCCTTGAAATTTTCAAATACGTCACCGACCCTCAAACCGTTTCTACTAATCTTGTCGGTATAAGTCGGGCCAATTCCCTTTCCTGTAGTACCAATCTTAGAAGCACCCTTTCTTTGCTCATTGGCTGCATCAAGAAGACGATGCGTTGGCAAAATCAAATGCGCTTTCCTTGAAATTTTCAAGACTTTACGAATATCCACTCCTGATTGCAAAAGGCCCTCTGCCTCTTCCTTGAACAATACTGGATCCAAGACAACACCATTCCCAATAACGTTTACTTGTCCATGCTGGAATATTCCAGAAGGAATGGAACGAAGGACATACTTCTTTCCTTCAAATTCAAGAGTGTGACCTGCATTCGGGCCACCTTGAAATCTTGCAACTACATCATACCTCGGAGTAAGTACGTCAACTACCTTACCCTTTCCTTCATCACCCCATTGTAAACCCAAAAGGACATCAACTTTCATAATAAAAATCTATTTTTTATGTTTATTTTCTCTTTCCAATTTTTTCTTGCGACGCATACAAGCGGAACATATGCCATAAACATATAGCGAAAAGTACGACACACTAAATGCACCGTACTTTTGCATACCAATATACTTAAGCAGTTCAGAATCCTTAACCTCCTTGATCTTTCCACAATCGGAACAGATAAGATGATGATGGTTTCCTGAACTAACTATCTTCTCGTATAATGCCTCACGAGTTCCAAACTGATGCTTTCGAACTATACCACATGCACAAAACAACTCCATTGTATTATATACAGTTGCACGGCTGACATAAAATGACCTTGCCTGCATTTCATCAACTATTGTTTCTACATTAAAATGGTCTTTGCGGGAATAGACGACATCAAGAATAGCGAATCGCTCCGGTGTCTTGCGCATCCGCTTATTATCGAGATACTCTATTAATTTGTTTCTCGCTACTATAACAGTTTTATCGTCTGTCGTCATACTACTGCAAAGTTAATACATCAATTGAGTAGAAAAAAATAATTATAACGGAATTTTAGTTTCTTCAAACGAAATTATATAACTTTGCCTATGTTATTCCAAATTGTGATAGCCTTATGAACATTACAAATATTACGAATAAAAGCAATACAAACTTCCTCTACCACCTGTTGGCATTGTTCGTTGGCGTTGTATGGGGTGTTTCATTTATCTCTACGAGCAAACTTCTTGATGCAGGGATACAGCCAACTGAAATATATATTATCCGCTTTGCCATTGCCTACATTGTCTTACTCTTTCTGACGGGGAAAAAACTATTTTCCGATTCAATAAAAGATGAAGCACTATTCTTGATATGCGGACTCTGCGGAGGATCAATATATTACATCGGAGAAAACACCGCACTGCAATATACTCTTGTAACCAATGTATCCCTGCTTGTAACATTGTCTCCCATACTCACTGTTATTCTTACAAAAATAATGTATAAGACAGAGCAACTGAAAAAAGGATTTATATTAGGCTCCATAGTTGCTTTTATCGGTGTTGCATGCGTAATATTCAACAGTTCGTCCAACATTCAGGTAAAACCACTTGGCGACATTCTGTCAATAGCAGCGGCTCTTAGTTTTGCGATTTACTGCATCGTCGTAAAGCGACTAAATGCAAGATATGAAACTCTTTTTATCACACGTAAACTCTTTTTCTATGGAATCGTAACAGCAATTCCATTTCTTGCATTTCAAGGTCACTTTATGGATTTTGCTATTCTAAAAGACGCTGCCGTTTGGGGGCATATTCTTTTCCTTGGACTTATATGCTCTATGCTTGCATACATCATGTGGAATGAAGCAATAAACAATCTTGGAGCATCAAGGGCATCAAATTACCTGTACTTCTCACCGGTAGTAACACTCGTTGCCTCTATTTTAATTCTCAATGAACCGGTTACACTTATTGGCTATATTGGATGTGCACTCACAATCGCCGGCGTAATAATCTCCGAAAAAATGAAGATATAAAACATTAAATCTGCATCTTATCATTAAATATGACATGTCATTATATAGGAAATAGCACTACAAACGGACTTTTACTGAAATTCTAATTTATTATTTGCTTAAATTTTTGTATCTTTGTTTTATAGGAAACATCTCAAAAAAGACAAGGACAAAATTAACATAAGTTGTGATTTGCTTAAATTTTTGTATCTTTGTTTTATAGGAAACATCTATTTGCAACGTCCACATGGAACGGTAACAGTTGTGATTTGCTTAAATTTTTGTATCTTTGTTTTATAGGAAACATCATTTGACCAATCCGGCGAATATGCGTTCAAGTTGTGATTTGCTTAAATTTTTGTATCTTTGTTTTATAGGAAACACCACCAACCTCAAACTCTTCAGCTTTTTTATGTTGTGATTTGCTTAAATTTTTGTATCTTTGTTTTATAGGAAACACCGTTGCTTGAATTTGAGCAACACCATGCATTGTTGTGATTTGCTTAAATTTTTGTATCTTTGTTTTATAGGAAACACCTGGTATAAATACGTAGTGCGTATGAAGTCAGTTGTGATTTGCTTAAATTTTTGTATCTTTGTTTTATAGGAAACACCGGACCAGAATTAAGTCCAGGTACAATATAGTTGTGATTTGCTTAAATTTTTGTATCTTTGTTTTATAGGAAACCCCATTTTAGCTGATACTCCAGGTGACCTCATAGTTGTGATTTGCTTAAATTTTTGTATCTTTGTTTTATAGGAAACACCCTTGTGCTTTTCGATGGTGTTAACCTCTGTGTTGTGATTTGCTTAAATTTTTGTATCTTTGTTTTATAGGAAACACCGCCGACCGCGTTATGCGCAAGAGCATTGAAGTTGTGATTTGCTTAAATTTTTGTATCTTTGTTTTATAGGAAACACCAAATTGGTTTAGGACCTATCAAAATTACCGTTGTGATTTGCTTAAATTTTTGTATCTTTGTTTTATAGGAAACACCGATGAGTAACCTATAGTCTCAGGTTTACCTGTTGTGATTTGCTTAAATTTTTGTATCTTTGTTTTATAGGAAACACCGGGAGTAGTAACGACTGGATTCTGCATGGTGTTGTGATTTGCTTAAATTTTTGTATCTTTGTTTTATAGGAAACACCCGGGCACGTCGGTAGGCAGGTGCGTGTTTAGTTGTGATTTGCTTAAATTTTTGTATCTTTGTTTTATAGGAAACACCGACACAATCGCTGATAGAGGTGTGAGAATTGTTGTGATTTGCTTAAATTTTTGTATCTTTGTTTTATAGGAAACACCGCCTTCTTTCATTTTGCCGTCAGCCAGGCGTTGTGATTTGCTTAAATTTTTGTATCTTTGTTTTATAGGAAACACCCAATTTCTTTCATATCATTATCCAGTTGTTGTTGTGATTTGCTTAAATTTTTGTATCTTTGTTTTATAGGAAACACCTTACAATGATAAATAACCATGATATAACCGGTTGTGATTTGCTTAAATTTTTGTATCTTTGTTTTATAGGAAACACCTACGCCCACTATTCAGGGAGCAACAATGCAGTTGTGATTTGCTTAAATTTTTGTATCTTTGTTTTATAGGAAACACCAGAACCTCCATAAAACACTATATTTCAATAAATTACAACGGTTTTTAGAATTAAAAAAATCGTATAGTTTCCTAACAAAAGAACTTGCCAATTGGCAAGTTCTTTTGTTTAAACCCAAATCGGTTATTAGACTTTCTGTGAACTTTTGTCGGCTCAATAGAAAATAAGTTGGAGGTAGACCTAAAAGCCATAAGACTTTGAGGCAATCCTCGCCACGCACAATCAATAAAACCCTTTGCTCTTACAGAGTGCTTTTGGTTGAGTGGTGCTATCCTGTGGAGCTGCCACAGCTTATGAATAGTTTGGCTTTCAGCCAGCAAATATAATTGTTTTTGATTCCGCAAACGCGGACGCTTTTATTCAAAGCGTCCCCACAGTGAACACCACACAATTAATTGTAGGGACACATTGCAAATGTGTCCCCCACGAACGAACAAAATGGATTTTCGAGGCAAGTAACAAAAAGAAAGCAAAAGGCTGGAAGAGTGTTAACCTCTAATGACCGATTTGGTTAAAACAATTCCAACTGCTGGGGTGCAGTCATTATCTTTTGACTTTTACTACCATAAAACAACTCCATATTTGCAAATTGTTTTTCGGTAACATAAAAAATTACAATTTTTCCACACCCAGGCAAAAATGATTTTACTCTTTTAATGTGGACATTCAAATTTTCAAAACTCGGACAATTTCTAATGTATATCGAATATTGAAACATCGTAAAGCCATTTGTCAATAAGTTTTTTCTAAACTTGGCATAGGCTTTTCTATCTTGCTTGGTTTCCGTAGGCAAGTCAAAAAATACAAATAACCACATATTCCTATACTGACTAATTCTCTCTATCATTGATATTACATTTCAGGATATAAAATTCTTCTTAACTCTCCAGAAAAGCATTTGTAAAGCGATGCCGTTGTCTGCCCTACCGCCACCATTAACGGACTCTTTTTCCCTCCAATCTCAACATCTAAGGTAGGTATAACCAACAACTTTGCCTTTAATTCTTTTGTCAACTCTTCATAGTTACAGCCACTACGTACAATTTCTAAAACCAATTCATCAACATAGGGGCGATATGGCTCCATAATATCATCAGCAAGGCAATATGCATTATACCTATTATGATGGTGTATTCCTAATGTTGGAAGCAAACCGCTTGCCACCAACCCACGAGCAACGACGGCACGCAAAATGGCATAACCATAATTTAAAAGATTATTAGGTGGGATTCCTTCTCGCTTCCGAGTAAATCCAGGTATTTTAAAAAGGTTCTTCCAATAATAAGCGGCTGCACGAGCCTCAAGATTATCAGGATCTCCACTTTTAACATTTTCACTCCAAACTTTCATACATCCGACTTCTTCGTTTGTATGCCGTTCAAGGACTGACATCTGGTTTGCAATCTTAACTTTTATCGTTTGCTGCCATAGTTGTTTCTTTAAAGGCAATGACGCACCTAACTGATGCCTGAACCGCTCATTCTGTGTTGTATTTCCTGACAAAGGAAGCATCATGCCAACAGGCATACTCTTGGAATCACAAGTAACAATAGCACTATTATTTTCTAATAAAGCAGATAAAGCACCAATTGAAATATTAATCTGCTTATTGTCAAGCAAAACCAATCCGATATCTTCAATAGGTCGGGTAACTTGCGAATGCTCGCTATACCAGTCTTTCTCCTCTTTCTTCTTTGGTTGACTGATAACAAGTTGCGCATTTCGCAATGTCAGATTAACTGGATTTCCAAAATAAATCGTTTTCTTTATCATACTTGAAGAATTTTAATTACAGCCCTTTATCATCGACAATCTCTCCTATATGATTAACCCTGACTTTAACCATATTCTCAAATTGCTTCAAACTTTTAATACGTTTATACAAAATATCCTTCATTTCTTTAGACTCGTTTTTCACTGTTGTTTCCAAGTGATGTCTAAACATATAATCCCCTTTAGAAAACTTTTGAACCCTAAATAGATTCGGACTAATGACAGAATAATTTTTAGGATCTTTCAAGTCTATTTTTGTCGGGTCAAAGCCTGTTTCCTCATTAGGGAAAACAAAATATTCATTCTGCTTCATTGAGAACAAGAATTCCCAACCTTCTTCCTTATTTAAGTTTTTATCGATAACGTCCAAACCTTCTGACTTTCTTCTAACAGCCTCATAAAAAGGTACTACAATATCAACTATCTCATACTCAATATTGCCATCTTTATCGTATTTTAATTTGCCATCTTTTCCTTTTTGCGGCACTCGATAAATAACAGCATGGTGATTGTTTCCTGTCTTAACGAAGTCAACAGGAATTTTATTCCCTTCCTTGTCAAGAATGAATTTACCATCTTTGTTTTTCTTATAATGCAAAGCCACTGCATTACCGAGTTTTTCGCCAATAGTAACTCTCTTCAAGGCAATACCTCTTTCCTTATTTACCCAAATTGGATTACTTTCCAAATCTGCAAATGCCTCTTTTTGCGACTTGAACATCGCCACCCTATCTTTCAACAATTGACGGATTCGTGAATCTACCACCTTCTCGATATTCAAATTCTCATCAACAGGTTTTCTAACAGTGCAAACATCTTCAAAATGCTTCACCAAAACCTTTTGCGGAACGGTTTCTCCATCCCTACAATTTATAGGCTTTTTGGTTAAAGAATTTTTACCGGTAAATGCAGCCTTTGGATCATTGTTGAATTCCTTCAATCTATTTGATAGAGCAATTCTATATCTTACATCTGCAACTCTGCTTATCTTTTCAGCATCAAAATCCTCACCAATTTTCTCATTCTCCCAAACAGGAACTTTTATACGGCCACGAACTGTCTCCTCATGCAATTCACCACGCGGAGTTAAGGTATTCTGCTCCAATGGACCATTGTTTCTATTTATCCTATTCTTATTTTTAGTAACTACCTTTGTCTTTGACTTGATAGAAACCAACAAACTTTCAAGAGCTCTCTTAACTACTGCCCTAAACGTAGTAAGAGGAATTGGAGACTTTGCCTTTCCTCCCTCAAAATACTTTGCTTTTATTGCACTTATAACCGCATGACCCTTATGACCCTCCATCCACGCAGCATTCTTATAGTTATAATACTGTATCAATGCGCTCTTAGTAAAGGCAACCGTTAAAGCGTCAACAGCATGGTGACGGTGGTCATTTCGCTTTGTCCAATCGTTGATAACTTTCTTTTTATGACCTTTTGAATCTTCAATTTCACGAACCTCTCCCAATGCTTCATATTTGGGAAGATTCAACTCTTTCATCAAATCAACCAACTGCCAATCATTCCGCAACTCATCGGTAATACTACCAGTAGTAGCAGTAACAGTCTTAAATGCCTCATTTAGCATCTCCAATGCTTTTTTGGAAATATACTGAGTCTCCCTCAAATCCCTTTCAATGAATCCATCTGGAATTTCAGCCTCAGTCATCATCAATTTACGAAATTTGGCTTTCTTGCCATCTCTACATACTTCTTCGCACCTCTGCTTATATGCCTCCAATTCTTCAGGTCCATATTTAGAAGAAACATAATCGTATGCCGTTCTATTTCCTTTTTCAATATTTACATCACGGAACTCCAACGTCTTATTTGAGAATGAATCATCAAGCAATCTTGCTTGCGGTATAATATGCTCTATATCAATTTCATTACTAAACAGAATACCCAAATCGATTTTTTTATTTGAGTAAAGCGTTTTGTATCCATTGACTTTAAGTTCTTGATATAACTTATACCTAATAACATCATTCTTGCTTGGATTAGAAATATTAAATTCCTTTCTCAACACCTCACGAACGGCTTCGTTTTCTTTATTACCTTTTAAAATTGCCGAATTTAAATCCTCTCTCTCCTTTGTAGATTTCTTCAACTCCCTTGCCAACTCTACCCTAATTTCATCAGGCTTACCATAAGTATCTATAACAGAGTTGACTACATTTACCATTTGATTAAGAATTTTCTCAACAACTGGATTACGCAAACTATTCTTCGGAAGGAGTGATAACTTGTCTTTCAAAACCTTGTTTTCAATTTCCTCTTTTGTCAAAGATGATTTTGAATGACGATAGCCTGCTTCCGCACATGCAAGATCATACCTTTCACCTTCTTTCATAAATGGTAAAATCTTATTCATCGCTTTCACACTGAGGTTTCCATAGTCGTTTTCAAAAGTAACATTGGCAAGAATCGTTGCACAATCATTATCAATGTTGCACAATTCTTTCAACTTCTCAATCAATTTTTCTACTCCTGAAACAGAATTATCACCTTCGTAAGAATATAGCAAATGCCACAACCTGAACAAAGACTCTTTTTCTATCTCCTTATTACTTTTACTCAAATCTATCTTTAGTAAATCTGTATTGATTTTATATTTATCAAATGCAGACTTAAAGTGTTTTTCTATTTCATTTGCAGAATTCTTAAAGTCAATAGTATTCTCCTTTTTGCCATTAAAATATTCGGCAAAAGCAGAAAATATCGCATGCGTAGTCTTATTACCACTAACTTTATCAAAGTTCAGATCAAGACCCTTAGTTTTCTTAAACAAGATTTTTAAAACATCAGATTTTGACAAATCACCCTTATAAAAAAGTTCCCTTGCCAAGACTTCTTTTTCTTCTTGCTCAAGTTTTCTACTTTCGTCAGACTTGAAAGAATTATCAAAGCACTCAAATACATTAGAATATATAGCCTCAGCATACACAGGCTCAACCAAAGAAACCTCTAAATTATTGAGAACTTGCCAAATCTTAAATTCCTGAAAAATAGGATGCGAACATGGTGCTACTTTTGCTCCTATAGTAATCTCCTTCCCATTAACTATTTTCTTAGATGATTCAAACTCGCAAAAACCAACAGATCCCTTCTGGCTCTTAAGTTTTCTTTGATAAAATATAATAATATCACGTATTTCTTCCTTCAGTTCGGGAGTAAGCACTGCATGATATTTTGCCTGTTGCTCCCAAATAACTTCAAACTCGTCCAAATAATCTTGACGGTAAAAGACGTTGTTCTTTATGCTTGCACTAGGATTATTGTTAATCTTATCCAACAAGAATTGACCAACTGTAATATTATTGATGTGCAAAATCTTACTTCTGTCACTAATATTACCTAAATATCCGTTTGCCTTATTAATTTGAACTTTTAGAGAAGAAATAACCGAAGCCAAATCTTCTATCGATATTTGTTTTGTCAAAGAGGCAACTCTATTACTATAAATTTGCAATAGAGGCTCTTTCTTTTTGGGTTTAGTTATCTCATACTTGGCAAAATTTGATAAAACATCATAAACCTTATTCGATTTAAGCATCTCTTCATACGCTTCATCAGTCAGAATTTCTGGATAAAACGCCTTCTGCTTTTGCCAAATTCTTGCAAACTCATCGTGCAAATCAGACTTATAAAAATCAGGTAGACGCTTTTGCCCATCCTTCAGCAAATCCTTACATAATTCACCTGGAGTCAAACCTTCATCATATAATTTTCGGGCTACATCAATACTATTAATCATAGTACTACCCTGTGAATCAGCGTCCTTAATTTTGCGATTACTTTTATAACCTCTTTTCTTGTTAATCATCAACAAGACCCTCGCAAATTCTTCAAGTTCTATTCTTTCGCAAGCAGCCTTGGCTCTTAATCTATAAGTCTCAAAAGTAGATGACGGACGAGATTCAGACAAAATAGTTTCATCCGTAATGATTCCACTACGGATTAATGATTTTATCAAGAATTCTCTTCTCAATTTATACCGCTGCAGGTTTCTCCTCATTCCTCTTTTGATACGTCTAACTTCATTAATTGAAAAACTTTTACCTTTTTCAAAATTAGACATTTCATCAACGGTTAAAGGATTTACCCTAACACCTAATTTTACAATGCTTGATATTTCTTTTTCTGATTCTGCTTCATTTACTAAAGCCCATCCTATACTTGTTGTTCCCAAATCTAAACCTAAGATTCTTTTCATAGTATTTATTCTTTTTATTAATTTTTTCAAAGATAATAAATTTTAGCAATATACTTGTTGTTAAAGATATTTTTATTAACTTTGCCAATACAAAAATTTAGCAAATCACAATAAGGATTTATTCCGTTGTGAAAACATTAGGTTTTCCCTCGTCCTTAACGGGGGAGTTTTTATATAATTACCCAAACTGATGCCGCTAAAATTCCAATAAGAATCTAAAAATTAAATCGTTTTTCATGGCTAATGCCTTACTCGCAGTCTATTTTTACATAGTGCTTTGATGCATGGCATTCTTCTAATTCTTTATCAATTATCCAATGTCTGTTGGCTAATTTTGACAATACAGTCATCTCGTGTGAAACAACAATTACCGTTGCTCTTTGAGATAGTTTCTCTATTATCTCGTATATCTGATTTACAAATTTAACATCCACATACGATAATGGCTCGTCTAAAACTATTACTTCTGGATTTGAAATCAATGCTCTTCCAAGTAATGTTCGCTGCAACTGTCCACCTGACAGACTACCTATAACATTGTCTTGAAAACGCTTTACCCCCATCAAATCCATAATGTAATCTAACCTGTCCAAATTCTCTTTACTAAACTTCCCAGTTAAGTTAACCTTGTTCTCATATAGCCCAGATGCGACAACTTCCCTAACTGTTATCGGGAAACGGCTGTCGATATTGTTTTTCTGCGGCAAGTAACCAAATGAAAGTGCATTTACTTCTTTTCCACCCTCAAAATATGTAATCTTGCCTGTACAAAGCGTAACTAATCTGAGAATTGATTTTATAAGAGAGCTCTTGCCACCTCCATTTGGACCAGTGATTGCAACCAAATCACCCTTAAATATATCAAAAGAAACGTTCTCCAGGGCAGTTTTTGCTCCGTAACGAACTGCAATATCTTCTGCTTTTATCAGCAATTGTCTATTTAGAGAGTGCATAAGCAATTTTTTCTATTTCTTCTTTCCATTCATAAGCAAGAGGATTGATTGGAACAACCTCTGCCCCAACTTCCTTATTCACGGCATTCGCTTGAGATGAATCTGTATCTTTCTGCATAAAAAAGACCTTTGTTCCCTTTGATTTTGCATATTCAACAGTCTTTTCAATATGCTTTATTGGAGATTCCTTTCCATGACTTTCAAGACTAATCTGCTCCAAGCCATAGTCCTTAGCAAAATAACTTAATGACGGATGCCATACAACAAAAGAAGAGCCTTTGACATTGACAAGCAACGAATCAAATTTAACTTCCATTTCCGTCAGTTCCTTATTAAATTCAGTATAGTTCTCTTCATAATACTCCTTATTGTCAGGGTCAAGTTCACACATTGCCTTAAGGATATTTCGGCTTATCACTTTCACATTATTAACAGATGTCCATGTATGAGGATCAAAATCACCATGGCCATGAGTATCTTTAATCAGTTCAATTCCATCTGAAACTGAATAACATTTAATATTCGGGTTATACTCAATTATTTTTCCTCGCATAGCAGTTTCAAAGCCAAGATTTCCCATAAAAAAATACGCATCGCTTTTTTCTAGCGTCATCATATTAGCCATTGAAGGTTCGTAAGTTTCAGGATTCCCTCCATTTGACAGCATGCACTTTACATCATATTTATCCCCTACTATTTTTTCAACAAAATATTTTTGGGGTAGAATACTTACTGTTACAATATTTGTTTCTTTTTCTTGCTTATAGGCACACGATACAGCAACAAAAAGAAACATTGCCAATGTTAATAAATTAAATATCTTTTTCATACAATCAATTATCTATGCAAACTTACGAATTTTCCAGCGAAAATATTCAATTTTTTTAAAAAAATAGTAAATCAATCCGCAAAATACAACACCAACAAATCCTGTATAGTCTTTACATCGAGAGCTATATGCTCGTAGTGCGTGAAAGAAAGGGTCAGGACGTTGTAGCTCTGCTTGCTTCCGTAATATCGGCACGCCTGTTGCCATCATTGTATATAGTCAGAAGCATATTCAAATACGGTTTCAATGGTGTTCAAATGTCGTTATATGTTTCAGTTCACGGAACTTCTCCATAAACTTACTTGCGTGAACGCCATCATTCCACAAGAAGGTCAGTGGTTTGAACTTCGTGCTGTCCGTGTACTTCACATGTAGCTTCAAGTCAAGTTGCTCCTCTGGTGACATAACAAAGATGCTTGATATGGCAGGTTTAGAGCTTCTGTCCAAGCTCTACAAGATATTTGGCATCAGTAAGACCAAAAGCTACTCCGTTCAATCAACACCTAATCCCAGAAAAGGTTGCTTGAAAGAATGCGTAACCCCGAAAAAGACGAATACAAGAGGTGGACTATTTAGAGGGGGAATTTTGAACTAAAAAAGCAAAATATCCCAGAAACATAGTCTCCGTCACAAGGCCTTAAAAAGCCCGGATAATTAACAATCCTCTACACCAATTACCCGAAAAGGCCTATAAAATCAGCAATCTCTGACTCATCGACCCATAAATGCAATAGCCAAACAACTTATTTACTATACAAAACCAACAGCAATCTGAATGAACTCGTTGCAAATGAGTCCGCCCACACGGGAACACAAGCAATTCTCGCAAACGGCACAAATTAAATGAATTGTTTTTGCTTTACAATAAAATCACTGTGACTTTTTCTTAAAATACTTTGATACAATAAAGAAAAACCAATTTTTTATCGTATCTTTGCATATCAATTTAAGTAATTTACAAAGGAACTTAAAGTAACAAACAAATGGCTGAAAACAAAACGATCAAAACAGCATTGATTTCAGTATTCCACAAGGAAGGACTTGAAGAAATGCTCTCACTACTAAACAAATCTGGTGTTAAATTCTTATCGACAGGAGGAACACAATCATTTATCGAAGGGTTGGGATATGAATGTTCCGCAGTAGAAGATTTAACCGGCTACCCATCTATCTTAGGAGGACGCGTAAAGACTCTTCACCCGAAAGTATTCGGTGGCATTCTCAACAGAAGGGAAAACGCCGGCGATGCAGAGCAAATCAAGCAATACGAAATACCTGAAATCGACTTGGTAGTAGTTGATCTTTATCCTTTTGAAGCAACTGTTGCATCTGGAGCGCCTGAATGCGACATTATCGAAAAAATCGATATAGGTGGCATTTCTCTTATTCGTGCGGCAGCAAAGAATTTTAAAGATGTTGTCATTGTTGCTTCACAAAAGCAATACAAACCTCTTTGCGACATTATGGAAGCAAAAGGCTGTGCAGAAACAACACTTGAAGAGCGTCGCATGTTCGCAAAAGAAGCATTCGCCGTTTCAAGTCACTACGACAGCGCAATCTTCAACTATTTCGACAAAGATACAAATACAGACTTTAGAGCAACTTACGACGGCTCAATGCACCTACGCTATGGCGAGAACCCTCACCAGAAAGGTACATTCTTCGGAGATTTCTCTAAAATGTTTGACCAAATACACGGTAAGGAAATTTCTTACAACAATCTCCTTGACATCGATGCTGCTGTCAATTTGATTTCAGACTTTACAGAACCGACATTTGCAATTCTCAAGCACAATAACGCTTGTGGTGTTGCTTCAAGAGAAACAATCCTTGACGCATGGAAAGACGCCCTTGCTGGTGACCCGGTTTCCGCTTTCGGTGGCGTTTTAATTTCAAACGGAGAAATAGACAAAGCTACAGCAGAAGAAATCAACAAGATTTTCTTTGAAGTTATAATTGCTCCTTCATATACAGAAGAAGCACTTGAGGTTCTCAAGCAAAAAAAGAACAGAATCATCCTTATCCAACACGATACTGAATTGCCATCTGTTCAGTTCAGATCAGTACTTAACGGCGTTCTCCGTCAAGACAAGGACACTTACAAAGAATCAACAAGCGACCTCAAGCAAGCAACCGAAACAGCAATCACAAAAGAGCAAGAATCAGACCTCCTCTTTGCAAACAAGATTGTTAAGCACAGCAAGAGTAATGCAATCGTGCTTGCTAAAGGCAAACAACTCTTTGCAAGCGGCATTGGTCAAACAAGTCGCGTTGACGCATTGAAACAAGCAATTGAAAAAGCAAAATCATTCGACTTTGACCTTACTGGAGCAGTAATGGCATCAGATGCCTTCTTCCCATTCGCTGACTGTGTAGAAATTGCACACCAAGCAGGAATTACTGCAGTAATCCAACCAGGAGGGTCTATCAGAGACAATGATACAATAGAATATTGTAACAAACACGGCATAGCAATGGTTATGACCGGCATTAGACACTTTAAGCATTAAAAATTAGAAACATGGGACTATTCTCATTTACACAAGAAATAGCAATGGATCTTGGAACCGCCAACACTATCATTATCAATAATGATAAGATAGTTGTTGACGAGCCTTCCTACGTAGCCGTTGATACACGCGGACACTTGTGTGCCGTTGGAGAACAGGCAAAACTTATGCAGGGAAAGGAAAATCCAAACATTAAGGTTATCCGCCCGTTGAGAGATGGCGTTATAGCTGACTTTAACGCAGCAGAACTGATGATTCGCGGATTTATCAAAATGGTAAGTTCAAAAAACAGATGGTTCTCCCCTTCTCTACGTAGTGTTGTCTGCATTCCATCAGGAAGTACAGAAGTTGAAATCCGTGCTGTACGCGACTCAAGCGAACACGCAGGCGGTCGCGACGTCTATATGATTTACGAACCGATGGCAGCCGCTCTCGGTATCGGTCTTGACGTTGAGGCACCGGAAGGAAATATGGTTGTTGATATAGGTGGCGGTACTACCGAAATTGCGGTTATCTCCCTCGGCGGTATTGTTGCAAACAAAAGCATCCGTATCGCAGGCGACGTATTGACAGACGATATCCAAGAGCACATGCGCAGGGCACACAACATTCGTGTGGGTGAACGTATGGCTGAAAACATTAAAATCAATGTTGGTTCAGCACTTACTGAATTGGAAAATCCACCAGAAGACTATATCGTTCACGGTCCAAACGTTATGACTGCCCTACCTATGGAAGTTGCTGTTTCATACCAAGAGATTTCCCATAGTATCGAAAAGTCTATATCAAAAATTGAAGCAGCTGTTCTTAACGCATTGGAGAGCACACCTCCAGAACTATATGCCGACATCATCAGAAACGGCATTTACCTATCTGGTGGCGGTGCATTGCTGAGAGGTTTAGACAAGCGATTGTCAGACAAAATCGGTATTAAATTCAATATTGCCGAAGACCCATTGCACGCCGTTGCAAAAGGTACTGGCATTGCATTAAAGAACATCAAGCGCTTCTCATTCCTTATCCGATAAGGAATAAGCATAACTAACATAATGGAAGAAGGCAAAGTTTCTTTGCCTTCTATTTCCATTTTTAAAACCTGATAATTGAGTGCACAATTTAATATCCTTCATAGTTAGGCATTTGTCATGGCTTGTTTTTGTTATTTACGTTGTACTTAGTTGTATAATGTTATTTCAAAACAACCCATACCAGCAATACGTCTATTTGACATCTGCCAACAAAGTAACCTCGACAATATACAAGGGTTTCAGTAATATCACCTCTTATTTCAACTTGCAATCCATCAATCAGGACTTGCATGAGAGAAACGCCTTGCTTGAAATGGAAATCATTGACCTTAAAAAGCAATTAAACAATAGCAAAATACTCTTATCAGCCGATTCGGTAAACCTTCCAGATTCAATAGTTCAAACATTTGAATTTCACTTTGCAAGCGTTATCAACAACAGCGTAACAAAACCGATGAATTACATTACGCTTGACAAAGGGAAACTTGACGGAATAGAACCGGAGATGGGCGTTGTTGACCAAAACGGCGTCGTTGGTATAGTCAGTGTTGTCAGTGACCATGCGGCAAGAGTTATTTCCCTATTGAACCCAAATATGCGACTATCCTGCAAGGTGAAAAACAACGATTATTTCGGCAGTCTATATTGGGATGGAGCAAATCCATATTACGCAATTCTTGAGGAAATGCCTAAACACATAAAATATCACAAAGGCGATACTATTATCACCAGTGGCTACTCATCTGTTTTCCCTGAAGGATTGATCGTAGGAACCATCGACGGTGGTATAAAAACTAAAGATGATAATTTCCACACTCTAAAAATCAAACTTTCTACCGACTTTACACGCTTGAGTACTGTAAGGGTTATTAAGAGTAAGATTGCAAACGAACTTAAAACAATAGAAACAGAAGAATAATGTCACGACAAATCTTTAACTACATACTGCAATTTATCGTTATCATCCTTATTCAGGTTCTTGTTTGCAATAACATCAGCATTCTGAATATTGCAACGCCTTTTATATTTATTTACCTGATTATACGACTTCCGATAACTCTGCATATAAATTGGGTTCTGACAATATCTTTCCTTATCGGTCTTGTTGTTGACATTTTCTCCGACACATACGGAATGAACTCTTTGGCATGCACCCTGACTGGCGGCATAAGGAACTTTATCATCAACTTATATTTGCCAAGAAAAGATGAAATTACCGATCCGGTTCCTTCTATGAAGAGCCTTAATATCGCAACATATCTGAAGTATGCAATAACAATGATTGTTTGCTACTGCACATTTATTGTATTTATTGAGTTCTTTACCGTCAGAGACATTTTGTCATCTCTATTAAGGATATTTGGAAGTTCAATTCTGTCATTTGTCTTAATAATAGGCATTGATAGCATAGTAAATACAAAGAATGAAAAAAGACTATAGTTTAGAACGAAGAAAATATATCATTGGCGGTATTGTTATTATCTTGGCAATAATATACCTAATCCGTCTCTTTGAACTGCAAGTTCTTGACAGCAAATACAAAGAGAATGCAGATTCCAATGCCTTTCTGCGTAAAACTATATACCCCTCACGCGGACAGATGTTTGACCGAAATGGGAAATTGGTTGTATATAACCAGCCGGCATACGATGTTATGGTTATCCCAAAAGAAATCGGCAAACAATTTGACACCATTGACTTTTGTAACACACTCCAAATAACTAAAGAGGAACTTAAGCAAAAGTTTGCCGACATGCGCAACCCGCGCAAAAATCCCGGCTACTCATCATATACGCAACAGGTACTAATAACGCATATTTCTGCACAAGACTATGGCAGATTCCAAGAAAAACTATACCGCTTCCCTGGGTTCTTCATTCAGAAAAGAATTCTTAGGGACTATACATACGAATCAGCAGCAAACGTTCTTGGAAACATTCGCGAAGTTAACGCACGCGATATAGAAAAGGACAGTTACTATCGAGCAGGCGACTATACAGGAGACTTGGGTATTGAAAAAAGTTACGAGCATTTTCTGCGTGGATATAAAGGGCAGGAGATCCTTATCAGAGATGCTCACGGCAGAATAAAAGGCAAATACGAAAACGGAGCACACGATATTGCCCCCATTTCAGGCAAAGACCTTACTCTAAGTATTGACATTGATTTGCAGCAGTACGGCGAAAAATTAATGAAAGGCAAAATTGGTGCTATTGTTGCGATTGAACCTGCTACAGGTGAAATCCTTGCACTTGTTTCCAGTCCGACATATAATCCAAAAGATTTAGTCGGAAGGAATAGAGGTAAAGAATATCGACGTCTAATCAACGACCCATACGAGCCTTTATACGATAGAGCAATAATGGCAGCATACCCACCTGGCTCAACATTCAAGCCAACACAAGGCCTAATCTTCCGAAAGGAAGGAATTGTTGAGCTTGGTACAGCATACCCTTGCCATGGAGGTTATGTAAATGCCGGTTTAAGAGTAGGATGTCATGGACACGAATCCCCTATTACACTAAAACCTGCTATCAGGACATCATGTAACGCATATTTCTGCTGGGGCTTTAAAAACATGATTGACCGACGAAAGAAATACGGCTCTTCAGCAAACGCTTTCGAAGTATGGAAAAACTATATGGTAGAGCAAGGCTATGGCTACCGCCTTGGCATTGACCTTCCAGGAGAAAGTCGTGGATTTATTCCTAACAGCAAATTTTACAACAAAATATACGGAGAAAATCGATGGAGTGCAAATACTATTATATCTGTTTCTATCGGTCAAGGTGAAGTTCTGGCGACACCATTGCAAATAGCAAATCTAGCAAGCACTATCGCAAACAGAGGTTACTACATCACACCTCACGTTGTTAAAGCAATAAAGGACACTGTTATGCCTGAAGAGTATGTAAAAAAACACACTCCGCACATTGACAGGCAATACTACGAAGAAGTTGCGGAAGGCATGCGAATGGCAGTTATTGGCGGTACTTGCCGTATGGCAAAATTTGGAGACTACGAGGTTTGCGGAAAAACAGGTACAGCCCAAAACCCGCACGGACGCGACCACTCTGCATTTATGGGCTTTGCTCCTATGACAAATCCTAAAATTGCGATATGCGTTTATGTTGAAAACGCAGGTTTCGGTGCTACATACGGTGTCCCTATAGGCAGCCTGATGATGGAGAAATACCTAACTGGAAAGATTTCTCCAGAAAGACAATTTCTTGAAGACAGGATGCTATCATCAACAACAATGAGAATAAGATAATTGTCTAACATATAAAACAAGCATTATGATTATCGACAATACAAACGAACGGAAATGGGAAATTCTTAAATCCGAATATCTTATTAAAAGGCCATGGCTTACAGCACGAAAAGACATGGTTAAGATGCCAAGCGGAGTTATCAACGATGAATTCTATATATTAGAATATCCGGATTGGGTAAATATCATTGCCATCACAAAAGACAATCAATTTGTAATGATACGCCAATACCGCCACGGCATTCAACAAACAAGATACGAACTGTGCGCAGGCGTTGTTGATCCAGGAGAACAACCTTTGGAAGCCGCAAAAAGAGAACTGTTTGAAGAAACAGGATACGGTAACGGCAAATGGCACAAACTGATGACAATTTCTGGAAACACCAGCACCACAAATAACTATACACACTGCTTCATTGCAACTGGTGTAGAAAAAATTTCCACTCAGCACCTTGAACAGACAGAGGATATAACTATCCACTTGATGACAAAAGAAGAGGTATTGGAATTAATAAAGGATAATCACATTGTGCAATCCCTAATGCTGGCTCCTCTTTGGAGATTTTTTGCAGAGAATAAATAAACAATTTGAATAGATAAAACAAATAGATATTATGACACATTTACATGATTTATATACACAATTCGTCGGTAGTGCCCCAACATCTATCGAAGAATTACCATCTTCTGGCTCCAACCGCAGATACTTCCGTTTAAAAGGTGAAAAATCAATAATCGGAGTACTAGGAACATGTAAAGAAGAAAATGAAGCATTCCTTTACATGTCTGAGCATTTTCATAAAAAAGGGTTACCTGTTCCTGAAATATATGCAGTTTCCGATGACACAATGGCATATATCCAAGAGGACCTTGGCGACACTTTGTTATTTAACGCAATAGAAAAAGGGAGAAAGACAAGCGTTTTCAGTGATGAAGAAAAGACATTGCTTGTTAAAACAATTCGCCTTTTGCCTGACATGCAGTTTCTTGGTGCTGATGAATTTAATTTTTCAAAATGCTACCCTGCCCCTGAATTCAACAGCAGGTCAATTATGTGGGACCTCAATTACTTTAAATACTGTTTTTTAAAGGCTACTGGACTTGAATTTCTTGAAGACAAATTAGAAGACGATTTTCAAAGAATGACAGATGTTCTTCTACGCAGTTTTTCTGCAACGTTCATGTACAGAGATTTCCAATCCCGTAATGTTATGATTAAAAATGGTGAACCATGGTTTATAGACTATCAAGGTGGCAGAAAAGGACCATTCTACTATGACGTTGCATCATTTCTATGGCAAGCAAAAGCAAACCTTCCGGAAAGTTTGAGAATGGAACTTCTCGATGAATACGTTGATTCTCTAAGAAAATATCAACCTGTAGATGAGGAATACTTCCATGCACAATTACGTCACTTTGTGCTTTTCAGAACGTTGCAGGTTCTTGGCGCGTATGGTTTCCGTGGATATTTTGAGAAAAAGCCACACTTCATTCAAAGTGTTCCTTTCGCAATTGAAAACTTGAGAAACCTGCTGCAAAAACCGTATCCAGAATACCCATACCTAAGCAAGGTTCTTAAAGAACTTGTCAATATGAAACAATTTACTGATGACCTTGCTAAAAGAACCCTTACAGTAAAAGTCATGAGTTTTGCGTATAAAAAAGGTATTCCAAACGATACTACAGGAAACGGTGGTGGCTTTGTTTTTGACTGTCGGGCCGTTAACAACCCTGGTAAATACGAACGTTACAAACCATACAATGGTCTTGATGAACAGGTAATAAAATTTCTTGAAGATGATGGAGAAATTATAGAATTTCTTGACCACTCATATTCTTTAGTTGACGCTTCAGTTAAAAGATATATCGAAAGAGGCTTCACAAACCTAATGGTATGCTTTGGTTGCACAGGCGGTCAACACCGTTCTGTTTATTGTGCTCAACACATGGCTGAACACATCAACAAGAAGTTCAACGTTAAAGTAGAACTTATTCATAGAGAACAAAATATCGAGCAAACATTTAAGGCTTCTTTCTAAGATATGAAGGCTATGATATTTGCAGCCGGTCTTGGTACCCGGCTTAAACCGCTAACCGATAACAAACCAAAAGCACTGGTAGATGTTGCTGGAAAACCTATGCTTGAGAGGGTTATTACTAACCTAATTAAGTATGGTTTTAACGAAATCGTTATAAATGTTCACCATTTCGGTGAGCAAATTATCGATTTTGTAAATTCTAAAAATTTCAATGCAACAATACACATTAGCGATGAAAGAGGTGAATTGCTTGATACTGGTGGTGGCATTCTTAAAGCAGAGAAATTATTGGTATCAAAAGAACCTTTTTTAGTTCATAATGCTGACATTCTCACAGATTTGAACTTGGCAGATTTCTATAAATTCCACTGCAACAATAATGCTGATGCATCAATCCTTGTTGCGAGTAGAGAAACTGCAAGGTATTTCTTATTTAATGAAGAAAACCGCCTTTGTGGTTGGATTAACAAAAAGACTGGAGAGAAACTGCCAAACAATTTAAACTGCATAGGACTCAAAGAACTTGCATTCGGAGGAATCCATGTTATGTCACCTTCTATTTTCAAATATTTGAGAGAATATACTTCAGAGCATAAATTCTCCATAACCCCATTCTACGTTAATTCCTGCCAAAATTTGAACATATTTGGATATAATCCCAATGAACTATATTCATGGTTTGATGTAGGAAAAATAGAGACCCTTAAAAAAGCAACAGATTTTATCACTGATGACAAATAAAAGAAAACCTACAGTTTTTAATCCACTGTAGGTTTCTTTATACCAGCATTTTACTTCTTTATTACAAAATTCATATAAGGAGTAAAAAGTATCGCAATAAATTCACTCTTATGTTAGTTTATTGCATTTTGACTTTAACGAACAGAAATATACAATTTTATAAAATGTACGAGCGGACTCAAAGAGAAAAACTTTACAACCTCATTTATATATAATTTCAATACTTCTTCTCAACCAATTATTAAAATATTTTGGTTGAAAATATTCATCTATTCTATCAACTCTACCTTTATTGGATTCGAACATATACAAATAAACGTTCTCTCCTTTTGTTGCTTTCTGGAAATACGAATTATTTCTTATTCTTATATTATATAATGCTTTCTGCGAATAAACAAAATCAGTAGCAATAAAGTCTCTTAATAACGAAACACAAACCAAAGTTGCCAAATCTATGTTGCAATCATTTATATAATTTGCGTTTTTATTATATATCACAGAAACCTTTTCATTTAATTTTGCAACTGACTCAACACCATTCTCTGAAAAACTTATCACCCAATCACCCACGCCAATTCCGCTATTGCTATAACTTATAGTGGCAGACTCTATTTTCTGCAAATATCCGCCGCTACTGATTTCTGATTCCTTATAGATGCCATCTGATATTACAAGTTTATCTTTAAAATACTCAACACCAACAAATTTCTTACCTTTTTCACTTTCCTCAACAACAGAAACAATTTTTCCATCGCTATAAGTAAATTTATATGACTTCTTTCCTATTAACTGAAACAAATCATTGTAATTGCTAATTGATATTTCAGAAACAAATGCATATATGTTTTCGCTCGGTATTTCTCCAGGACTAATAGTATCTGGCTCAATTGGCTTTTCAGGGTCAGATGGTTCGCCCGGTTTTTCTGGAGTTTCTTGCATTCCTCCTTGCTCTATACGGTATTCAATCTTATTCATTCCACTTCTAACAACAATGGTTGCAACTCGGGTAGTACTACTATTATTTGATTTTACTAATGCCTTAATAACAAACTCTCCCGAACTACCCTCCGTTTCTGATAAGTCAATCCAACCTGTACCTTCTTGATATTTAACATAGGAATACCAACTTTCATTTGCTACAAACTCATTTAAAACTATTTCACACGCTTCTCCTTCGATATAATATACACCGCCTTCTCCCAATATACTAATTAGTGAAGTTTCTTTATTCTCACAAGAAACGAACAGAATAAACAAAATAAACAATAAAGATTCCTTTAACTTCATGGTTGGATAGTATATAAATGAAAATAAGGCACACTTGTGTATGCCTTATTTTCCATATTTTCAGTTATTAATATTGCTCAAGAGCATTCAATTTTGCCTCATCACCTAATTGGTAATACAAGTTTCGTAAAATGTTTTTAGCATTTGTATTTGTATTATCCAATCTATATGCTTCTTCCATATAAGGCAATGCTTCCTTGAATAGAGGTATTAATTGAGACTCTTTTACTTTTTGGTATTCTGCAGGAGCCATTTTCTCCATATCCTTTTGCAATGCAATTGCCTCCTTCATAATAATACGGCCTGCATTGAATTGACCTTGTGCATAATCAGGTTTCAATTTAGTAACCTGCATGAATAAAGCCTTTGCGCCAGCCTCATCTTTTTTGTTTTCAAGAATAAGGCCTTGTAGGTTAATCAATTCAGGATTTTCAGGATTTGAAGCCAATGCTTTATTGATTAGGCTTTCTGCTTCATCAAACTTTTCTTTATTTAATTTATCATTAATAAGGATATTCATATATTGAATATCTTTGTTACCAAATTCTTCGTATGCTTCAGCAGCAATAGCAACAATAGCATCATTATCTTGAAGACCAGCAGCACAACTTAAAGCATAGTCATAAGCCTCTTTGGCTTTATAGCCATGCAAACGAGCACTTGCAAATGCGGCAACAGCACCCTTCAAGTCTTCTGCTTGCCATGAAGCAGTTCCTTGATAAAACTCCATTTGACCAATTACAGTATCTGGAACTGCAAATTTATCACGGTCTGCAATACCGGCATAAGGGATTGCTGCATAAATGCCCCAAGCTTTTGCAGCTTCTTTATAATGCTTTGAATCATATAATAATGATGCCATTACAGAGAAGTCATTGTGGCGAGTAACCAATGAGTTTGCAATTTCCTTCGAAACTTTAGACGTCTTAATTTTAATAGAACCGTCTTTATTTAATTTGTACTCACCTGTCTTTTTATCAACTTCTTTAACAGAATCTAAAGGAAGAGCTTTTACAAAATATTCATAACCTCTTATAAGAGCATCTCCCATCATCATTGTGTCAACAGGTTGCTTCATCATCATTTTTGTCTGTTGGCTATCGAAAAGGCCGAAGTTTGCCTTTCCTGCCACTAGCCAGGTCTTTGCATCATCCTTTGTCTCGGCATTCACCAAAGCAGGAAGGATATCTGAACATGCAGCCTTCAGAGTCTTGACATCTGGATTCATTCCACCAATAGCCTTCTCAACATCTTTCACGAGTGACTTTTGTGCAAATGCGCCGAATGACATCAAAGCGCAGAGCAACAGAATTGATTTTCTTTTCATTTTAAATAGATTTACTATAGTTAATCATTTTCAATATCAAATAATCCTCCTAAGTTTTCATCTGTTTTTTCAGTCTCATTGTTTGCTGATTCAACAGACTCGGACTCGTTAGGAGTTTCTGAAACATTTGTTTCTTCTATTTCTTCTTCAAGTTCTTCTGAAGAAGGCACTTTACAAACAGATGCTATCTCGTCACCTCTCTTTTCAAGGTTTATCAAAGTAACACCTTGCGTTGCACGTCCCATTACTCTCGTATCAGAAACCTTCATACGGAGAGTAACACCTGATTTATTTATAATTACCAAATCATCATCTTCTGTAACGGCATTTATTGCAACCAATTTACCCGTCTTTTCTGTTACATTAATTGTTTTAACGCCCTTACCGCCTCTATTGGTAACACGATAATCATCAATACTTGAACGCTTGCCAAAACCTTGTTCTGAAACTACCATAATCGTTTCTTCAGATTCCGGCTCAATTGTTATCATGCCAACGACTTCATCATCGCCTCCGTCAAGTGTCATACCTTTTACACCAGAACTCATACGTCCCATCTGGCGTACTGTCTTTTCGTTAAACCTGATTGCACGACCATTTCTATTGGCTATAACGACTTCTGCATTACCGTCTGTCATTTCCACTCCAATCAAGCGATCATCTTCGCGGATAATGATTGCGTTAACTCCATTCTGTCGTGGACGAGAATATGCCTCAAGACATGTTTTCTTAACGATACCGTTCTTGGTACAGAATATCAAATTATGAGTTGCAGTAAACACCTTATCATCTAACTGCTTAACTCTGATGAATGCATTAACCTTATCATCTGGATCAATGCTAAGCATATTTTGAATAGCACGGCCCTTTGAGTTCTTTGAACCTTCAGGAATATCATAAACCTTTAGCCAGTAGCACTTACCCTTTTGGGTAAAGAATAGCATATAGTTGTGCATTGATGCTGTATAGACGTGCTCAATGAAATCCTCATCACGAGTATCGCTACCCTTGGCTCCTACTCCACCTCTGTTTTGTGCACGGAACTCTGACAATGCTGTACGCTTAATATATCCCATGTGAGAGATTGTGATAATCATATCATCATCAGCATAGAAATCTTCTGCATTAAATTCTTCTGACGCATATACGATATCTGTTTTTCTCTCATCTCCGTATTTATCACGAGTTTCAATAAGTTCTTCTTCAATAACCTTGCGGCATACTGCATCGTCGGTAAGCACAGAATTCAAAAATTCAATTTGACGTTCCAGCTCTTCATATTCAGCATGCAATTTCTCTATATTCAATCCAGTCAAGGCACTTAGTCGCATTTCAACTATTGCACGAGTCTGAAGTTCATCGAGGTTAAATCTTTCACCCAAGCGAGTTCTTGCTTCCTCGGTTGTTTTTGAAGAACGGATAATTTTAATTACTTCATCAATATTATCACATGCGACTATCAATCCTTCAACTATATGTGCCCTTTCCTGTGCCTTTGCCAACAAGAAACGAGACCTGCGGATAACGACTTCGTGGCGGTGGTCAACAAATGCCTCTATAATATCCTTCAGATTCATTACCTTTGGCACACCATTAACGAGGGCAACGTTATTTACACTGAAAGCAGACTGCATTTGTGTCATCTTATACAACTTGTTTAAGACAACATTTGAATTTGCATCTGATTTCAAGTCAATAACAATTCTCATACCATGACGGTCTGACTCATCGTTAACGTCTGCTATGCCATCAATTTTCTTATCCTTAATCAAAGCGTCAATACTCTTGACCAACTCTGATTTGTTCACATTATAAGGTATCTCAGTTACAATGATTTTCTCCTTGTCATCTTCTGTTTCAATCTCCGCTTTTGCCCTAACAACGATTCTACCACGACCAGTTTCATAAGCTTCTTTAACGCCTGCATAGCCATAAATAGTTGCTCCTGTTGGAAAATCCGGTGCTTTAACATGTTCCATCAATTCCTCAATGGTAATATCTCTATTATTCAAGAAAGCGATTGAAGCATTTAGTGATTCTGCGATATTGTGAGGAGGCATATTTGTTGCCATACCAACAGCAATACCAGAAGCACCATTTACTAAAAGGTTTGGAAATCTTGTAGGAAGAACGACCGGTTCTTTAAGGGTATTATCAAAGTTTGGTATAAAATCTACAGTATCCTCGTCAATATCCTGCATCATTTCCTCTCCCATCTTTGCAAGACGCGCCTCTGTATAACGCATTGCCGCTGGAGAGTCACCATCAACGGAACCGAAGTTACCTTGAGGGTCAACCAATGGATATCTTAATGACCAATCTTGAGCCATACGCACCATCGTGAGATAAATAGACAAGTCTCCGTGTGGGTGATACTTACCCATTACTTCACCGACGATACGAGCTGACTTCTTCTTAGCGGAAGTTGAAGAGCATCCCAACTTCTCCATCCCAAACAAAACCCTTCTGTGAACAGGCTTGAAACCGTCTCTCGCATCAGGCAATGCTCGGGCAACTATAACTGACATCGAGTAATCAATGTAAGCACTTTTCATTTCTTTCTCAATATCAATCTTTTGTATTCTATCTACTGACATATATAATTATTAATATTTATTGCTACTGCATTCCATGCAGTATAATTAACATTATGCAAAGATACAAAATATTAAGAAATTCAGCACTATTTATCCCAATCTCTTTTACTCAAAAAAGTTAAAAAATCATTACAATTTAACATTGTTTTCACAGTAAACTTTATTTCATAAAAACAAAACATTTAAACCGCGAATGCTACTGAAAAAATATTTGGCATTATTTTTGTATATAATAATTGAAACAAAAAGAAATTTAATGAGAATACGTAACGAAAACCGAAATTTGAAATCGGAGAAATATACAAAACCTATTGCCGGATTCGAAAGTAACGATTTTGAGGAGGCTGAAAATGAAATAAACAAAGAGAACAAAAGTTCTCAAAGCAGCAAGCATACAACAACTGCAACAGCCAATCAAAGCGACACTCCCATTTTGGACAAATTCTCTACTGATATTACAAAAGCTGCAGAGGATGGCAAACTTGACCCTGTTATTGGACGGGAACGCGAATTAGATAGAGTTGTTCAGATTCTTAGCCGTAGAAAAAAGAACAACCCTGTTCTTATTGGAGAGCCAGGTGTTGGTAAATCGGCAATAGTCGAAGGTTTGGCTTTGAGAATCAAAGAAAGAAAGGTTTCTCGACTTCTCTTTGACAAACGAGTTCTTTCCCTTGATATGGCTTCTTTAGTTGCAGGCACCAAATTCAGGGGTCAGTTTGAAGAACGCATCAAGGCTGTTATCGATGAATTAAAGAAAGCTGATGATATTATATTATTCATTGACGAGATTCATACAATTGTTGGTGCCGGAAGTGCTCCTGGCTCAATGGACGCAGCCAACTTGCTAAAACCGGCTTTGGCTCGTGGTGAATTGCAATGTATTGGAGCAACCACCCTTGATGAGTACCGCAAAAATATTGAAAAAGACGGTGCTTTAGAGCGTCGTTTCCAAAAAGTTATTGTTGACCAGACAAGCCCGGAAGAAACTCTTGAAATTCTTAATAACATCAAGAGCAATTATGAGCAATTTCACAATGTCAAATATACACCTGACGCTATCGAAGCCTGCGTAAAACTCACAGAAAGATACATAAGTGACCGTGCTTTTCCTGACAAGGCAATAGATGCCATGGATGAGGCTGGAGCAAAGGCTCACGCTGCAAACATTACTGCTCCAAAGGAAATTGAAGACCTTGAAAAAGAAATTGCATCAGTTACCAAAAGCAAACAGGAAGCAGCTAAAAATCAAGATTTTGAAGCAGCTGCAAGATTCAGAGATGAAGCAGAGCAATTAAACGAAAGTTTAAAGCATAAGAAACTTGAGTGGGAAGAAAACCTATCTGCAAACAAACAAATTGTTGACGAAGGAAAAGTCGCTGAAGTTATAGCAATGATGACTGGCGTACCTGTTCAAAGAATTGCCCAATCGGAAAGCAACCGTCTTCTAAGCATGAAAGAAGAGATACAGGGCAAAGTTATCGGTCAAGATGAGGCAATCGACAAAATTGTTCGCTCTATAAAGCGTAACAGAGTTGGTTTGAAAGACCCGAACAGACCTATTGGAACATTCCTATTTCTTGGTCCTACCGGTGTAGGTAAAACGCACATGGCAAAATCTCTTGCGGAATATCTGTTCAACTCAAAAGACGCATTAATACGCATTGACATGAGCGAATATATGGAAAAATTCTCCGTTTCAAGGCTTGTTGGTGCCCCTCCTGGATATGTTGGATACGAAGAAGGCGGACAATTGACAGAAAAGGTTCGCAGAAAACCTTATTCTGTTGTGTTGCTCGATGAACTTGAAAAGGCACACCAAGATGTTTTCAACATGCTTCTACAGGTTATGGACGAAGGCCGACTGACTGACAGTCTTGGCAGAACGGTTGACTTCAAAAACACAATTATCATCATGACATCAAATATTGGAACTCGACAACTCAAGGATTTTGGCTCTGGTATCGGTTTCAATACTGGTGTTGACAAGGAGAAAAATTCAAGAAGCATTATAAACAAAGCACTTAACAGAACATTCTCTCCTGAATTTCTAAACAGGGTTGACAATATTGTCATGTTCAACAGCCTTGAGAAAGACAATATTCTTAACATTATTGACCTTGAACTCAACAATCTAAAGAAACGAGCAGAAGAAATCGGCTACAAACTAAACATTACTGATGACGCAAAGAATTTCTTAGTTGAGAAAGGATATGACCCTCAATATGGTGCAAGACCTTTAAAAAGAGCCGTTCAGGAATATATTGAAGACAAGTTGGCTGAAATAATCCTTGAAAACGATTCAGTGGTAAAAGATGTTTACATTGACCATAAAGAAGGCGAAGACGAACTATCTTTCTCTTAAAGACTGACAAAATGAACGTTTTTATGATAAAATGTCATACCTTTTCGGTATGGCATTTATTTTGATGTATAATTTTACAGAAACAAAAATCAAATATTATGCAAAAAGGCAAAATTGGAGTAACTACGGAAAACATTTTTCCGGTTATCAAAAAATTCTTATATAGTGACCACGACATATTTTTGCGTGAAATAGTTTCAAACGCAATCGACGCAAGCCAGAAACTTAAAACGCTTTCTTCTTGTGGAGAATATAAAGGCGAACTCGGCAATCTGTCAGTAAAAGTCAGCATCGACAAAGAAGCCGGAACTTTAACAGTTTCTGACAACGGTATAGGTATGACTGCTGAAGATGTTGATAAGTACATCAACCAGATTGCATTCTCTGGTGCTGAAGAGTTCTTGGCAAAATATAAAGATACTGCCAACTCTATTATCGGACACTTCGGTTTGGGATTCTACTCTGCATTTATGGTTTCAAAAAAAGTTGAAATCAGAACATTGTCATATAAGGAAGGCAGCAAGGCTATCAGTTGGTCTTGCGACGGCTCTCCTGAATTCGAGATGAACGAAATTGAAAAGGCTGAAAGAGGTACTGATATAGTTCTATACATAGATGACGAATGCAAGGAATTCCTCGAAAAGGATAAAATTGAACAACTACTTAAAAAATACTGCAAGTTTTTGCCTATTCCTATCATATTTGGCAAAAAGCAGGAATGGAAAGAGGGAAAAATGGTTGATACTGAAGAAGACAACATTATCAACGACACCAAACCTTTATGGACAGCAACACCTTCTGATTTGAAAGATGAGGATTACATCAGATTCTACCACGAACTATACCCTGGTGATGACGATCCTCTTTTCTGGATTCACCTAAACGTTGACTTCCCATTCACATTGACTGGCATCCTTTATTTTCCAAAATTAAAGAGTAACCTCGACATTCAGAAAAACAAGATTCAACTATACTGCAACCAAGTGTTCGTGACAGATTCCGTTGAAGGTGTTGTTCCTGAATTTATGATGATTATGAGAGGTGTTATCGACTCTCCGGATATTCCTCTTAACGTTTCTCGTTCTTACCTGCAAAGCGATTCTAACGTAAAGAAAATTTCTTCATATATAACTAAGAAAGTTGCTTCACAACTTGAAAAAATTTTCAAGAATAAGCGTCAGGAATTTGAGGAAAAATGGGACGACATTAAAATATTCATCGAATACGGTATGTTGACTGATGAGAAGTTCTGCGAAGCAGCAATGAAATTCTCCCTATTTGGTAACACTGAAGATAAAAAATACACTTTCGATGAGTATAAGCAACTAATCGAGGCTAACCAAACAGATAAAGACGGCAACTTAATTTACCTATATACTACTGACAAGACCGCTCAATACAGTTATATCAAGAATGCAACCGACAAGGGATACGATGTTCTTGTTATCAATGACCAACTAACAAGCCATTATGTTGGAATGCTTGAGCAGAAACTTGAAAAGGCACGCTTTGTCAGAGTTGACAGTGACGTAATTGACAACATAATTGTAAAGGAGGACAGAAAATCTGCTGACTTTACAGAAAACGAAAGAGAAATGTTCACAACTTTGTTTAAATCTCAAATCCCACAAGTTGAGAAAAGTGAATTTCTCATTTCATTTGAAGCACTTTCTGAAACTGACGCACCTGTTCAGATCACCCAAAGCGAGTATATGCGAAGAATGAAAGAAATGGCTGCAATGCAAGCAGGTATGGCATTCTACGGAGAATTGCCTGACTCATACAGCCTTATTCTCAACGTTAACCACCCTGTTGTTAAAGGCATCATCTCTGACACAAAGGAGAAAATCGGCAGTCAGGTTAAACCTATCGAAGATTCTTTGAACGGTTTGAATAAAGCCATCAGCGAATTGCGTGACAAGAAAGATGCAACTGACGATGACAAGACAATGCTTGCCAACAAAGAAAAAGAAGCAGAAGACGCAAGAAAATCTGAAAACGAGATTATTTCAAAATACGCTGCGGAAGTGCCGGCTATCAGCCAATTGATCGACATTGCCCTATTGAGCAACAACCTACTTAAAGGTGAACAGTTAGACAAATTCATCAAGCGTTCAATTGATTTACTAAAGTAGCATAATTTATATCATAAAGAAGAGGTTGTGTTAAAATTTAACACAACCTCTTCTTTATCCTTCAACATTCTAATATTTTCCAAAAACGACCTTTGCAAATGAGATAATCAATACCAAGAAAACAACGAGCAGAAGAAACTGCACAAACTGCAACTGCTCAACGAGGCAATCAAGCAAGTGAGGAAGAAGTAGAATTTAAGGAACAGATAAAACCTGTTGGCAAGGGATTTTTCGGCAATATCTACAACCAATTCAAGGGTAATGCAAAAGAGGCTCTCGCATTCTTGCTGAAAAACAAAAGCGGAGACCTCCTCGGTGTTTTCCATAGAGATGATGTTGGAGATATTGATTTGGTGTGGGGAGACCGAAACAAAAACTCTGGCTTAGACCATATTATTGAAAAGCATATCGAACGCTTGAAAGACTTCTCCTCAGCAGAGGAGGCTATTCAGGTTATTGAAGATGTAATCAATAACGGTCAAATTGATGAGAAGAAAAGCAAGTGGGATAAGGTCTTTATAGAAAAAGACGGTTATGCTGTTGTGATAAGTAAAAATGTAAGAAATGAGAAAGGGGAAATTGTTAACGAAAATAAGAACTGGGTTGTAACTGCTTTTGATGCGACTATTAACCCTAAAAGAAAAGAAGTTAACTCATCTGATGTTACCCGAGTAACCCTTAACACCAATAAAGGAGGCAGGGCTGTCACCTCCGATGAGAGAACTTCTGACAGCAAAGATAGCGAATTGTCGCAGAAAAGCAAAGAAGATGCCGAGGAAAACAAGAAGCCACGGCTTGAAAAGGCAGATAGCAAGGCAACCGAGGTTTCAAAGACTTATGCCCTACTCCGTGATGCACTTGTCGACGTTATGAGAAAAATCGGTATTGAAGTCATTACCGACAACAAAAAGGCTCAAAGGGTGTTGGAGGAGGAGAATGAAAGTGTCCGCATGCAAGCAAAACTGGATTCTCTTGTCAAGGCTGTTCGCACAATCCATGGTTGGCTTTCTAATAATAAAAGAGATAAGGTATTCACTATTGAGTTGCCTAAGGCTACACAAGAGATGATACACAAAGTAATGGGACGTGACTTTAATAGTCATAACATTACTGCAAATGGTATCGCTCATGGGTTAAAGAACCACGGAGTAAACGGATTGAAGTTAAATAAACAGAGTATTCCTATCCGTAAGGAAGATGCAGAACTTATTCCTTATATTATGACTGCACCTGATTATGTAAAGAAAGGAAGTACAGATATAAGCGGTCGTGAATCAATACGGTTCTATAAAGAACTAAGCAACGGATATGTAGTTGTTGTTGAAAAAGAATACAAAAACAGCCTAAATGATATGGAAACCATAAACATCTGGGCTGAAATGTCATCCGAGGCTACCAATGCCCTGCATAAAGCAGTCCCTGATATACACGTCCAAAACGCTATCCTCAGCACCGACGTTGCAAAGATACGAAAAGATGCTGAAGATGCAATAAGGAGAGACAACAAATTAAGGGAGCAACGGGTTTGGCACGACAGTGACAAGGTTCGCTTCTTCCGCACTGCGAATGGCGAGGCTTATGGCTTTACCGTTGATGGAAAGATTTATCTTGACCCAACGATTGCCGGTGCTGAAACGGCTATCCACGAATACACTCACCTATGGGCAACGGCTTTGAAGAATGCCAACCCTAAGGAGTGGAGCAATATTGTAAGTCTTATGAAAGGCACTCCCCTTTGGGAGAAGGTTGCTTCCGAGTACCCGGAACTAACAACCAATGACGAGTTGGCTGATGAGGTTCTTGCCCATTACTCAGGCAAGCGAGGTGCGGAGAAACTACGCAAGGAAGCGGAGAGCATTACCAACGGCAAAGGCTCATTGCTTGACAAGGCTGGTGCTATATCGGCATTGGAAAGAGTCAAAGAGGCACTCACTCGTTTCTGGAAGGCAACGGCTGACCTATTGCATATCCATTTCACTACAGCAGAGGAAGTGGCAGACAAGGTGCTTGCCGACTTGCTCAATGGTGTGAATCCGAATGAAGTGGCGAAGGACAAGAATCTTCGTTTCCAACTCATCGGAGAGCAAGGTGCGGAAGAAAGCACAAGCGGTGATGATTTGGAGGAGATGAATGCTCGCTTTAATGAGGAACTGCAACAACAGATTGACGGAACATTGCCACAAGGGCATATCTACCAATTAGGTATGGCAAGTGCTGTTTTACAAAGTGCAGGACTGCCAAATCTGCCAATCGAACTTTCTGCAAGCAGACTGAAAGACAAAAGCAAGCAAGAGGAACATCCGTTTGAACTTTCCGAAATGAGAGGTCTTGTTGATAGTGTGCAGAATCCTTTGGCGGTATTCCGTAGTGCTACCCACATAGGCAGTTTTGTAGTGCTTACCGAAATCGAGCATCAAGGCAAAAACTTTGTTGTTGCAATTCAGGCGAACCGCAGGCAAGGAAGAATTGAAATAAACAGCATTAGGAGTGTTCACTATCGCAACAAGAACACCCATATAGCAAATTGGATAACTGAGGGATTATTGGAATATGCAGATAAAAAAAGAATGGCTGAATGGCTTTCCAAACAGCGGTACAATTCCGCTGACGTTAGAAAACTATTCAACCACGCCACAAAGATAGTAAATGAATTTGACAATCCAATCATTAATGAAGAAAATTTATTCCGCAAACCTATTGGTGGCAATAGCGGTTATGTTGGCTACTCTATGAGCAAGCGAGCAGAACAAGCAAGAGAGGATGGCAGATTTCCTAAGACTGATTTCAAGAGAGAATATAAGGTAAGCGAAAGTTCACTGCAAGCATTGTCAAGAATAGGCATTATCAGTGACAACGAATGGCATCATACAAGTTCATACGGCAACAAGACCACATTCTACGGATGGGCTGATGAGGCTTTTGCGGAATACTATCTTGAACACAAGAAAGAGATAGATAAGGCAACAGACGATTTGCTGAGACTTAAAGAAGAGGATATTGACAAATATTTCTCTGCCCTTGATGATTTCAGAAAGGAAATGAGGAAGTCCTTTGATGTAGGAACAAGCGGTCTGTCTAAAAGTAAGTATGACTTTGAACAGGAATTAAGAAGCCGAACAAGTGATGAAGTTGTCGCTGAATACCAACGTCAGAAAAGCGAATATACATCAACAGAAAGCAATCCTAAACCTTTCCCATCTATATTAAAATGGCAAAGTCAAAACAAAGACCTTGTAAAAGAGATTGAGAATAAGGTCAGACAAGAAATGGATCAGTCTTCTGCCATAGTTGATTCAGTTATGTCGCTTGCGGGAAAGTTGCATCTTGACAATGTGGAGATAGTCACGGATGCTTCTGCGTTGAGCGGAAAGGAAGCAAAGGCAAAAGGCTTCTACACGAAAAGCACCGGCAAGATAACCATTGTTATTCCCAACAACACAAGTGTAGAGGATGCTGTTCAAACCCTGCTCCACGAAGCGGTGGCACACTACGGACTACGCAAATTATGGTTGTTTTAAATGCTAATAAATGTTTATTTATCATAGTACCCCTTTGCAGTCTGTTATATTTTATTAACAGCAATACGTTTTTATTTATTTTTTTGACGATATCTAAACAAAAATATCTAAATTTTGAAAAAATTTAAATTTATCCTTTCTATTAAAAGTGTACTTATGAGAAACTATTTCTTTATTTTGTTTTTAGTGTTTGGCTTTTTGGGTATGTGTGCCATTGAGCCTTTTAGTGAATTAACTATTGCAGGCAAGTCTTTCAACCTTGTTACAAATCTGTCTGAGATAGAAACGTTTGATGAAGTAGTGCTGGCCGCCTACCCTACCGATCCCAAATATAATTATGTGTGCTGCATGACCTCTGAAAATTATGCTCGCTATGACAAATACCGTGCAACGTCGTGTTCTACCAACGGTAAAGTATGGGATAATGAAAATGACATTGAAATACTGACGGTTGAAAGGCGAAGAGACAATCTGTTCGCTTTAAAGTCTGCAAATGGTTATCTTAGTGGCAATGGGGAGATTGGCATTAGAGAAAAGGAGATAACTGAATCAGCATTGTGGCAATTGTCATACTCTGATACAAATAACACTCTAACCTGTCTAAAGAACAATAAACCCATTTATTTCTATGATGTAAATGACATGTTCGTTTTTTCAAACGACAATTATACAAAAACTGCACCCTACTACATCTACAGGCACGTTCCGCAAAACAAGTGCGGAAAGCCGGATTTCAACCTCCCTCAAGCACGATATCCAAAGGGAATTGCAGTAACCGTCTCTTGCAAAAATGCCGGTGAGACGATTTCTTACTCAATATATAAGAACGACAGTGCAGAACCGTGGGAAACAGGCTATTCTGCCAAGGCTACCTGTGTAATAGAACTTCCGGAAGATGAACTTTATGCCGACACTAAATATGTTATACATGCAAAAGCGCAAGCCGACGGGCTAACCGGGTCCGAAAGTATTGCCACATACTACATCTGCACCAAGAAATTTCTTGCATTTACGAAGATTAAAGATATTTCCGAACTGTCTGACGATGACATAATAATATTTGTCTGTCCTGAACTGGGGTCGGCAATGGCTAATGAAGACATTACTGACACTTTTAACAACAGATTCGGAATGCCGGTGGAAATCAAGAATGACAGGGTTGATATTCTAAGTCCAGAAAATTCGGATATTGCGTTTTTCTACGCAAAAACAAGCGCCAATGATGCCAACGCATTTACATTCAACGACTATATGAGTAGGTCTGCAGGAAAAAACGGATTTCTTGCAGAAAACCACAATCTTTCGCATGTGCTTTCTACAATAGAAAATCCTAACGATCCAAACTATACAGCAGACTGGCTAATAAAAATAGACAATGGCAAAACACTTATTACCCCTATTACGGATCCTGGGTTTTCAAAAACTATTGTAAGTGCTATTTACTCAAACGAGAGACGTATTTACCAATTATACGAAAGAAAAAGTATGGAGCAGCTCCAACTCAAGTATGTTGACATATATCATTCCGACAAGCGATTGTCTTCGGTATCAACAATAAAAACGCAAAGCCGAGACACAGAAATAAAGGCTGTAAATGGCGGAATAAAGGTTATCTGTGAAGACGAAACAGTAGTGAGTATTTTCACTGTCTATGGATGCCTGATCAGTACCGAGCGTTGCTGCAACAATGAAATAATACCAGTCTCTCCAGGATTTTACATTGCCACAACCGACCGTGGCGAAGCTTTCAAATTGTTAGTACAGTGACAATTCTGTGACAAAAATAATAGGGGGCTCGTCATTACGATTAGTCCCCTATTGTATTTCTAATCCTCAAGAGCATATTCAACAGTTGTAACGACCCTTATTTTCTTGATATGCTTTGTAGTTTGGTCCCTGTCTTCGATGCTAAACTGTCCTTGATTCGCCCGTTTTATTTTCCCAAGCTCACTTTCTGAATCTTCAGCAAACTGTAATGCCGCTTTTCTTGCATTTTTAGTTGCTTCTTTTATCATTTCCGGTTTTATGCTATTCAATCCTGTATATTCAAATTTTATAGCATAGTTATAGTCATTAAAACTAATTGCCAACCCTTTTTCAATTAATGCGTTCAGATTTTTCATAAGAAGTAATACGGCGTCAACATTATTCGTATTTACCGTTATTACAGATGTCAATTTATACCGAAAAGGCGAATCTGACGAATATGTTTTCAAATCAGTTATATCAATATTGTTGGTAATTTCATCTGCATTAATTCCCTTTTCAAACAACATGTCGGTAACCAATTTGTTTTTTCTTTCAACAGTCTTATACAAGACTGACAAGTCATCGCCCATTTCTGTATATGCGATAGGCCATATAACTTTGTCAGCCTTTACCTCTTTTTCCGCAAGTCCTTTAACTGTTACTACCCTGTCTTTTGTTACAAATCCATTAAGGCCTGATTTAATATATAGACCTAATACAGCTATTCCTATTGCAATAACCGATGCACTAACAATCCCTTTATTCATAGTAAAAACTTTTAGAATTTGACTTAATAGTCAATTAAAGGTTTAATCCTCTCTATAGAATTGGCATTGGTATAGTCGTGCAAAAAAATCCCAATTATCCTGAATCAACTCTAAACCATTTTCACCAACAGGATATTTAGCGTCGGGAAGAAGATTGTTTTCGAAAAGATATCTTGTCAAATCTACTGGGCAACGCCCTGGCTCAAGCAATAACTTATAAGCATTTTCTATAGCATCATGTTTATTATATAACGGATTATCACGATGCTTTATAAATTGTGCTACATCTGGTGCTATTATTATTCCCTTTTCCCTATTTGCATATATAGTAAAATTTTCAAAATCTTTTAATTGAGGAAAACACTCTTCCCCGCAATCACCCCAACCCATTTCTGAAATAAGAAAAGAATTGAGGTCTGCATAACTTTCAAAGAATTTAATTTTTTCTCCTTTTGTGACATTTATAAATTTCTGGTAGAACTTGTGAACAGAGCGTTTCTGTTCTTTCTTTGTAGGTACTTTATTATTGACAATTAGATTTAGCCATTCATCAATCATTAAAGCAAGAGGTCCTGTCGGCTTTTCAAAAGTTATTTTCAATCTTTCTTCATTTCTAAGAGTTTCTTCAATAGAAAGTTCTTCATCTTCATCAATATCAGGCTCATATGAATATTTGCTTACAGGACGCATAAAATAACTATTCCAAAACAGCCAGCCTGAAACTTTGAAAATTATCCGAACCTGCTCTCTATCTTTTAAATCAAGTTCTCTAATCTCATTGAAATTCTTAATTGCAGGAGCTTCGTCGTAAAGGAATCTGAAAAGTTTTGTAACTTTCTTTGACAATCGCAAAATATCTGAATCGTATGGTGACAAAATGCAGTTAAATCCCAATTGAGACTCTAATGATAGCCAAATTACAAACGACACATCAATGCCATTTAGTTCATAATCAATATAATCTTCTGGTTCTTTATAGAAAGGCACTGGTTTATTATATAAATGGCGACACATAGTTACAAACGCACGCCAAATTCCTGCATCTGCAACTATATCCTGATAGTATGAAACAATAGTCAATGATAATTTCTTTATTACCATATCCGGTAATTCTGGGAAAATACCCATTTCGCGACTCATATTCGCTATATAGTTTGCTAGCGTAAGATAATAGTCGTCTGTTTCATAATCATTATCGCTATTGAGCATCAAACGCTTTAATTCGTATAAATCAATATTATCCATTTTATTTTTGATTAAGCCATTTTATAAGGTTTTCTATACTATTAAATACTTTATCCGAGAAATGTAATTCATTAGTATCAATAAATTCTACAATATCATCCGCTTCATCACTAATGATGTAATTATTACGCTTCAATGCATTTTCCAACCATTTTTTTAGTACAGAAGATTTTGATATAACTTTAATTTGTTTTGTAGAAGATTTACAAATCTCAAAATCTCCAGAAGATAAATCAAAAGTAATATTTGATTCAGGAAAAAGCATTTTCAATTTATCAGAAAGAATCAAATCTTCAGTTCCACCACACAGAATCTGTCCGCCACAAAGCATCCACAACTTATCAGATAGTTGAAGAGATTGACGAATATCATGAGAAGACACTAAAATAGCCCTATTCTCATCATGTGCTAACTTATGCAATAGCACAAGTATAGAAAGTCTGCTCTTTACATCAAGAAAAGCGGTCGGTTCATCAAGTATGATAATCTCAGCCTCCTGAGCCAAGGCCTTTGCAATCATTGCCTTCTGCCTTTCTCCATCTGAAAGTTCTGCTACATAGTTTTTGCGCTTTCCTTCAATCCCGACAAGTGACATAGATTTGTGAATAATCTCTTTGTCTAAAGCATCTAACCTACCCATAAAACCAGTATATGGTTGTCGCCCAAGAGCAACTAATTCTTCAACAAGCAAACCTCCTGCAAAAGTTCGTTCTGTCGAAACTATGGCTATAAGTTTCGACAACTGCCTTGGATTATATGTCTGGATAGATTTTCCATTAAGAATAACCTCTCCATCAATTGCGGGTTGCAAGCCTGTTAAAGTTCGTATCAATGTTGATTTACCTGCCCCATTTTCACCTAAGACGCTCACCAATTCTCCTCGATAAAGAGACAAAGACAGAGAAGACATAACTGTCTTTATTTGTTTTCCTTTTCTATAACCAATACTCAAATTGGAAGTGTTAAGTATCGCATCCATCAGTTGAAATAAAATATTTTACGTCTGTTTATAACAATGAAAATTATTACGGGAACACCTATTATTGGAGTAATCGCATTAATAGGAATAATTCCACTATAAGGCAATACACTTAAGAAACTACAAATCATTGCGATAGTGCCACCAGATAATATAGTAATTGGCATCAGACGCAAATGGTCAGACGTGCCGAGCATAAGCCTTGCAAGGTGAGGAACCACTAATCCGATAAAACCGATGGGGCCACAAAAAGCAGTAACAATAGCAGTTAGCAAGCCTGTTATAAGCAGTAACATATTTCTTGTACGTTTAAGATTCACTCCGAGATTTTCAGCATATCTTTCTCCTAATAATAGTGCATTTAATGGCTTTATCAATGCCATCGCGCCAATAATTCCAACCAAAATTACAATAGAAAAGAATGGCAATTGCTTTGTAGTAACTCCTGAAAAATTACCCAATCCCCAAATAACAAAGGAATGTACGCCCTCTTGTGTTGAAAAGAAGTTCAGCAAACTAATTGCCGAAGAAGCAAGATAACTAATCAAAACACCTACAATCAAAAGCATAGTTGCACTTTTAACAATGGTTGAAAACAAGAGTAGTATCATCATTATTAAAAATGCACCAATAAGAGCCCCGAAAAGGATTGCAATATAACCTCCAAAACTTGTATATAAAGCACCACCTGACAATAAAAGAAGTAACGCAACTCCCAAGCCGGCTCCTGTAGAGATACCCAAAATTGACGGATCTGCCAAAGGATTATTGAAAGATGTCTGCAACAAAAGTCCACAAACAGCCAAGGCCGCTCCTGACAAACATGATGTTACTATCAAAGGCAAACGACTCTCTAAAACAATAAACTCCCAAGCTCTATTAGATGATTTACCACAAATAACATTAAAAACGCCTGATACTGGGATATCTACAGAACCGACTAATAGTAAAGCTATTGACAATCCTATTATGCTCAATATAAGAGCAAATAATACTATCTTAAATCGCGACATAGCCCTACTCTATTTTTTTATAATATTTCAAATTATAGTCAGGAAGCAACTCTGGATGAAAAATTTTCAAATATTCTTTAAGAAGTAAATTTGGATGGAACGGAGTTTCTTCAAATAATCTACTTGTCGCTGTATTTGCACTATAAATATTTCCTTCTTTAAATGCTTCAAATTGGTTATTATGCGAATATAAATTTAGAAAAGTCTTTTTAGTTAAATCTGTTCCAATAGTAGAAACAAGCCAGAAATCAGCATCATTAGCCTTATTTAAAACTTGAGGAAAGTCAAGAGCTAAGGAGCCATTTGAATTATCATCACTCCATGGATACATAGCACCAGCATCTTTGTATAATATAGCCTTATAACTTTTACCACCTGGGACATACCATACACCACTCATTACATATTCGGATATAACTTTAGGCCGAGACTCAGCTTTATTTGCAAAACTTTTTAAAGTTTCATATTCAGTTGCTACTGAATCAAATATAGAATCTGCTTTTTCTTCACTACAAAACAACATACCTATAAATTTAATCCATTCAGCCCTCCCCAATGGCGTAGTCTCCATATAGTCTGCCATCTCAATAATTGGGGTTCCTATATTTTCCAAGATTCCATAACCTGCATTTTGAAATGGTGAAAGGATAATAGCCTCAGGTGATTTGCTTATAATTTTTTCAGAAACAGGCGCCATTGTTGAACCACAGTCAATAACACTGCCGTTTTTTAAACCATCTACTATTTTCGGATTCTTAAAAAACGGCGCATCACAAACGGCCTGGACAGATGAAATATGACCCAACTCATCAATAGCCTCTGCATGGACACCAGAATATACAAGGACATTTTTTAACGGAACTCTCACAAGCGTTCCGTTAGGCAAATTTTCAGGCAAGCAAGAATCTCGATGAACCAAGATATATGTATGCAAGATTTCTCCTTCTATCCATGGATTTTTAACTTTCACTTCAGTGTATTTATCCGCATGAAATACAGTTATTCCCTGCATGTATTTAAACTCTTGTTTATTCTCCTCACTTTTGCTCTTAGAGTTAGTGCAGGAAATACACAAGCAGGCAATTGATAATAATATTAATATTAGATTTTTCATTTTATATATTTTCTGCAAATATAACAAAAGGTGAGAGCATTGTCAAATGCGTCACATATTATCAGCATAGTGATATTAAAAAGTCTGGACGATATGCCCAGACTCCATACAATTAATTATCGTTCTAACAGAGGTCTCACCACTGGAATCAATTTATCGGCATATCGCCTAAAACCTATATCTGTAAAATGAATGCCATCAACAGTGCCTTCATTATCATATCCGGATAGACCTTCACTTGTCACATAGTATATATCTTTATATCCATCTTTTAAAAGTTTCTCGTAGTTTCGTCTAAATGCAGCATTTTTCTTTGGCAAATATGTGCGGAAGAAACTATCAAACTTGGCATAACTGTACATCGGACCTTCTACCATAACAACAGGAACTTCCGGCCTTAAATCTTTTAATATTTTAATGAAGCCGTATGTCAATGTATCACACATCATTTCAGTGCAATTAGGAACTGGGTCTATAACAAACACGCCCGCATCCTTTATTGAAGCCAATGCACGGGCAACACAAGCATCCATTTTTCCCTCGCCAGAAAAACCGAGGTTTACTACTTCACAATTTAAATCACGTTGCATCATATTTGTTGCAACCATTCCAGTTCTTGTTGAGCAACCTCCTTGCAATATGCTAGTGCCATACATTATAACTTTCTTACCCACTTTAGGGTTGTTAATTAAAGGCTGCTGAATGGTTGACTGTTCATCAACAGCAATTTCCATTTTTGTTACACCATCATATAATGGTAAATATATCAAATATTCATGCATTCTGCCATCTAAATTTTCTACAAAAATTTTTTCGCAAGACTTGGTTTTCTTATCAGCAATAGGTCTGTTTGTATTAACATATTCCCAACGACCTTCATCGTTAAGTATATATAAATCCATACCTTTCAAACCAGTATCAGCCATGTGGAACATATGTGTATCCCACAATAGTGTATAGCGTAAGCCAACACACTTAGAATCAGTTGCAAAACGGATTCCCAAACCACTACTACACTGCTGACGATTCCATAAGTCAGTACGAACACTGTCTTTTAAGTATTTAGGCAAGCGCTGAAAAGGTGTTTCTGTATCTGGAAACGCCTTATTAATCATTCTAAAGTTCAGTGCATCAACATATTTTAATGTTGTTTTCTTATCTTCTGCATTAACATTTACAGCCAATGCTAATAATAATGTTGCAAAACTTATACGCAACATCGTCTTAAGTAATTTCATAATATGGGTGTTAAGTTATAAATAATATTAAAAAGCATTTTTTTCTCCTTGTATGGCATTAATAACAGTCCTGAATATAATTTTTATATCCAACCAGAAAGACCAGTTTTCAATATACATAACATCATATTCAACTCGTTTCTCCATTTGCCAAAGCTCTTCTGTTTGACCTCTGTAGCCACTAACCTGAGCAAGACCTGTTATCCCAGGCTTAATCATGTGCCGGACCATATACTTGTCAATTAAACGGCTATATTCTTCAGTTTGCTTAACCATATGTGGTCTTGGGCCTACGACAGACATATTTCCTATTAGAACATTAACAAATTGTGGCAATTCATCAAGACTTGTCTTTCTAAGGAAATCTCCAACCTTAGTTTTTCGAGGGTCATTCTTAGTTGCCTGCAATTCATCAGATTTGTCGTTTACCTTCATTGTCCTGAATTTCAAACATGTAAATTCACGTCCTCTATAACCAGTTCTTTTTTGTTTAAAAAGAATAGGTCCCTTTGAAGAACATTTAATTGCTATTATTATTGGTACAAGTATAGTAAAAGACACTAACAGAATAACTGTCAATGAAAAAATCATATCAAATAGTCGCTTAAGCATTCTATTCCACCTTGACATCAAAGGGTTTGGCCTGTAAATCATTATAGGCAAATTTCCCATTGATGTTAAACTAAAGGTAGTTGTCATAAACCCACTAATCATAGGAACATAGAAGAATTGTACATCATAATCATCAGCAATCTTTATAATGCGACCAACATCTCCTGCTTCAGAAGGCAGAGCACAATAAATCTCATCTATTTGATTATCTGCTACAAAACTCTCAACATCTTTTAAGCACCCTGTGATTTTGATATCTTTATGCTTCTCATTGTCAAATATTCCTAATATTTTATAGCCATAACCAGGATCTGACTTTATTTCCGAGTATAATTTTTTTGCAGTTCCATTCCACCCTATTATTATTATTTTTCTAAAGTTTAATCCTCTCTTCCTGAAAAACTTAATGATTTTCCGTGATATAAGCCACCATAATGATAGGCATAAATAATATATGGAATAAAAATAGGCATACATTGTCAAAGGTACACTATCATACCCAATCAAAGTTGTGAATGCCATCATTATAAGAAAATGCAAAGAGAAAGTCTGAAATAAAAGAATCATCATTTTATCTGCAAAAAGAATCCTCTTTTTATGGACTTCAGAGAACATAAAAATTGCTGGACAATATGAAATATTTAGTAACAGCCATATAACCTTATTACCAAATCCTGTTACATTGTCAAAAAAATAAAAAACAAACAAATAGACAAGATTTAATATAATAAAATCAAATAGCGTAGTTATTATATTTATCAAATATCCGTATCTGCCTTTAGTATTCACAATATTTTATATTATTTATGGCAAAAAGGCTAAATTGGATATTTTTAATCCAATTTTGCCTATAATTCTCACTTAAAGGGGAATGTGTCCATAATAAAATAACACATTCCCTTTTAATTACAATTTTTCGTCGATCAACTCAATTTTTTTCTCTATCGCAACTAATTCGTCTTTGGCTTTAGCAATCCTTTTTTCCATTTCCTTAAGAACTGCTCCTCCTGATTTTGTCGATATATTAAAGAATCCTAAGTTGTTATCATACGTTTTCAACTCATTTCGCTTCTGCTCATATATTCTAACCAATCTGTCTCTTTCTCTAAAGAGTTTATTCTTATCTGAAGAAATTGAATCTATATTGTTAGCGAAATTCTCAAATTTTGAGCGACTTTCGTTAATGTCAAATTTATCATATGCCTCATTTAAAGACTTCTTATAATCTTCATAAACTTTGTCTTTTTCTTTATAAGGCACATGTCCAATTTGCTGGAATTCCTGTGCTAAAGATTTAAGCAGGTCTTTAATTTCTTCTTTTGAAAGACTTTCATCAATAGTTTTCAATTTCTCGATGACTGCTTTCTTGAGTTTGAGATTTGTATGCTCTTGCTGGTGAACATTTGATGTGTTTTTACTCTTGTTTTCAAAGAAATAGTCGCACGCTGATATAAAGCGCTTCCACACTGCATCTCCACTCTTTTTAGAAACCGGTCCGATAGTTTTCCATTCTTTCTGCATAGCAGTTAATTCGTCTGCCGTTTTCTTCCAATCAGTGCTATCTTTAAGTGCTTCTGCCCTCTCACACAATTTATGTTTTCTTGCAAGATTATCTGCAGATTCATCTTTCATTTTCTTAAAGAATGTAGCCTTTGCTGCAAAAAACTCATCACATGTCTTGCGGAACCTTGCAAACAAATCATTGTTTACTTTTTTAGATGCAAATCCCAGAGTTTTCCACTGCTCTTGCAAATCAATTATTTGCTTTGTTGCATCATTCCACTTAACATAGGTATCTAAATCATCAACTTTAATTGATTCTATTTTCTCACAAATGGCTGTTTTTGCCATTTCGTTTTCTTTTTCCTTTTCTTTTCTACTTTCAAAAAATGCTTGATGCCTTTTATTTACAACAGAGGATGCCTCTTTAAATCTTTTCCAAAGGTCTTCTCTTAGATCTTTTACGACAGGGCCAACCTCCCTCCATTCATCATGCAGTTCTTGCAATTTCTTAAATGCAGAAATTATATCAGTTTCTTTGCCAAGCAATTCTGCTTCCTCGCACAATGCAATTTTAGCGTCAAGGTTTTTCTTAAAGTCATAGTCGCGTAATTCCTTATTTACTTTGAGCAAATCATAGAAATTTTCTCTCAAAGTTTGAAATTCTTTCCATAACGCTTTGTCCTCAGCAACTGGGACATTCCCAATGGAATTAAAATCTTGCTGTAGTTGTTGGAATTTTGGATATTGCTTATTTATATTATCAGGGTCCTGGGTTAATTTCTCCAGCTCTAGTAGAATGTCTTTTTTTCTTGACAAATTAGCCTGTCTTTCTGCTTCGATAGCAGCGAGTTGGGCCGCTTTCTTCTCTTTGTATATATTGAGCAATTCTTTTAACTTATCCTCTTGAGGGTCAGGCATTGGTGCAAATGCAGAAATTTCATTTCCTTTTTCTACAAAAGCTTCCTTTTCTTTATCCAATTCTATATTCTTTAATACATAAAATTGGTGCTTGATGGCAACGACCTCGTCCTTCACTTCTTCTATGGGTTTTTCCACCAAACATGCAAGTTCACTAACTAACTCTTCTTTATTCAACAAAGACACTTTACCCTTAATCGTTTCAAGATTACTGGATTTGTTTTCTTCTGCTGGATCAAAATCCGGCGTTTGCAAGGTTCTGCCATTTAACTGCATTTCTACAGTTGCTGACTTGTCACACGATTCCATAATATCCATGTTTAGATTTTAGCAATTTTTACTGCCATACATATTAATTATTTTTCAAATTTACATTGAATTATTTAAATATCCTACTTATTTCATCTTTTTTTTAATTAAAAAGATTTTCAGAAGAATTATTGATATCAGTATTAACAAAATATTTCAATATTAATGTATTGATTTGCCTTTATTTCAAGTAGAAATATTGATTTTCATTTGTTAGTCCACTCATCTATAACTATATTTGCAAAAAACTTAAAAACCAAATTATTATGAGGATCTTATTCTATTCACTTATTTCATCGCTTATTGTTTTGTTTGCTCTTTCAGCAACTGCACAAAGCAAAAAATGCACGTTAAAAGTAACAAATGACGCAACAATACTTCATGCTTGGTGTTGGTCTTTTAATACAATTAAGAGTAATATGAAAGACATAGCAGCGGCAGGTTACACTTATGTCCAGACATCTCCTGCAAATACTTGTTTTATTGGAGAAAATGGCGGTAAACAGATTTTTGGAAATGGCAAATGGTATTATCACTATCAGCCGATTGATTGGAAAATTGGGAACTACCAGTTAGGAACCCGCGATGAATTTATTGCAATGTGTGCAGAGGCAAAACAATATGGTATCAAAATATTGGTTGATGTATTGCCAAATCACACAGCTTTTGATACAACAGCGGTTACGGATGATTTTAATAATGCTGTTGGAGGACATGAAAACCTTTATCATGCCAATGGATTAAATGAGATTACCGACTATAACGACAGATACCAATGCACTACAGGTGCTATGGGAGGATTACCTGACGTTAATACTGAAAATCCAGATTTCCAATATTACTATATGCAATATGTAAATGACTTAATTGCCTGTGGTGCTGATGGCTTTCGCTACGATACAGCAAAGCATATAGGATTGCCATCTGACCCACTTGATGCAAAATCTAAACAAAATGATTTTTGGGATGTTGCTATGGGGAGAAAACCAATTAAAGACATAACTTTAATGAATAAAGACAGTCTGTTCATCTATGGAGAAGTCCTTCAGGACAAAAACGTCAAGCAAGATGAATATGCTGAATATTTCGGTATGTGTGCAAGTAATTACGGACATGTTATCCGCACTATAATTTCTAACCGCAAAACATCCGTTGCAGAAGTATCAGACTGGCAACATTCTGTTTGCCCTGCAAAACTCACAACATGGGTTGAATCACATGATACATACTGCAATGCTAATGAATCGGCGAGTTTAACTGACACTCAAATCCGGTTAGGTTGGACTATTATTACCGCTCGTCAAAACGGTATTCCTTTATTCTATTCCCGCCCTGCTGGCAGCACTCGCGAAAACATTTGGGGTAATAATGTTATTGGAGAAAAAGGTAATGATGAATTTAAGCATCCAGAAGTGGTTGCAGTCAATAAATTCCGCAAGGCAATGTATGGCGAACTTGAAACCATTTCTACTTATAATAATGGGCAAGTCGTTATTATTGAGCGAGGTAACAAAGGTGTAGCAATCATAAACTTATCAACAAATCCTATATGTATTGAAGCAAAATCTGTTCTGCCGTCGGGAGATTATACCGACAAGGTACACAATAATAAATTTGTAGTAAAGAAAGGCATTATAAAAGCAACTCTTAAACCGGAATGTTCTTACTTAATATACTAATATGAAAAAATTAGCCCAAAATATTGTATGCCTTATAGGGTTTATGGCAACAATAGGAAGTGTAAACTCACAGCAATTGGAATTTCTCGATGATGCAAAAGTTATAACAGTCACAGGTGATAACATTAACCTCAGAAAGAAACCAAATGTAAGTGCTTCAAAATTGATTAATGTATGTTATCCAGAGACAGACAATTGCTCCTTAACTTGGAGTAATGATAAGAGCATAGGCCAAGGACTTGATGTAACACCTTGGCAAGCACATCGTGGCTGGAAGTATCTTGTTGCTGAAGAAACTCCAGAATGGTATGGAATCGAAATATCTGGATTTAAGGCATATATAAACAAAAAATTTGCCAAAGAAGTAGCAGTTACGCCAATTACAGACACCATGCTTACACAGATGCAAGATTATGGCTATATAAACCAGAAACCGGGTATTACTCATGGCAAGTATAAAGGATATGCTCTCCTTTGTGTTTCTGGGTACGAAACCGAAGGATATATGGTGGGGAAGATTATCAATGGATTTGCTGTATTCGATAAGCACATCAATATATCAATTTATCACTCTGAAGATGTTCAACGTATACAAAAGAAAGCAAATGAATGGGGAGGATATTCATTTGCATACGGCAATCAACTTGCTTATGACTTCTGTGATGGTGGCTGCTATCTTTTAGATGTTAATAAGATGACCGACGCTGAATTAGATAGAATATTCTCATTGGCAGAAAAAGACGAAAATTATCCCACACTAATTTATGCAAATATTGGAGGTTCTATGGTTTGTATTGCAACAGTAAACGAATAGCAAGAACCTATCTTATTAGTTAAGGGGTTGTGTCGAAATAGATTTTTGACGCAACCCCTTTTAGGTGCGTTATAATTAATAAACTGCAAGGTGCTGATAATGAGACCAACAAGAGTTTGCTGACAGTAAATGACTGAGGTCAAATTTCGAAAGAAACGAGGCGGTTTGTAATTATGACACACCGCCTCGTTTCAACCCTAAATTACTGTAAGATATAGAAAGTATCATAAAAAATGAGGAAATACCAATTGACTTGATAATTCCTCAATAAATTTTTATGCCGCTCTTATTTTAAGAAGAAGCATAACTTAATTTGTGCTATTCACTCATCTTCATTTCCCAGTTATTAAACGTTTACGCAATTATGATTAACAAATTAAAATCCTATTGCAAAGGTATTATAACGTTTAATAATGTACAATCACGAAGAATGAGTAATTATTATTGTCGAATACTTACTATTCGTGATTTTCATCCATTATTTCCTTAGGCAAAAGTAAATTCAGAAGCATATAGCCAAGCACACCTGATATTAAAGAACCAATTAGGATGCCTAATTTAGATGCATTCAGCATTTCCAAATGAGCAGCATCAGGGAAAGACAGGTTGGCAATAAATAAAGAAACAGTGAAACCGATTCCGCCTAAAACCGACACTGCTCCAACCATTTTCCAGTTAGCCCTATAGGGCATTGGCGCAAGTTTAAATTTAACAGCAAGCCATGTAAATGAGAAAATACCAATAAATTTGCCTAATACCAAACCGCATATAACAGCCAAACCAACTCCGCTATATATATCTGTCATTTCCATACATCCAAGAAATATGCCTGCATTGGCAAAAGCAAATAATGGAATAATGATGTAGTTAACTAATGGATGTAAAGTATCCTCAAGGTCCTGTAACGGAGAAATAACCTTATCTGACGCTGATTCAATCTGCTTCAACCAATCCATTTGTGAATTTGTCAAAATCTGGCCTTTTTCGCTATCTTCTTCGTTTTCTGAGATAACCGGGAAATGAGAGATACTGCGTCTTATCATTGATATGTATTTACGTGGGTTAAAGACTGGCTTAGCGGGAATACAAAAAGCAACTATTACGCCTGCTATTGTAGAATGAATACCAGAATTCAAGAAACAGTACCAAACGACAATACCTACCAATATATAATACATTTTGCTTTGAATTTTCCATACAGAACCCATTATCAATACCATGACTGCAATTGCCGCATATAGCAAATATGACAACTCTAGATGGGTTGTATAACAAGTTGCAATAACAAGAATACCTCCAATATCATCAACAACTGCAAGAGTTGTCAAGAATATCTTCAATGAAATTGGAACTCGACTACCAAGCATAGCCAAAACGCCAAGAGAAAATGCAATATCTGTTGCCATTGGAATTGCTGAACCTCTTGCAAATTCCTCTCCCGCACTCAAGAACTGGAAGATACCAATAGGGACAACCATTCCTCCTATTGCTGCAATAATTGGCAATAAGGCTTGACGGAAAGAAGACAATTCGCCTACCAAAACTTCCCTCTTAATTTCCAATCCAATAGTAAAAAAGAATATAGCCATCAATGCATCATTTATAAACTGCATCAATGTCATTGTTTCCCCATTATGAGCAAACAGATTAAAATTTCCTATTTGCAAACTTATTTTATGATTCCAAAAATCAAAATAATGCTCACGAATACCTGGAATATTCGCGGCAAGCAAAGCAAGGATGGTTGCTACTATCAAAGGATTGCTCGCTTTCACATAGCCAACAATCATCTTTCTTGCTGAATAAAAAACATTTGTCATAAAACCTAAAATTTATCTTTCTTAATCTAATTTCAATACTGCGAGAAAAGCCTTTTGCGGTACTTCAACAGCACCAATCTGCTTCATCCTCTTCTTTCCTTTCTTCTGCTTCTCCAACAGTTTTCTCTTTCGGCTAATATCTCCACCGTAACATTTTGCAGTAACGTCTTTTCTTACCGCCTTAATTGTTTCTCTTGCTATAATCTTAGCACCAATTGCCGCCTGGATTGCAATATCAAATTGCTGGCGCGGAATTAGTTCCTTTAATTTTTCACACATTCTCCTGCCAAATGATACAGAGTTATCAAAGTGGGTCAAAGTACTCAATGCGTCAACAGATTCTCCATTAAGCAAAATATCCAATTTAACAAGTTTGGATTCTCTAAAATCATGAATATGATAATCAAATGAAGCGTAACCTTTAGAAATGCTCTTTAATTTGTCATAGAAGTCAATAACTATTTCACCCAAAGGCATATCAAATACTAACTCCACCCTATTTCCTGAGATAAATTCCTGCTTAATCAATTCACCTCGCTTGCCAAGGCATAATGTCATAATCGGACCTATAAAATCAGCAGTAGTTATAATTGACGCTCTAATATATGGTTCCTCGATATAATCTATTAAAGTTAAATCAGGCAGTCCTGACGGATTATGGACTTCTATAACATTTCCTTTCTTATCATGAACTTTATATGAAACATTAGGCACTGTTGTAATAACATCCATATCAAATTCTCTGCCTAAACGCTCCTGTATAATCTCCATATGCAAAAGCCCAAGGAAACCGCATCGAAAACCGAATCCCAATGCTGCAGATGATTCTGGCTGGAATGTCAAAGACGCATCATTCAACTGTAACTTTTCAAGAGATGCTCGAAGGTTCTCAAAATCCTCTGTTTCAATGGGATAAACGCCAGCAAATACCATGGGCTTAACTTCTTGAAAACCGGCAATTGCTTTTTCACATGAATTAGATACATGGGTTATTGTATCACCGACCTTAACCTCTCGTGAAGTCTTAATACCTGAAATAATATAGCCCACATTTCCTACTGACAACTCATCAGTTGGTAACATATTAAGTTTCAAGACTCCAATTTCTTCCGCATTATACTGTTTCCCTGTATTTACAAACTTTACGAAGTCTCCTTTTTTTATTGAGCCATTTACTACTTTGAAATAAGCAATAATCCCTCTGAATGGATTAAAAACAGAATCGAAAATCAATGCTTGAAATGGAGCATCTTTATCTCCTTTTGGAGCAGGAACTCTTTCTACAATAGCTTCAAGAATTTCAGGAACACCTACGCCTGATTTTCCACTTGCTCTGATTATTTCTTCATGCTTGCATCCCAATAAGTCAACAATCTGATCCTCGACTTCTTCTGGCTTCGCACTATCCAAGTCAACTTTATTGACAATTGGTATAATCTCCAAATCATTGTCAATTGCCATATAAAGATTAGATATAGTTTGTGCTTGAATGCCTTGTGATGCATCAACTATTAGCAAAGCGCCCTCGCATGCCGCAATAGAGCGTGAAACTTCATATGAAAAATCGACATGTCCAGGGGTGTCAATCAAATTAAGCACAAAATCTTCACCATTGTGACGATATGTCATTTGAATTGCATGACTTTTGATTGTAATACCCCTTTCTCTTTCAAGATCCATATTATCAAGCACTTGATCTTGCAAATCTTTTCCAGATACTGTATTTGTATATTCCAAAAGTCTGTCTGCAAGAGTACTTTTACCGTGGTCAATATGAGCAATAATGCAAAAATTCCTTATATTTTTCATATAAATCGTATTTCAGAGTACATATATCTCTGTTAGTTTTATCATAATTATAATAACAACCCAATGCGTATTATTAAGCATTCTTTTAAGAAAACGTACGAATACCAATGTATCAAAACGTCAATGCAATAAAATGCTTAATTTAATGCAAAGTTACTATATATTATAATTTGCAGAAAATGGCCAATTGTTAAATAATGTCAAACCACTATTCCTGAAATCAATGCTATATAAATTATAACCGACTATCTCTGCATTCCTCGAACCAAATTCATTATTTGATTTAAAACAGATGCCTTATCATCGTTCACAATTATACTAACACACTCTTTATCATAAATACGATCTAAACTTACCTGCGAATTAATTCTAGCAAGAACATCTTCCTTGGATAAGCCATTTCTATTCATAACCCTTTTAACGCGGATATCTTCTGGGGCATTGACAATCCAAATTCCATCAACAAGTTTATCCATACCGCTTTCAAAAAGAATTGCAGTTTCCACAAAAGAAACACCTTTCGTGTTAGACCATGCTTCATAATCTTGACGTACGAATGGATGAACTATTGAATTTAATTTAGCCAGTGCTTCCTGATTGTCAAACACAATCTTAGAGATATAAGCCTTATTAACAATATCACCCACAACTGCATTATTACCAAACGCTTTTCTAAGTTCGTCCTTTAATGATGCAGATGAATTCATTATTCGTTTTGCTTGTGAATCACAATCATAAACATAAAAGCCTATTACTCGCAATATTGATGACACAACACTTTTTCCGCTTCCTATTCCTCCCGTTATAGCAATTCTCCTCATAAATGCTCAACTATAAATTCAACACTATCATTCTGTAACACCACATTCTGGAAATTAGTTGGCACATTTCCAAACTTTATTGGTAATTTCGAATAGCCTTTATTGATGTCTTCAAAATCAACATATACATCAAACATACAACTTTTTACTTTCTCAAAATCACTCATTGGAACAAAATATGATGCCTTAATTTTTGTAGGGAAAGCCAATAATCTAAATCCGTTTGGAACATGTGCTGCTTTAACAACTACTTCAGAAGAAGCTGCAATTAATGGTTCTACAGGGACAACAATAGTTACAGAATCAGGAATTGTTTTAACATTTTTCATCTTTTCAACTGCAACTGTATATACAACTGTATCCTTTAATTCTTTCATATTTACTCTTTCTGTTTTCATCGTTGTCAAACCGAACAAAGTTTGTTCGTCAGAATATACATATACAGAATCAATTGACGATTTAATTTTTCCGTTTATTACATACTGGAAATTTGACGAAAAGTTTCCAGCAACAAGTAGAGGTAATTTCTTTGCAGGTAATGTTGTGTATTTAACGCTTATATCTGTTGGAAATACAGATATAATTGTTGCATCATTGCCAAAAACATCTACTAGCATGCCCTCAATATCTTGTTTTTTGATAACGACATTACCTTTCTTATCGGAATATTTATCGAATGGGACATCAACTTCTGGAGTCTTGCCAAATATGTATTTAAATAAAGCATAACCTGTGTTTTTAACCGACACTCTGATTTCTTTAGGAATATCATTAATGATAGTTACATTTCCTGGGATATTAGATATTGCAAATTTCACTTTATAGTGCTCCTGCATTTGATTGTTCATCACCAAAATAGACCAAAATATAAAGGAAACAAAAATAAAAACGAGATATAAGACAACATCTCTACCCCTTGAAGATGATAGGAAAGATTTAGCTTTGTCAATCACATTAACTATATATTCTTTATAATTCATATAAACATCAAAGGTATTTCAGATTAACTTGTCTATATAAAAGCCTTATAAATAATTCTCCGTTTTACAAAGCAATTTAAATTAAAAAGGTTGTGCCAAATAACTCTGGCACAACCTTTCCTTAAAGATTTAAATTACTTAGATTCTTTAGCCTCTGCAACAGTAGGATAAACAGAACCTTTATCAATTCTGATTTTTACATTTTCTGCAATTTCAAGAACAATGTATGTATCGTTGATTTCTTTGATTTTACCGTGGATACCACCGGCTGTAATTACCTTGTCACCGTTCTGCAAGCCATCACGGAATTTTTTAATTTCTTTTTGCTTTTTAGATTGAGGCCTAATCATAAAGAAATAAAAAATAGCGATTAGAACAACAATCATAAGAATCTGCATCATGCCTGCTCCAGCACCAGCATCTTGCAATAAAATTGAATTTAACATAACTATTATATTTGGTTAATTATTAATCAAGTGATTTATTAAGCAAACCCTCGTTTTTCAAATGCTTGATAATTGAATAGAGGATACCGTTTATGAATTGACCGCTATTCGGAGTACTGTAGCATTTTGCCATTTCAACGAACTCGTTTATCGTAACAACAGCAGGAACAGAAGGCACTTTTTCAAGTTCAGCAAGCGCAACGTATAAAATCACAACATCCATAAACGCCAATCGTTCTGTATCCCATGAACTTTTCTTTACAAACTTGTCAATTAATTCCATATAGCGCTCTTTATTCTTAACTGCATTCACGAAAAGCAATTCCGCAAACTGAGCATCTTCTTCGTCCTTAAACTGAGGAAGAAAAGGCATTTCATCATCACTTGCAAAACGCTTGATGGTCTTAACTACAAATGTACCGACGATATCAATATCATCATTCCAATATACGCTTTTTGACTCCAGCAACTCTGCCAAATCTTCATCAGGGAGAACCACCTTCTTCATTACCTGCCTCCAGAAATCAATGTCATCATTTTCAGAAACATACTCTTTAGTCATATATTCCTCATAGATGTCAGATTTAAGAATCTTATCTAAAATCAAACGGAGGTATACTTCATCTTCACTCCAAGTTAAAGAGAACGCCTTTACCATTTCCTGAAGAGGTTGAGATAACATCAATGAGCTAACAAATGTATTTTCGACAAAACGCATGTTCGGATTCATTTCTTCTTCAGACGGCATATACTTTCCTTTTGCCGCTTCAATCCTACGTTCTTGTAGCTTTGTCAACTCTATCGGCAATGTTAAAAGATAATAATAAAGCTCATAAGCCTTATCAAGACTGTCCTTCAATCTTGCCTTTGTTGTTTCAAGTGTTTCATCTTTATTAATAAGATGTGAATATAGTACTTGAACTACTATAATCCTTATCAAGATTCTATTTATCATATTGTCAATCAATTTTCACTACAAAGATAGTGCAAAGTGTGTGTAGAAAAAAACAAAAAACATAGTTTTTCAGTTTTCACATCGAACCTATACCTATCTTTTTCAACAATTTGTATTTATAACAAATAAATAATCTAAAGAATATCCGAATTGCGCTGACGAATAACCTCATAAATCATTATACCTGCGGCTACCGAAACATTCAATGAATTTATTTTACCATACATCGGAATTGCCGCGAAGAAATCACATTCTCTAAGATTTTCTGCCGAGATTCCAGTATCCTCCGCTCCCATAATTAAAGCGGTTGGTAATTGCAAATTCGCCTTAGTATAATCAGAGCTTCCCTTTTCTGTAACTCCAACAATCGACATTCCTGAATTTTTCAATTGCTTAATTGTTTCGTTTAGGTTTCTCACTCTTGCAACCGGAATATGCAGCAATGCACCAGCAGAAGTTTTTACTGCATCTGCATTAATAGAAACGCTACCCCTCTCTGGAATAACTATAGCATCCACACCTGCACATTCGCATGTCCTTGCAATTGCGCCAAAGTTACGCACATCTGTTATTCCATCAAGAACTACTAAGAACGGAGTTTTGCCTGACTCATAAAGTGTTGGTACAAGATTGTCGATATTTTCATAACTAACTGGTGAAAATATTGCAATTACTCCTTGGTGATTCTTACGCGTAATCCTATTCAATTTTTCAACAGGCACACGTTGCGTCAAAACCTTATATTCCTTTATAATCTGAAAAAGTTCAGCAGAAAGTTCTCCTGACAAATCTTTCTTAATCAAGATTCTGTCAATCTCTTTACCTGAAGCAATGGCTTCAATAACGGCTCTTATGCCAAAAATATATTCATTAGACTGTAACATCGCTTTATAATTTTAACAGAGACTTAGCATTTTCTATAGCAGCATCATTAATAGTAGCACCACTTAGCATTCCTGCTATTTCCAATACCCTATCATTATTATCCAACTGCTTAATATTTGTTATTGTTGTATTGTCATTATCCTTTTTATATACCTTAAAATGGCAATCTCCCAATGCTGCAACCTGTGGAAGGTGAGTTATTGTTATTACCTGAATCTGCTTAGAGATTTTTTTCATCATTTCACCAATCTTATTGGCAATCTCGCCAGATACTCCGGTATCAATCTCATCAAAAATAATTGATGGCAACTGCATTGATTTTGCTATAATATACTTAATTGAAAGCATTAAACGAGACAATTCTCCTCCAGAGGCGGTCTTTTCAACTGGCATAAGTTGCTGATTTTTATTAAATCCGACAGAGAAAGTAACAGAGTCGTTACCTAAAGAATTATACTCTATCTTTTTCCTATACACCTTAAACTGCAAGTTCTTCAATCCTAAAGGAACGGCTATATCTATCAATTCTTTCTCAAAGACACTTGCCGCTTCCATTCTTGATTTAGAAAGATTATCAGCAGTCTCAGACAAAGATTTCTCCAAATCCTTCAACTTTGCTTCAAGTCCTGACAATTCCTCATCTGAATTTTGAATCTCCGACAATGATTTTTCCAAGCCCCTCTGTATTTCAATCAATTCGGCAACAGTTCCAACATGATGCTTTTGTTGAAGTGCATAAATCATATTTAGACGTGTATCTATTTCTGCCAACTCTGCAGGGTTGTCTGTAAGATTATCAACTTCACCGTTTAAGGTATCATAAATGTCTTGCAATTCAATTAAAATTGGCTCTAGGCGTTCTATAATCTGACCTGAGGCATCAAACATTTCTCTAATGCTCTCCAATGACGTTAGCGTCTTTTGGAGTTTTGTCAACACAGAAGAAGTTCCATTGCCAATCCATTCTGTTGCCAAATATATTTTCTCCTTGATTTCTGCAACATTTGACAAAACCTTATAGCTTTGTTCAAGATTTTCCTGTTCTCCATCTTTTAATTTAAGTGGCTTTATTTGTGACAATTGGAATTTAAAATATTCCTCATTATCTCTATTCTTTTCAATCCTCTCTTTTTCCTGTTGCAAATGCTTTCTAACATTACAGTATTCAGAATAAATTGACTTGTATTCCTTCCTTAAATGTTCGTTATCCGCAAGACTGTCCAAAATTTGCAATCTATATTCTGGTTTAAGTAACAATGCATTACTATGCTGTGAATGGATATCGACAAGACTTAATGCTATTACTTCAAGAGTTACCAAATTTACAGGTGTATCATTTACAAATGCCCTTGTTCTGCCATTGGGAAGTATTTCGCGTCTCAAAATACACTCTTCTCCCAAATCATCTATATCATTCGAGGCAAAAATGTTTTCAAGATTATAACCCGTTACCCTAAAGCAAGCTTCAATCACCGACTTTTTTTCATTATTTCTTATAATTTTAGCATCAAATCTCTGTCCAAGAAGTAATGATAAAGCACCCATGATAATAGACTTACCAGCACCTGTCTCACCTGTTATAATCGTTAATCCCTCTTCAAGATTAATCTCAAGGAAATCAATAAGGGCATAATTTGAGATTCGTAATAATTTCAGCATAACTAATCCTGCTCTTGTTTAATACGGTTCAATCTATCTGTTTCTGTAGGATATAACTTGTAAAGAAGTTCATATACATTGTTTTTCTCTGTCATATTAGACTTAGAGTATACGTTTACAAGTTCATCAAGTTTTGCATCCTTGAACATAGACAACGCAACAGACATTGGTGCTATTTCATGAATTTGTGCAATAATTTCAAGAGACTGTGTAATCACCATTCTTCCTTTATCTGGGCTTAAAACCATCTCATCAAGCCCTTTTCTATGGTAATTATAGAGCAGAGTTCTAATCCCGCTTGTCGATTTATCCATATACGCAGACAACACTGCGCTTCTATTTTTGTTGTCTTCAAATGCTTTCCAGCCCTTTTCGCCAGAACTTTGTCCCATATTGACTATATTCGCAGCCTTTTCGTAATAATAATCGCCGCCATTAGGAGAAAAACTGTCGAAATCAATGGCAAGAATCATATAAGCATAAAAATTTAAAATCGCCGTAAGATTTCCTTCCATAGATGTTTCTGAAAAGACTAACGGTTCATTCTCTTGATACTGAAATTCAATATTTGTATCTCTAAAATTAATAAGAGTTGTTGTATATGAACTATTATATACAGGTCTAAGTGACTGAACTTGCAAATCGCCAGCCATAGTCGTTCCATCAAAGGAGCCAATTGTAAAGAACAATTTGCACTCTATTCTTTCATTTGTAAGGAACTTTGAGTTACCCCACTGACGCTCATTCATATACTCGGTAATGGCATTCTTTAAAGTTGTAAAGATTTGTTTGTCCGTGCCAGAAATCTTATCTGTATTGATTTCAACTGAGCAATTCAACTCTTGCCCTACCATCCTAAAAGGGAGTAGAGTACACAAGACTAATATTAATTTTAGAAATTTCATAGAACTATTTTTGAAGTTTTGCAACAAGATAATTTACTATATCTTTCGCAACTTCTTTTTTTGTTTTCAATTCATAATTTGACAAAGAATCATCACGATCTATTATTGTAACCTTATTTGTGTCAACTCCAAAACCTGCGTTCTTATCTGCCAAGGAATTTAGTACTATGAAATCGAGATTCTTCCTTTTGATTTTATCAATTGCATTTTGGACCTCATTGTCAGTCTCAAGTGCAAAACCAACAAGTAATTGTCCTTTACTTTTAGTCTGGCCCAAAGAAGCAGCAATATCAGGATTCTTTTTAAGGCGAATTACAGGTATATCCTGCTTTTCTCTTTTTATCTTAGAGGTAGAAATTTCAACAGGAGCATAATCAGCCACAGCCGCCGATAATATAGCTACATCAGATTTAGTAAATTCCTGGACTGAGGCCTTATACATTTCTTCTGCCGACTCCACTCTAATAATTTCAACACCATTATGACTACACTTGATTGAAACCGGTCCGCTAATGAGCGTTACTTGAGCACCTCTATTAGCACACTCCTCAGCAATAGCATAACCCATTTTTCCGGAAGAGTAATTTCCAATAAACCTCACAGGATCTATTTTTTCGTATGTCGGACCTGCTGTTATCATTACTTTCTTTCCTTTTAAATCTTCTTTTTGCGCAAAGAAATTCTCAACAGCTGCAAAAATACCTTCAGGTTCTTCCATTCTTCCTTTTCCTATCAAATGGCTTGCCAGTTCTCCCTCTGGTGAATCAACTATTATATTACCATAACTTTTTAAAAGTTCAATATTATGTTGGGTTGACGGATGGGCAAACATATCCAAATCCATAGCAGGTGCAACAAAAACTTGTGCTTTAGCAGAAAGATATGTTGTAATTAGCATATTGTCAGCAACGCCATTAGCCATTTTGGCAATTGTTGAAGCTGTTGCTGGAGCAATAACCATTGCATCTGCCCATAAGCCCAAATCAACATGACTATTCCAAGAACCTGTATTGGCAGTAAAGAACTCACTTATAACAGGCTTGCCGCTAAGTGCGGATAATGTAACGGGAGTTATAAACTCCTTACCTGAAGGTGTAATAACAACCTGCACTTCTGCCCCAGCCTTTACAAACAAACGCAAGAGAGAAACGCTTTTATAGGCAGCAATTCCTCCAGATATTCCCAATATTATATGCTTTCCTTTTAGCATATTAACGCATATTTAACTTTATATTTGTTAGAACCTGTTTTGTATTAAGCGGAAAATCTCCATTCATCATCCAACCGAAGTAGCCCATATCTTTACGCAAGACTTCTTCAACTGAAACGCCCTTATATTTGCCAAAATTAAAAACAGGTACTTTCTGATCGTTATAAATAATACGCCCCGCCAAATCCACATTTCTATTATGTGTAGAAAACGTGGATAAAAACTCAACGTCATTTTTTAATTCTGGATACCTATCCAATTGTGCTTTCAGCACTTCATAAGTTGCTTTTGTATCAGCATTTGCAGAATGAGCATCCTCAAGATTCTTTCCACAATAGAATTTATATGCAGCGACAAGTGTCCGCTGTTCCATCTTGTGAAAAATAGTCTGCACATCAATAAAACGATGTCTTGACAAGTCAACATTAACATCCGCTCTAAGAAATTCCTCCATAAGCAATGGGATATCAAACTTGTTACTATTGAAGCCTGCTATATCACACCCTTCAAAAAATTTACCAAGTTCTTTAGCTACCTGTTTAAACGTTGGAGCATTCTTAACATCTTCATCAGTAATATGATGAACAGCTGTTGCTTCTGCAGGAATAGGCATTTCTGGATTAATTCGCAATGTTTTTTCAATTTCTTGACCACTCGGCATCACTTTAATTAGTGAAATTTCAACAATTCTATCTTTTGAAATATTTACCCCAGTTGTTTCAAGGTCAAAAAAAATCAACGGATTTTTCAAATTCAGTTCCATAGACTATACGTTAGGTATCATCATTGGCATAACTAAAACCACCCAATCTTCATCTTCTTTTTGCTCAACTGGCAAGAACAGTCCTGGGCGAGCAGGGTCTGATATTTTAATGATAATATTATCAACATTAAAACTATTAAGCACCTCAATAAGTCTGTCTTTATGGAATCCTATAGACAAGTCTTCACCTTGATATTCGCAAGCCAACCGTTCTTCTGCATTTGAGAGCATTTCTGGATCTGTTGCCTTTAAAAGGAGTTGATTATTAGATATATTCATCTGAATCAAGCCTCCATCAGTTGCAAAAATAGAGACTCTCTTAACAACATTGAGTAGAGCATTTTTATCTACTGTAATCTCGTACGGGTTATTTTGAGGAATAACAGCGTTATAATTAGGATATTTTCCATTGATAAAACGACATTCTAACAAATAATCACCAGCTTCAAACATTACACTTTTAGAATCGAATGAAACCACGACATCTTGCTCCTGTTTTTCTAAAATGCTTGTCAATACCGCAGCTATTTTAACTGGCAAAATAAAAGAACCCTGAATATTTGGTTTAACTGATTTATTTATATATCTGGCAAGTTTATGCGTGTCAGATGAAACAAAAACGATGCTATCTTCTTTAATATCCCAAAGAATACCCATCATTACAGGACGCATAGGATCTGTTCCTGCAGCAAAGATGGTTTTATCAAGACTCCTTGGTATTTCCGACGCTGGAATTGTCATTGAAAACAGCTCTTCTTCATGAGCCTCTCTTTCTGGAAATTCCGCACCGTCAAGTCCGGCAAATTTAAATTCTCCGTTAAGGCATCTGATTGATGTTTCAAATGTATTTTCATCTACTTCGAAAGTAACACCTTGTTCTGGCATTTCCTTAAAAAGATCAAGCAGCTTTTTCACGCTGATAGCGAATGAAAGTTCTCCTTCAACATCTTCTACCGGGACATTCGCTACAATTGTACTTTCTTTATCTGTTCCTGTAACAATCAATTTGCCATCTTTGACTACAAACAGGAAATTTGACAATATTGCAATGTTTGACTTTGTTGATACAACTTTACTAACTGCTGACAAATGAGCCAACATGACCTTACTTGAAACTGAAAATTTCATATATATCTGTTTTTATTATTATCTTATCATATTTTGGACTAAAACCACAAGGTTTATCCTTATATTATATCATACAAAGATAATCATTTTATGTCAAAACCACGATATTTTACTGCCTTTTTTTAACTGTTTAAGTTTCAGTGTTGAATTGTTGTTGAATTACACCGCATGCTTAAAACGACGTTACCATATTATCACTCTTAATCACTATGTAACAAATATGCACTTCCACAATCTCCATACATCAATTCAACAGCGGACTCAGAGTAAATTGAATTTACATGAAGTAATAGGACATTAGCATCTACATCATCTACTATATGGTCTTGCAACAAACGTGCATATCCAAATATCCTCGCAACGGCACCAGTATCTTCGTATGCATCTATTAAATCAGAAGCATAGAAAAATTTGTTAAGATTTTCATTAATAAAATCCATCATAGGACCGCTTATATCTTCCACTTTCGGATATGTTATTTGCTCTTTGAATGACAAGTTAAGTTCTGGCAAACGATATTCATCTGCTAATTTAGCAGGAAATGTCTCCTAATGCAACAGCTCTTTTGTCACATTAATATATATAACTCGAACACTATTCCCCTCTCCTTCCCAATAGCGATCGCTTAACTCTTGGAAAAAATGCATATAACCAGTTTTAGGAAATTCCGCTTCTATTCCATACGCAGCAACGTCCGAACATTCTAACTGTAATAGAAAAGAAAGCGGTTGATTTGTTTCATCTACCGGCCAAATGAAATCATTAGGGACTTCGGGTTTTCCACCTAATTTTGTGCTTCCAAAAAGAGGAGTTGTTTTTGCAATATGCAACTCTAAGGATTTGCGTGCATTTAACCTAAAAAACTCAATAAAGTAGTCTATTTTCTCTTTACTTGTCATAACTTGTTTTAAGCGTATGTTTATGTATATTTAAAAATATTATTGTGTCAAGAATCATTTCAAAACACTCATAAAAAACTAACTATTGCTTGGCATAACTTTACATTAAGTCAATTAGCATATTTTGTAATATTCCCAATTTCTTTTCTAAAGTATATCATATCTTTTAATACGATTCCATCTTCTTCAATTATATGGTCATAATTATTTGTGAAAAAATCCTTTATAATATGAGAATAGACGAAACCATTAGATTTATAAAATGATGTATTAGAAATAGTATCACCAGTTCCGACCATTAAAGTTGCAAAATCGAGCATATAATAGCAACATATAAAATTAATCATTTTTCGCCCATAGCCTTTTCTTTGGTATTCCGGTTTAACTGCAATATTTTTTAATTCACACACATTATTGCCTTCATCTGTAACAACAGCTACACAGACAGGCATACCCTGTTCTGACATTTTCATTACAAACATTTTTCCGCGTTCCAAATAGCGAGCAATCATATCTTCCTGCTCATCTCCAAGCATAAGAAAATCCATGTAATCTTTCTTGTTGTTTTCAACAATTTCAATTGTGATTGATTTCTCTTTAACCATGTGTAAAATTGGTAAAGAATTGCCTTGTCCATCTAATTCATCACGGCCATAGACCTTAAATTTTTTATGAGTATAAAAGCGAACAGCATTATCATTCTGCTCGTTAACATCAACCCATTTTACACCATACCGGCATTCAGCAATTTCAATTAATAGACTGCCTATTCCCCTATTGAGATAATCAGGAGAAAGGAAGAGCATTTCAATCTTATCTCTGCAAATACCCATAAATCCAATAGGTTGATTGCAATTAAGTACAACTATTAAGTGTTGAATTGATAAAAGTTCATCCTTTACATATGGATAAAGGCTTTCAATATCCAATCCTGTAAGGAAACCATGAGTCAATCTAACAGATTCATTCCAGACATCTAACAATTTATCTATTAAATCAGGATGCCTCATTCCCTTTATCTCTTGTATTTTTAAATTATTCATTATTAATTATTAATAATCAATACTACAAATATATATGTTATACTTGAAATTCCAATTATACCATATGAAATATTTCCAAAGGACACATATATAGTTTTCTGATATTTTTCAGGTACGAGTTTTAGGCACTGCACTGCCTTTTTATAATTTTCCTCTCTCAAAGCCAGCGTTCCTATTAATTCATTATAATAAGGTGCATCACAGCGTGCATATCTTTTCAACAATGAATACAGTTGATTATTAATTATACCTGTTGGTTGAATTAAATTAGTGAATACTTTACTTGACCAATTTTCCGATTAT
>UQLZ01000004.1 GCA_900541935.1 uncultured Prevotellaceae bacterium | reverse complement strand
AATTTTGTCCTTATAATAAGTAGTAATTTTTGTAACGCTTATTTAGGACTAGTCATTTCTTAGAATGGATAACCTATAGCGAGGTTGAAAGCAAGGCTCTTCTTAAAAGAAGGCATATTGTAATATCCCGTTTTACCTGTTTCATAAGGCAAATGCAAGCCTATACCCAAGTCTCCGCGAACAACAATCATTCCCATATCAAGCCGTAATCCAAAACCTGTACCAAGAGCCAAATCTTTCAAAAAATCAGATGTCAATTTAGCTCCCGGACGCAACTCATCATCCTTCAGAAGCCATATATTACCGGCATCGAGGAAAACTGCACCCTTAAATATCCCGACAATCGGGAAACGGTATTCAAGATTTGCCTCAAAACGGAACGTACCCGTCTGATCATAATATCCTGATGAATTTTCCTTTTCCGAATGGTATGAACCCGGTCCAATAGACCTGACAGCAAATGCACGTAGCGAATTTGCTCCACCAACATAAAACTGCTCCGTATAAGGAATCTCCGAAGAGTTACCATAAGCGTGAGCTGCTCCAACGAAGACACGCCCTACCAAGCGGTGCTGGCCAACAACACGATGAGAATAAACCGCCTGCAATGTCCCCTTGATAAACTGGGAGAAAGGCGTTCCAAAAAGTCGCTTCGTTCCATCTGCCCCTGCCAATGACCATATACCAGAGAACAGGTTACCACCTTCTGTTATCGAGGCCTGAACGGTAAGCCTTTTATCCTCAAACCGACGACGGCCAAAAACCCTATCAAAAGTAAATGTATATCCTGCCTTCGCAATAAACTGGTCCTCAAAACTTAATGCAATTGAAGGATTTTCATACATCATTTTGTCAAAATCCGGGGTTGTGCTTATCAGTTTATTATATTTCAATTCAAAAAGATTCAACTGGTTTTTTGTATATCTTGAAGACATCCAGTCATAACCAAACCCCACGTTGAACTGCGCCATTTTGAAAAAGTGCGGACGGTTCATCAGATCTCCACCAAGGTTAATTCTTGTCCAACTAAGTTCTCTGCGAGTTGCCCTTAAAAATTTAGGAGCCAGCAGCCTTGGGAAAGCCAATTCCCCACTCAATCCAATCTCATACGAATTGAAATCAGAGCGACTCTTGCCCGACTCAATCTTTCCTATCTGCCATTCATAAGCAGCATCCAATTTCACGGTAAGCCGCTCCCCTCCTCCAAACATATTTCTCTGTGAAACCGCAAAACTCAATCCCGGGCCAAGATAACTGTTAGATTTAGATGACATATTCAATTCCAACTGCGTTTCAAGTGGCTTATCAAAACTGCAATAGACATTAACATCAATTCTGTCATCCTTAATTGAATCCAAAGGTGTAACATCCACTGATATGGAATTAAATATACCCAAACGCGACAGGTATGACTGAGTTGTGCTGAGGTTTCTGGTTTTCATCAAGTCTCCCTCTTCAAATATAAAGCAAGAGGCGATAGCATTCTTCCTCAACTTACATGGCCTCATACATATAATATCTCCACGCTCTGTCTTAATAGTATCTGGAAATCCGTCACCTTGATTTCTAAATATATATGTTTTAACCTTACCTACGTAATATTTCCTCAATGCTCTTGAAGGTATATCCTTGGCATATTCCAACTTCAGTTCTATTCCATGTTCTGACAAGGTTGAATCGGCCTTAAAAGTTAAATATTCAGGACGAAAATAGTAATATCCTCTATTTCTTAACCTGTCACATATTGTTTGCCTCGCATAGGCAAGCGAGTCCACACTGAAAATTCTTCCTTTCCTTATAGCACTGTTTCTACGGGCAAACAAATTGATCAAAGAGTCGAGTTCATTGTGTTTCTTTAGTTTTATTACTCGCGTAATACGCTTTGGAACCGATATATTAACAGTATAGTTCACCCTTGCCTTTTTATGATTTTTTTTGCTGTGGAGCAATTCATAAGAGGTTGTTGAACCGAAAAAACCGTTTTTCGCAAGCATATCCTCAACCATTTTCATTCGCAAGTCTGGACGGACATCTGACATAAGAACCGGTTCCTCTGCAAACTTCCGATAAATCCACCCTTTCAATCCTTTTGCATTATCGGGCCAGTGATTATAAAGCCACAAACCGATAGGAAACGGGCTACGTACATAAGGAGACATTAAAGAATTGTTTGCAGGAACATCAATAGTAGTCTTAATATTTTCATCAATACCGTCTGGAAGCACTATCGAGTCTGGAATATTTATTACCAACTTCTTTACGCCGGTATATAGTATTTCATCTTCACCCAAGCGAGACGTTGTATGACAAGAAGTCACCACAACCAAAGCAACCAGAATGGTCAATAATATGAAACTATGCCTTACCTTCATCTTGTTTCTTTTTTATTTGTAGCAGCATCCGGCAATACTCTTGTTCTATCGTTGAGAATCTTCGGTTGCTTCTCTTTTTTAAATACACGGAAAATATCACGGAAAGAAGATATCTTTCGTTTCCACACAAAACCGCCACCCATTTCGGTTATCTCTCCTTCAAGAATACTTTCATATTCCGTTTTTCTAAATAACTTAAATACGGCAGAACCAGACTTATTCAATTTGTATTCAAATGATACGTCATTAAACAGATTCTGCGACAAATTATCCTGGGCGGAGGCATCTGTTGAATAACTGCCTCCAACAGAAATGGTGAAACGGTCACTCCACAATGATTTCGAAACCTGATATGAGTAACTTGTTGTCGTTGACGTTCCATGCTCCGTTGTCTTGTCATACTGGTCGATACCAAACGACAATTGCACACCGGAAATATTATTAGCCGCCCACTTATTCAATGATGATTCAAGGAAAGAAAACGCCATATTCTCACCGGAGAGGTTAGAAGCAGTCTTGGTAGAGCCTCCAGAATAAGAGCCGTAAAGCAAAAGATTCATAGCCTGTGTAGAGCGTTGCTCCTTTGTCATTCCGCTCAACTCATTGGCAATTGTCATATCTGCCGTCGTTGCAAGATCAAATGTTATGTCTAATTTGCTTAATGTGTTGCCAACATTCAAAGAAACCTCAAATGGAACCATTCGAGAATTGTCGTTTGTTGTAACATTCGCTTTAACTTTATCAATAGCCTTGACGTTAAGGGTTGGATTCAGCAAATCACCCGTCCAAACAGCAGAACTGCCATCTACAAAATCAAATTTCTTCTCACCAAGCATTGGAATATTATACCTTACATAACCATCAGATATCTCGTAACGACCTGTCATGCGGGCGTCACCCTGATATGATTGCGAGTAATTTAATGTTCCTTCACCGTTTATATTTACCCTGTCTTTTCCGTCTGGGGAAAGATAAACAGCAAACTTCGCATTAGGCTGGAGATTCAGAATTGCATTAATCTTCATTGCAAAAGGCTTATTAGAAACAGTATCTGCCTTCACAGTCTTTCCAAGGTCCTTAAATTCAACGAACTCTACAACATCATTTGACGCAGATTCTGTAACTGCAGCTATACTTGACTGCATAACATATGTAACATCACTTCCTGACAATATTGAGAGATTTGCAAAAACATCCAACTGGTTCATATACCCTTTAACTCGAGTATTTATATCGGCAAATCCTTTTCCAAACACTTCAGAAGAAGAAGTCTTCTTTGCATCTATAATCTGAACGTTACGCCCTTTTATAGTCAAATTACTATACATATTGTCAAAAGGGAAGACACGGAATTTGCCATCAACCGTTATCGGCCGTCCATTCGCTCCATACAAGTCAAACTTATTGAAGGAAACAGTTCCACCATCAAATGGTATCTTAGTTGTATCAACACTAAATTTAGCACCGTATGAACTTAATGCAACTTTTGTAGAGTCAAAGTTTACATAACCGTCAATATCTGGATTATCCATAGTTCCCTTGAATTTCATACTACTATTAAGATAACCAGACAAATGGCCAAAACTTTTAGGTAAGAACGCATTAGCAGTACCCAACGGCAAACGGTCAACCTTTATATCCATATTATAGAATTTTGCTTGCAGGCTATCGCCAACAGAGCCTTTGGCAACGGCTACAGACCTGCCATCAATATCCATTCCAGCGTATGCAAACACTTTTTGAGAAGAGCCGACATAGGCCAACCGAGCATCAAAACCAATATCCCCAACCCGCTTGCGTCCATAATTAAACTCGTCAACAAAAATTTTACCATTACCCCAAACATATTTGTCATTATAATGCAATTTCATGTTTGAAGCAAGGACACCATCGATCGGAGGGGCAAAAGGAGAAAGAGTCAACCACTCCCGTAACTGGATTCCTGCAAGGTCTATGTTTATGCCATCTTTAGCGTTCTCCAAATTATCTGTATATATGTTTATCAAACTACCGTCATCTGTTGATGCAAGCAATTTAGCACCTACTGACCTATCAGTAAAATCATATTCGATAAAATTATCCCCATTCAATGTCCAATTTTTGAATGCTATAATCGGATTAAGCGGGAACAATTCCATCCTTGCAACAGAATCGGCAAGCGACAGACGTGCTCCCAAGTCAAAACCCTTTGCACCAGCCTTATCAGTCTGCGACAAATAAGTTGTAAGCGTGTTGCCAAACAGACTTCCATTTAAATCTGCAGTCTTAAATAGTTGCGCATTTTTCAACCTATTGCCAACATGCAACTTATAATTAAGACTATCACCACTTGTGCTTCCTGCGAAGCAAAGAGAATCGATCTCAACGCTGCCAGACTTCAAGTCATAAACGTCGGCATCAAAGTATATATCATCAGCATTGCCTGCCTTTGCTGATATCTTGCCAAACTCAATACCACTCCCCGCCAAATACTGACATACAACATTATCAATACCTACATCTAATGACATCTTAAACTGAGGCATAGACTTACTTATGTTTCTAACCTCAACCTTTTGCTGACCCAATGCTGTCATTGCTTTTGCTCCAAGCACAGAAAGAGAATCAATCCATGCATCAAGCCCTGACGGAGAATAAAAAGCAACAGTAAAGTCATTATTTTTCAAGGAAATATCTGTTTTTACAGAATCGGACATCAAGTCGAGGGTCATAGCATCAGAACTGACAGAATTCTTACCCATAATCAAATCCAAATCAGAAATGGCAACATTACCAGAATATACCTTATTCTCCAGATCTGCAGAAAAGTCACCAGCCAACGTTACATTACCATTAAAAGCATCATCAAAGAATCCAAGTCTTTTCAGATCAAGACGGTTGACACTGCCATCAAATGATGCTGAATAAGCAGATTTTGCGATAGTCCCTCGAATAGTCATATCAAGAGATGCAAGTTCGTTTGGCGATACTGCCGCCAACTCAAACTGTCCGTCTTCAATCACACAATCAAGAACGATATCATTATAAACCTTACCAGCAAGTTCTATAGAATTAATCTTTGCCGTTGCACCTGCTGTCATTGTATAAATGTCATAACCGTCGCCATTGATGAGAACATCTCCATCAACTATACCAACAGGTCCGCGCGGCATAAAAGATCTAACATCAAAACCCGACATCAGCAAACTCCCTCCATAATCCTCACCAAGCATATTCCAATCCGCTCTGAGAACGACTTTGGCAGAATCGACAAAAGCATCCAAATCTGCATCTAATTGATTGTTTCGATATTCCGCAAAACCCTTTAATTCTACAATTGGGACACGAAGACTTTCATCAAGTTTAACCGCATTTGCAATCAATGCACCACCTGTCAACTTTCCATATAACTTAATCTTTCCTCCAGTTTTCTTAGGAGTTGAAAGATTACGAACATCACCTTCAGCACGCAAATCAATAATGCGTGGAACTTCTATTTCCATTTTCTTGACATCTAATTTGCTTCCGTCACCATCAACATGCACATTTATTTCAGCATTATGCGTACGACTTATTGCCTGTAATTGCGGACGCAACAAAGGAAACATCTTTCCAACTTCTTCTAAGGAAACTGACGATTGCAAATCCATATAAGCCTTCGACTCGCTACGGCCTGAAAAAATACGGCTGTCAAGTTCTGCATCGACATTTAATTCCGACATCAGCGTCTTCAAATCAAACGATTGGACAAGCATAGCCGTATCGTTCATCTCAAAAACGCCACTTGCCGACTTAATGCCTATACCACTACGTTCCTCTGCCGTAATATCCCTGATTGGCACAGAAATATTCGCTCCCTTATTACGGAAATTATCAATGAAAATATTAACATTGCCCACCTGTATGTAATTCATATCCAGACCGTCGGCAGCAACAGCAGAATCCATAGCATATACGGCTGAAGTATTGCGTACACGCAAACTGTCGGCACTAATAAACCAATCTTCTCCAGAAGCTGCAACAGGAAGAGTATCAGGTCTGCATTGAGCCAAGTAGGCATTTGCAGAATCGGCAGAAGGATAAAAATAAGCCGCAACCAATGAATCTATACTAACACCACCAACGGTTACAACGCTCGCCGCCAAATTAATTGACGCCGAATTGATTTCCGCATTCGGCAATTCAACATCAAGAGAATCAATCATCGGCATCATCTCCATTCGGAAACGGATATCTTTCGCCTTTAATTTATTCAAATCTATCAACCAATCGGCACTGGAACTTGCAGTATCCTGCTTTTCTACCGCATAGCGCTGATCCATAATCAAAGATACATCGGCTCCTGACAAAGTTGCATCCTTAACTTTTATACAACTTGTCAGCAGTTCAACCTTTGTCCCCTTAAACACAACATGCTTAACCCCAACATTCATCTTCATCGATGAATCTTCAGAAGTCAAAAAATATTTCGCATTTTTCAGTTCAATATCGCGGACAATGACATCCCCCATCGCCAAAGGCAGAATGCGCACATCAACCAGTGCTTTCTCTCCAACGACCATAGTATCACCCTTGTCGTCTATAACTTCAAAATCATGAACCGACAATTCTAAAGGGAAATTCAAATAAAGGTTACCGATATTTATGTCAAAACCGGTAGCCTCCTCTGCCTTTTCAACAGCGAACTCTGTTACCCATGTTTGAATACCGGGGATATACAATAAAAACGGCAACAGTAAAATAAAAGCAACTACTGCACCAACAATCTTAAAAGCCAAGCCAAGGTTCCTGCTTGCCTTATCCTTAACCGGCTTCGGCTCTTCTTCACGGGTGACCTGCTCAACAGGCTCTGTCCGCTCAGTATCTTTTGACTTATCCTCTTCCATAATTACTTATACTTAAATACCAAATCGCCGCGGCAACGCCTAATGCTGCTCCTATAGTATCTGCTATAAAATCAAAAAAATCAGCAGAGCGACCACAAGCCATAGCACCTTGCAAAAGTTCTATAATCCCGCCAAAAAGAGCAACAGCGATAATATTTATCAAAGATATAAAAAACGTTCGTTTACCAGTGCGAGACACATCAAAATGTAGTGAAAAACCAATCGCAAAAAACATCAGTCCGTGAACAACCTTATCCGCACCAGGGAAAAGCACGATAGTGGCACCACAAAGCGGATCGGAATCAAGCGTCAAAAACGACACTAAGGCAACCATAAAAACGGTTAGTACCCACCTTGGTATTTGATACAATATATTTATAATCCTTTTTACCATAACAACTACTAAACTGCTAAAGAGAAACAAAAACAACAAGCAATTGTCAAAGCCTCGCAACTTTAGAATGCCTCATTAATATTGAACAGGAAGCCAACGCCATTTTTCGTGACTCCAAGGTCAAATCGAACATTAACCCCTTGCTTGAAAGCCCAACGGTAACCAACCCCTCCATTCGGAAGAATTTTCTTGAAGCGTATATCCTTAAACGAGGGGAAAACATTCGCGGCACCTAACCACACAACAATACCGCTGCGCTTCATTATGTGCTGACGTAATTCGACCTGTAATTCCATTATGTTTTTATCACGGTAGCGGCCTTCAAAATATCCTCTCATTCGGTTCTGACCGCCTACTGTTGCAAGCATAGGCCACGGAACATTGTTATAGTTAAACAGCGAGTGGAATTCTCCGGCAATCACAGCCCCCTTCCACGCTTTCTTATATGTTGAAACTGTTAAATCTGTCCAATGATAAACATAATCATTACCCAACCATGAAGGATTAAATATCTGGTCCAACTGAATAAACCAGCCTCGCGTTGCATTTAGGATAATATCACGGGAGTCATACATAAATGAAAGACCTCCTCCTAAAGTAAAGTATTCCAAATCGGTTGACCCCATGAGAGCCTGACCTTCCTCAGAAAATTTAGACACTTTAAGATACTGCGAATTAAGCAATGGTCCGATATATGTATGATTTGCTATTCTGAAAAGGAATCTTGGCTTTATTTCGAACTTAAAACGACTGTAATCCGTCTCATTATCATCAAGGTTACCTGCATCATAACCAATACCCCATAGTTTTGATGGGAAAGTAAAGACGTAGGTACTGTAATCCAAACGGTACTTCTCATCCTTGAAAATATTATTACCTCTAACTCCGACCATAAACAAGCCTTTAGTTGTCAAATTCGCAAAGATTGACATATTAGAAAGCGGCAATTTCGGGTTAGACCTGTCAAGTGTATAAAGTCCAGAAGCAACAAGACCTATACCTACACCAGTAGCGGAACTGAAGTGCGGACCGCCAATAATACCAAAATCCATCTTTTTAGACGGGTCATAGTGATTCGAATTTCTAAAATAGTCACGAACCTTTATAAAGAAGTTTTTCTTTTTTGGAGCAACAGAATCAGCAGCAATAGAATCTGCAACCATAAGTCCAGGTCCATCTGTCACAGGTGGCAACACCTGCTTGTCGGAAACGGAAACAACCTTTGCTGAATCAAGAGCAAGCGAATCAGCAACTGCATTCTCCGCATTAGCAAAAGAAGCAAAGCCGCCAAGAATAGCAGCAAGAACAAACTGCAAAAACCGCTTATTCATTCGGCAAAGCAGATTTAATTGTTGCAAAACTGTCGTTCATCATCTTCTCCATAGCCTCCTTGCTCTTTTCTGCTGGCTGCATGATAGGCTTATGGATAGTCAGAATAATCTTACCTGGGGTTATTGTGAAAGTATCTTTTCTCATAACTTTATACGAACCGTCTATTGTTATCGGAACAATGGGCAAGCCAAATTCAGTTGCAAGCATAAATGCTCCTCTTTTAAAAGGTTTCATTTTTCCGTCTGGAGTGCGTGAACCTTCTGGAAATACGACCAAAGAAATACCGTCTTTAAGGATCTCCATTGCACTATCCATTGTCTTCTGAATTGTAGATGCTGATGACCTATCAACCATTATATTCTTTGAAACCTTGCACGCCATACCTACAAAAGGAATCTTCTCAAGGCTTTTTTTCATCATCCACTTAAAAACGTGGTTAAGATATCCGAAAATGACAAAAATATCATAAGCACCCTGATGGTTTGCAACAAAGACATAAGAAGTCTTTTTATCTATATTCTCCCTACCCCTTATTTCCACTTTTACAAACATCAGAAAACACCAAGACTTAGCCCAAATATGCGGTATATAGTAGCCCAAAGTAGAACTCATGCCTAATGCACTTACAAATATCGTCAGCAAGGCTGTAATTACTGTTAAAACAATGAGGATAGGCATTGCTATCACCCACTGGTATATTTTCAATATGAATTTCATAATAATAATTTAATAATAAACAAAGATAGCAAAATTTCATTTACAAGATTGCATTATCCATAAAAATAATGAATTTAGCAATTTTATTGTTTACAAATTAGTTTCTTGGCACTGAATCTGTATCCAAATCATTCTTTTTATTCTTGTTTCTTTTTTTGCGCTTAAAAATGCTGTCAAAATCGTGCTTAAACATAATTCCAACCCCTTGGGTTGTTAAAGAGTTGCGTATATAGTAATTTTGGTCATTATATCTGTTATAAGCCTTCAATCGGAAATTTCCGCTTTTAGTCAAAAGGTATTCAATATCGAAGTCGCCGATAAAATTATTATTATTCATCGCATTATCGGAATATCCGAAATTTCCGTTAAGCAGCAATCTGTTGTTCAACAATCTGCTCGACAGAGCCAATTCAACCTCCATATCTGAAAAATCGCCTTTATCTGTATGGAAATTAGGGGCAATGGTCCACTTGTCACTAATCTGCCCGAGCATATTGGTCAACTGGCTTGAAATAGTTGATGAAGCAACAGACGCAAGTTCATTGCTGTGATTCTGCCCGCCCATATATTCAGGAGTATAGAATCGGCTAAGAGCCAGCAAATAAATAATCTGCTGATTCATCATGTCATCAGTACTAATTATACTTTTAACCTTTCTGTAAACATCCTGAGTGAGTGTCGGGAACTCAAGGTCAAAAGCAATCTCCGGCTGAGAGATAACGCCTGTAAGATACAGCAACGCATTAACAGGGACAAGTGTTCTGTTTAAATCCCTGTCCTCCGCAAACGACTCATCCAAGTCCTGAAGATTTGCGTTTGTTGAATAAGCGGCTGTCAGATTTGCAACAGCCTTCAAGGGATCTCCCTGGAACGATATCGTTGCACCTTGTCGGATTGTAAATTCTCTAATAATAATGTCTTGAAGAGTAAAGTTATACCTGCCGCTCTCTACTGTATAGTTTCCAAACATCTTCATCTCTTCATTCGTAGAATATTTTATTTGCAGGTTTCCGCTACCAGTTGCCCTGATTTTATCCCCTCCTTCAGGGTCCATAACCAAAGTCACATCGATATTAGGATTAGCTTCTAACTGAAGGTTCATATCAAATAGCGACGGATTTACCTCCTTGTCAACTTGCTTCAGAACATTCAGGAATTTGGGTCTCTTTTCCTGCTCTTCTTTCTCTCTCTGCTCCTTCCTCTTGTCTGTGAATGTGATAAATGAATATTCTCCTGCCTCTTCCTTATCTGAAAGGACAAAAGTAAACGACGATTTCGGAGCAGCAGCCATATTAATATCTATATTAACCTTTCCAGGAACGCCTTGAATATATGCCGAACCGTTTGCAAAAACACGGCCATACCAGAATGGATTAATTTTCTCATTAGTATTGTAAACAAGCATATTGCGGGCATTCGTAACAGCAAAATCAAAATTTGCATTATGGAAATAATCATGCGTCACCTCACCTTTCAACGTTGCCGTATTGCCAAAATCGTCATGAATGACAGTTGGACGTATTATTATCTTTCCAGGCTCAAGAATAACTGAATCACTGACAGTATAATAAGAATTGGTAAAATCAACCTTCATTCTAAAGTCATGAGCAAACATCCTGCCACGGACATTAACATTTTTAAACGTTCCGTAAAGCTCGCATGTTCCAGAAGCCTCTCCAGTTATATCAGATGTAAATGCCGCCATAAAAGGCTTTAATATCTTAACATTTACCCTATCAGTAATAAATTTGAAACCAAGGGAATCTCTTCCAAGATACACTCCTCCACGAACGTATGTTTTTCTCTTGTTAGGCTGAGAAATATCTGCATTAATCATAATTCCTTTTGTTTCATTATCCCAAGAACTGTTTAATACTGCCTCACCCAGCAAGGCTTTATGATAGCAGAAATTCTTTACATGCAGTTTGGGAGTATTCAATTTAGGCGTTTTTGTAAATAGTGAAGAAGCATAGAAGTCGCCTGTAGCCTCACCGCTAAATGCAACATGATTAATCTTCAAAGTCTCAAAAATATAGCCAAGATCTATCGAACTGAGTTGTAATTTTATAACGTCATCAGGATTAGGCGATGCCTTTCCATTAATTTTAACGAACTGATTATCTCTGAAAACATGCACCCCATCAACAGTAATTTCCTTACCATCAACATCTATATTTGCTGGAGAGATATGCCAAATAGTGTCATTAACACTAAATGTTGTTGGATTAACTTTAACATCCGCAATAAACCTCTCTTTAGATATACTGTCACAAAGCGACGTTGAAAGACTTACTTTCCCTGAAAAATTACGCTTACGGTCATAATGCCAGTTTATATCCGAATCGAAGCGGTTGCTTGCTCCGTTCCCGTTATACACAAGGAGAATATTTCCGTTTTTATGATTTAACTGCGTAACAGCATTCATACTCATTATATTATTACCTCCATCAACATTTAATGACAGACTGGTCTTCTCTATCACTTTCTTTCCCTGAACAATATAAGGCGCGTCAATACCTAGAGTTGCATTCCGCCTAATATCATCAATAACTCCACTAATTTTTATAGGGTGAACAATCGTTACAGGTAATTTAAAAAATGAAGTCAATTCATTATTCTCAGCCAACTGGAAGAAATAGGTGAAACTATTTGGAAATGTCTTTTTCTTCGGGTCTTCATTAATCTTGGGCAAATAGCATGACAAAGCAGGAAAAACGCCAGATACGATTTTGTTAATAGAGGCTCCAAGACCAGCGAAATTAGCCTTGCCCTCAATATATCCATTGACAACGTCTGAATTTACCGTTAAATACTTTCCCTCATCTTTTTTCCTAAACGTAACATCAAAATGATCTATCCTGACGCCCTTATCTTCCTCATTACGGAATCTGATATCAGAAACAAGCAAATCTCCTTCTATATTATCAAGGTTATTTCCTGTAAAAGCGGCTGTTATAACCCCTCCGAGTTTATGGTCAGGATACTTATTGGAAAGGTTCAGCTTATTTAAATCAATGCCGTCAACCTTTGCAACAACATCAATCAATGTATGCTCTGCATCTGGCTTAAAAGAACCTGATATATCTATATTAGCATTTTCGTCATGCAGAATTACCGAACCATCATACTGCTTGCCGTCGATACTCAAATCCGCAAGGATATTACTGTATCTATACCCTTTAAGGTCAATATAATTTATTTTCCCATTTACACTGCCCTTCGGGTGCCTTTTATTTGCCATATTCAGATTTGCCTTGACACTAAACGACAATTCGTTAAGCAAACCTTCCTTCTTCGATATCTTGCCCAACTTTAAATTTTTTGAGCCAACCTCTCCCCTAAAACTGTAAGGTCTGCCATCTTCGGTTCTGAATGCACTCATATTAGTAGAAATGCTACCCAAAGCCGTTGCTATGCTTCCTGCATAGAAAATCTTTTCATGGTTAAGAGTCAGAGAACCGTTAACCGTTAAAAAATCCACAGCAGAAATAATGTCAGCAACTTCCGGTTTAACAGGTGCTGAAGCCTTTACTTTTTCAAGCATATCTCCCGCTTCAGAATGCAATCGGATGTTAGGCAAAACAATACTCATCCGCTTTTTATCGCCTACGTGAAACAGATAGCCCGACGTTTTAAGCGTTAATGCCTCATTCTCAGTACTTAAATCTATTGTTTCTATCCTAACCTTTTCCATATTACCCTTAACTGAACAAGTTATGTAAACAGGTTCGCGGAGATTTTTTAATTCAGGAACAAAGGCTGAAAAATCTGACAGATTAACATAAGAATTAACAATCACCAATGATAATGGAGACTTCTTGATATCAGTACCTATAGTCTGCAAAGATTCATAAGAAACATCTATATCTTCTGGAACTACCAATGAATTAGGAAGAGCAACCTTTAGATTCTTAACCGACATTCTATCAGGATAAACATTGACATTCATCGTTAAGTCACTAAGAATAAACCCGCTCTGCTCCATGAAGGCAAAACGCTTTATATCAATCTCTACGGAGTCATTCTTTATCTTTGGAATTATTATATCGCCACGCAAATGGCTGATTGAAATGTGATTTTTGTCGAACTTTCCAGAATCTCCATGAGCCTCAGAAAGCACGTCAAAGGTCACCCGACTCTTTCTGATAGCAACAGCCTCAAGTTCCACATCATATTTCTTTTTTTCCTTTTTCTTGTTTTTTGGCGATAGTGCATCAATAATAAACTGAATATTCAACTTTGAATCTGGCGTGACCTTACTCAAACGGGCATCAAGACCAATCAATTCTGCATAGTTAAAAACGAAGCGGCCATCAAGAAGGAAATCAGTCCAATCTATTTTTGCACCAAGTTTTTCAATGGAAGCGACCTTAACTCCTGAAGAGTCGCCAACAACAACATTTTTCAACCCGACCTCACTAAAAGGCTCAACAGATACCGCACCTACCGATACCCGTGCGGACAAAAGTTTTGACAACTCTCGTTCTCCTATCTCCTTAGCCTTTCGCTGGACAGATGGAATTGACAAGACCAGATAAGCAGAACCATATACAAAGACAAACAGAAGCAATAGAGTAACAACTATGCTTCTTAAAACCTTATATGTCTTCATTAAACGCTTCTTCATCACAAAAAGACCCTATAACAAATAGAGCCAACTTTTTCAAACTACAAAAGTAATAATAAAAATAGTATTTATGATGCCAAAATTCCATAATAAATACCATATAAAGTATATCAGTGTAAAGATTTGTAGAAAAAAACGGAGCATCTCTCATTTTCGGAATAAAAAAGCCTGATGGTAGAACAAAAAGACAAAAAAATTAACTTTTTAGCAAGGTGAAAACTAAAAAAATGCCAATTTTCACATTTAACCCTCTTAAAAAACTATTTTTGAGTAAACAAATTGACAGTATCGTTTGTTTTTTAACAAATAAAAGAACAATGATGACGCCTTTTATTGTTATAAAAATTTAAATATCGGCTAAGAGGAGCCAATATATTCATAGAATTTTGACAATTTGCGGCAACATCTATTTTTTTAGTTAAAAAACAAATATTTCCGTACAATTTAATTAATTCAGAAAAAATTATTAAAATTAATCTTGCTTTTAGCACTTATAGTTACTACATTTGTAAAAGTAAAACAGTCCGAACAAAATTAGAGAATAAGCAATGAAAAAATCAACTATTTGGATATTAACAATAATCATGGCATTGACGTTTGCAGGTCTGCTCTACGTTCAATTCATGTATATGGAGCAGATGATATCCATGCGCATGTCTCATTTTGAAGAAGGAGCCAAGCGCAGCCTATACTCTCTGACAACGGCACTCGAGCAAAACGAGACAAAAAAATACCTCGAGGAAGATATGATGATTATCGAGCAAAGCATATTCGACCCAGCCCCTGGAGCGGTAAACATCAATACAGAAGAAGTGCAGCCATACACGCTAAAAAGTTTGCAACCTGCAACGGGGCTTAACGAGAAGTTCACAGAATATCAGGAATCCCTAAAAGAACAATACCTTTATCAAAAAGGTCTGCTGAATGAAGTTATTCTAAAAATACTCAACCAGTCAAGTAGCCGCCCGATAACTCAAAGGGCTGACTCTGCAATAGTCAAGTCTTTCCTGAAAACCGAACTGGAAAACAACGGAATATCGATACCATTCGAATTTGCCATTGTCAACAGGAAAGGCAATATCATATACAAAACAAGCGGCTACAATCCAGAAGCAGGAGATGAAGGAACATTCACACAGACACTATTCCCAAATGACCCGGATTTCCGCAGACATTTCATAAAGGTATATTTTCCGGAAATGAAGAAGTTCATTTTCTCATCTATAAAGTTTATGATTCCCGCATTTGCCTTTACATTAATTCTTCTGGTAATCTTCACGCTGACAATCATACTTGCATTCAGGCAAAAGAAACTTTCGGAGATGAAAAATGACTTCATCAACAATATGACGCATGAGTTTAAAACTCCCATATCAACCATTTCGCTTGCAGCCCAAATGCTTAACGACGAGGCTGTCAGAAAAAGCCCGACCATGCTGCAACACGCGTCAACAGTCATTAGCGACGAAACCAAGCGACTACGCTTCCAAGTTGAAAAAGTGCTGCAAATGTCAATGTTTGAACGACAGAAAGCGACATTGAAACTTCAGGAAATTGATGCAAACGCCGCAATTGCAAACATAGCAAACACCTTCAAGATTAAGGTGGAGAAATATGGAGGAAAAATTGAAACAAACCTCAACGCATTTGACTCAATAGTTAATGTTGACGAAATGCATTTTACAAATGTGATATTTAATCTGCTTGACAACGCTGTTAAATATAGAAGAGAAGACTGTCCACTAATGCTGATTATCAATACAAGAGACCTGCCAGACGGGAAAATAGAAATAAGCATTGAAGATAACGGTATTGGAATTAAAGAAGAGGACCTTAAGAAAGTTTTCGAAAAATTCTACCGCGTATCAACAGGAAACCGTCACGACGTCAAAGGTTTCGGCCTCGGACTTGCTTACGTTCACAAGATGGTAACAGAACTTAAAGGAACCATCAAGGCAACAAGCAAATTAGGAAAAGGAACAAAATTTATAATAACATTACCAATAATAAACAATTAAGTTATGGAAGAAAGATTGCGTATTTTACTATGCGAAGATGACGAAAATCTCGGCATGCTGCTGAGAGAATATCTTCAAGCGAAAGGCTACAATGCAGACCTCTACCCTGATGGTGAAGCCGGCTACAAGGCTTTCCTAAAAGGGAAATACGATCTCTGCGTCTTCGATGTTATGATGCCTAAAAAGGACGGTTTCGCCCTTGCTCAGGAAGTAAGGACAGTTAACAGCGAAGTGCCTATAATTTTCCTTACTGCTAAATCTTTAAAAGAAGACATACTCGAAGGATTCAAAATCGGTGCTGATGACTACATTACCAAACCATTCAGCATGGAAGAATTAGTATTTAGAATTGAAGCAATCCTTCGCCGCGTTAAAGGCAAGAAAGGCAAAGAAATCACAATGTACAAAATCGGAAAATTTACTTTCGATACTCAGAAGCAAGTACTTATGATTGACGACAAGACTACTAAACTTACAACAAAAGAGTCTGAATTGCTTAGCCTGCTTTGCGCACACGTCAACGAAATTCTTGAAAGAAACTTTGCTCTAAAAACCATCTGGATTGACGATAACTACTTCAACGCAAGAAGTATGGACGTTTATATCACTAAATTGCGTAAACACCTCAAACCAGATGAATCAATCGAAATCATCAATATCCACGGCAAGGGTTACAAACTAATTGCTCCTGAAATTGAAGCAAAGGTAAAATAAAGCAACAAATGGGCAGTTCGCAAACCTTTCGACTGCCCATTTTGTTTATATAAAAAAGACATTGACAGAATGAATATAAAGGAACTCGACATAACGAATCTAACCATCGAATCGGCAACAGAAATAGCCCTGCACTGTGATCTTGATGAATTATGCAACAAGGCTGACGAAGTGCGGAAGAAATACTGTGGCGATAAGATGGACACATGCTCTATCATAAACGCACGCTCCGGAAAATGCAGCGAAGACTGCAAATGGTGCTCTCAGTCTCACAAATTCAAGACTGGCGTTAAGGAATACGAAATGGTTGACGCCAACGAACTGCTTAGCCTTGCTAAACGAAATGACGAATACGGTGTGGACAAATTCGCAATGGTAACGAGCGGAAGGAAAGTTTCTCTAAAGGATTCTGAAAAGTTCTGCAATGCTATAAGGCACCTGTCAAAAGAAACAAACTTATACCTATGCTGCTCAATGGGATTGGTTGATAAGGAAACTCTCATCAAACTGAAAGAGGCTGGAGCAAGACGCTACCACTGCAATATGGAGACCGTTTCCGATTTGTTTCCTACTCTTTGCTCAACTCACACTCAAGAGGATAAGAGAAGAGTGATAAGAGATGCAAAGTCAATCGGACTTGAGGTATGCAGCGGCGGTATTATCGGAATGGGTGAAACAATGGAGCAACGCGTCAAGTTCGCTTTTGAACTTAAAGAATTGGACATTGACTCCGTTCCTATAAATATCCTCAACCCTATCAAAGGCACAGCAATGGAAAATACCCCACTGATAACGGAAGAAGAAATTATCCGCACTGTGGCTATTTTCCGCCTTATCCTTCCTGACAAGGTTATCCGCTTTGCTGGAGGCAGGGCAAGAATGTCAAGAGACTCACAACGAAGAATCCTTAAAGGCGGCATGAACGGAACTATGATTGGCGACCTGCTGACAACTACAGGAAACAACGTTGCTGAAGATTTCAAGATGTTTGAAGAATGCGGCTTTAATTGCTAAGCAACCAAATACTTAAAACCATACAAATGAAACACTTACTTTCAATACTAATTATCTTATTGTCGGCAATGCAATTTACAGGCTCTGCCGCCGACAATAACGAAGATACGCGGAAACTGACAAGAGCGGAGAAAAAAGCATTGAAAGCAATGACGGATTCCGTCGACCACTTTTGGGCGAATTATGCTCTTAACAATCTTGAATTTGCCGTTTTAGCAAAGCGAATAAGGCTTCATGACGGAAAATACCTTACAGTGAATGACTACTATAATTTTCTCACCGTAAGAGGAAACGAAGCATGCCTGCAAATCGCCTTAGAAAACGGGATGGAAGGTCCAAACGGCATAGGCGGCATAACCCTTCGCGGTAAAATAAACAAGGCTAAGAAAAAGGTAAGCAAGAAAGGCGCCATATCTTTCAGCATGTTCTTTAACGGACACGGAACATCCTGCGAAGTGCGGATTAACGTTCCAAAAACGGGGAACTGGTGTGAAGCGTATATTCATTCAAACTTCAGTTCATTCAACATCACCATGAGCGGACCTCTTGTTCCATATAGAATGAACGAGCAAGGCATATTGATTCAAAATGCCAAAGAAGAGCAGGAGAATGAGCAGCAAGAAACCATAATCCCAAAGGAACCATATATAAAGCCTATAGAATAGGCTGTTTATTCAAGGCAAAAAAAGGGTGCAATTAAAATTAATCGCACCCTTTTTTCTGCATTATAAATATTAGCGTCTGCGACGCATATTTTTCAACATATTGCCAGCCTTCATATTGCTTGCCATCTTCATCATCTTACGAGTACCCTCAAATTGCTTAAGCAGTCTGTTAACCTCTTGGATTGAAGTACCGCTACCCTTAGCAATTCTCTGACGGCGGCTGCCTGTAATGATTTCCGGATGAGTACGCTCTTCTGGAGTCATTGAGTAGATAATTGCCTCAATTCCCTTAAAAGCATTATCATCGATTTCAACATCCTTAATAGCCTTTGCAACACCAGGAATCATTGAAGCAAGGTCCTTGATGTTACCCATCTTCTTGATTTGGTTGATTTGAGAAAGGAAATCATTAAAGTCAAATTGGTTCTTTGCAATTTTCTTTTGAAGCCTGCGAGCCTCTTCCTCATCGTATTGCTGCTGAGCACGCTCAACAAGAGAAACGATGTCACCCATACCGAGGATACGGTCTGCCATACGCGACGGGTGGAAGAAGTCGATAGCCTCCATCTTTTCGCCTGTACCAACGAATTTGATAGGCTTCTTTACAACAGTACGGATTGACAAAGCAGCACCACCGCGAGTGTCACCGTCGAGTTTTGTAAGAACGACACCGTCAAAATCAAGACGCTCGTTAAATTCACGCGCTGTATTGACAGCATCCTGACCTGTCATTGAGTCAACAACGAAAAGAGTTTCGTTTGGATTGATAGCCTTCTTGATAGCCTCAATCTCGTTCATCATTTCTTCGTCAACGGCAAGACGGCCGGCTGTATCGACAATCACAAGGTCATGGTGATTTGCCTTTGCGAAAGAAATAGCATTTTGAGCAATTTTCACAGGATTCTTTGACTCCGGCTCTGTATAAACAGGAACCTCAATCTGCTCACCCAATACCTTTAACTGGTCGATAGCGGCAGGACGGTAAACGTCGCAGGCAACAAGCAATGGTCTTTTGCCTTTCTCGCTTTTGTACTTGCGGGCAAGTTTTCCAGAGAAAGTTGTCTTACCAGAACCTTGCAAACCAGACATCAAGATTACAGACGGATTGCTTGACAAGTTAATATCAGCAGTATCTCCACCCATAAGTGCCGCCAATTCATCGTGGACGATTTTAACCATTAATTCGCTTGGCTTAACGGCTGTGATAACGTTCTGACCCAACGCCTTGGCTTTAACAGTGTCGGTAAACTGCTTTGCAACATTATAGTTAACGTCGGCATCAAGCAACGCTCTACGAACGTCCTTCAATGTCTCCGCTACGTTGATTTCGGTAATTTTCCCTTGACCTTTAAGTATCTTAAATGAGCGCTCAAGTCTCTCGCTTAAATTCTCAAACATTGTTTATTTCTTTTTCGTTTTTATTCATTTACAAGTTTGTTGGTACCCGGTTGCGGGAACACAACTTTCGGTTTGAATGTCTTAGCCTCTTCGGCATCCATTCTTGCGTAAGCCATAATGATAACGATATCGCCCTTATACACCTTGCGGGCTGCCGCGCCATTGAGGCAAATGTCGCCTTTTCCTCTCGGACCTGGAATAACGTATGTATCCAAACGCTCGCCGTTATTGTTATCAACTATGAAAACACGCTCATTAGCAATAATACCGGCTGCATCCATCAAATCCTCATCGATTGTGATGCTGCCGATATAATTCAAGTCAGCATTTGTCACCGTTGCACGGTGAATCTTTGACTTTAATACTTCTATCTGCATTCCTTTAATTATTTCTTCTTATAGCAAATATTGTCGATTAGTCGAACTTCGCCACAATAAACAGTTACACAACCTACAATATAATCTGACTCGCTCCAATCTGATACAGACTGCATTGTTATACCGTCAACTATATCATAATACTCTACCTTCATCTGGTCAAACGCATTTATTGAATTAACAACAAAATCGTGCGTTTCTGCAACTGTATGATTTTCTGCAAAGATACAACTTTCTGACAAAACTTTCGCTATATTTGGCGCTATCTTTCTCTGCTCTGCAGACAAACGGACATTACGACTGCTCAATGCAAGTCCGTCATTCTCTCTCTTGATTGGACAAGAAACAATTTCCAAATCAAAGCCCTCAAGTTCTACCATGCGACGGATAACGGCAATCTGCTGGAAATCTTTTTCTCCGAAATATGCTCGTGTCGGATTAACAAAAGAAAATAGTTTACTTACCACTTGTGCAACACCGTTAAAGTGACCAGGACGGAACTTTCCTTCCATCACTTCAGCAACAGGACCAAGGTCGAAAACGCGTGTGTCTTCTTCAGGATAAACCTCTTCTACGCTTGGAACGAAAACACCGTCACAACCTGCCGATTCCAAAAGACGGCAATCCTGCTCCTCTGTGCGTGGATAAGTCTTCAAATCTTCTTTATTATTAAATTGGGTAGGGTTAACAAAGACGCTGACCACTACAATATCATTTTCTTTTCTTGCTCTTTCTACCAACGAAAGGTGACCTGCATGCAACGCTCCCATTGTTGGCACCAAACCGATGCTTTTACCTGCCAATCGGTATTCAGTTACTGCTGTTTGTAACTCTTTTACTGTTCTGAAAACTTTCATATCCATTTAAAAGATAAAAAACCCTGCAAAGGAAATAAATATTTATCATATAGAGAAATACATTAAGTTAAATTTAATGTATTCCCTTGTTTATACTTGTTTTTGTATTTTTTGATGCTCCCTTGCCTCCATATCCTTACGGCTCAAACTTTGTGTTACCAAATAGACGCCACCAAAGATAAATGCTATAGACACCATTTTGCCGGCATCAAAACTGTCGAGACCGATACAAATGGCAACCATACATGCTACTATAGGCTGAACATAGTTATACATACCTGTAATTGTTGGACGAAGAATACGTTGACCAACAAGAACAAGCATATAACTGAAGAATGTTGCCCCTACAACAATAAAGACAATACTTGCAATTTCTTTAAAACCAAGCAAGTTCCATTCTGTAGCAACTACATCACTTAACGAAAATGGAAGCATACTAAGAAATGCAAAGGTAAACATCCATTTCATGATTGTCACAAGAGAATATTTGGAAATAAAGTTCTTATACTTTACTATATACAGAGCATAACTCATCTCCGCAAGAATAACAAAGATATCTCCCCATATCGGTCCGTTTCCTGCAACTGAAGAACTACCTCCAAGTATAAGGAACAACGCACCAATGGCTCCCATAAGAATTCCAAGAACCTTCTTTCCCGTAATCGGTTCATGCAATATCAGCGCTGAAAAAAGCATTGTCCACAAAGGAAGGCTTGTTGTTATTATGGATGCTGTGCCTGGGCTTGTCATACTTACTCCAAGGATAAAAAATCCTTGATTAAAAACTATAGCAAGCAACGATGCAAAAAACAGCGACAACATATCCTTCGGTGAAACCTTTTCCACTGGGCGGAATAGCGACAGAACCCAAAAGAGCACCATAGCCCCAGTTATGCGAATATCAGTCAGAACGAGTGGGCTAAGTATTCCTCCAAGCATAAGGCTCTTTGAAATCGGCGACATAAGCCCCCATAAAACATTGGCAAGGAGCATAGAACTATGCCCTTTTACTTCTTGATACATAATACAAACCTTAAATTACCGGTATTTACGCCTGCTCTTTGCAGGAAATCTTATATTAGTAAAAACTCAACTGTGAATTTTTTTGCAAAGGTACATAAAAACTTCGGTTTTTTATGTACTTTTGTAAATGTTATGGCATTTGACACGGTTAAAATAATTGACATACCAAAGATATGTGACCCTCGTGGCAATCTCTCTTTCCTTGAGCATGGCCAATCAATTCCATTTGTCTTGGAAAGAGTGTATTGGATTTATGACGTTCCTGGCGGTAAAAAGCGTTTTGGACATGCTTTTAAAAGTCAATCGGAAATAATAATTTCACTTTCCGGCAGTTTCGACGTTGTTCTAAACGACGGTAACGAAACAAGGCGTTTTCACCTCGCCCGGTCATATCACGGTCTTTTCATTCCAAATATGATGTGGCGGGAACTGGATAATTTCTCAACAAACTCCGTTGCCCTCGTACTATCGTCGCACAAGTATGACCCAAACGACTACATTGAGGATTTTGAACTATTCAAAAAAATGATTGGTAATGGAAAATAACAGCCATAAGACTTCAAGCATAAACGATTGCAAAATCTATACTTTTGACACCCACCACCACGAAAACGGAAACCTTTCCGTCGTAGAAAACGGACAGTCTGATTTTCCGTTTGATGTCAAAAGGGTATATTATATCTATGACGTACCCGGTGGCGCTGAGCGTGGCGGACACTCGCACTATAACTGCCACAGATTCATTATCGCAGTTAGCGGCAGTTTCGATGTTGTACTTGACGACGGCAAAAGCAAAACTACGGTAACTTTAAACCGTTCTAACAAGGGTCTGCACATTATACCGGGCATCTGGATTGAACTGAATAATTTTTCTTCTGGCTCGGTCTGCCTATCCCTCGCCTCTGACTACTACGATGAAAAAGATTATGTCAGAGACTATAAAGAATTTATCAACCTCACAAAAGACAAGGAGCAAAAATGAAATACCCATTTATATCCCTAAAGGAAATCAACAAGCCATACGAGAAAGAACTGCAGGAAGCAGCCGACAAGGTTATCGCTTCTGGCTGGTATCTTCGCGGACAAAGTGTTGACAATTTCGAAAAGGAACTTGCCGATTATTGCAATGTAAAGAATATTATCGCTTGCAGCAACGGACTCGATGCTCTCCGTCTTATCCTAAAGGCATATCTCTCTCTTGGAACGATGAAACCGGGTGACGAGGTTATAGTCCCTGGAAATACTTTCATAGCATCAGTACTTGCTATATCTGATAACGGACTTACCCCTGTTTTTGCAGAGCCATCGGAAAAGACCTACAATCTCGACACTGACAAACTGGAGAAATACATAACACCAAGAACGAAGGCTATTATGGTTGTTCATCTTTACGGTGCAGCCTGCTGGGACGAGAAACTCTACAACATTGCAAAAAAGTACAATCTGAAGGTGATTGAAGATAATGCCCAAGCAATAGCGGCAACTGCCGACTTAGCAGGCTTTGGCGGACAGCACAATACTGGAGCACTGGGCGATGCCGCCGCTTTCAGTTTCTACCCAACAAAGAACCTCGGCGCATTAGGCGATGCCGGTGCCGTTGCAACTAACGACTGCGAACTGGCTGAAAGAGTTAGAGCACTCGCAAACTACGGCTCAACAAAAAGATATTTCAACCCATTCCAAGGTAACAACTGCCGTATGGACGAAGTTCAGGCAGCAATGCTCAGTGTAAAGTTAAAGCATCTTGACAGCATAACAAGGCAACGCCGCGAAAGGGCTGCCATTTACGAAGCGGAAATAACGAATCCTCTTATTGGCAAACCTCTATTCAAAGAAGGCAATGTTTGGCACCAATATGTCGTTACCGTTTCCGACCGAAATAAATTCAGAGAATACCTTGAAAGCAATGGCGTTGAAACAGACTTGCACTACCCCACACCACCGCACAAGCAACCCTGCTACAATGGTTACGCACACGCAGACCTGCCAGTTACAGAATCGCTTGCAGAGCGAGTCGTAAGCCTGCCGATAACCGAAGGAACTCCATTAGAGCATTTCCACGAAATAGCACAAATAATTAACGAATACAAAGTTTAAAATAAATGGGTTGCACCCAAAATAATGCAACCCATTTTAGGAACATCAGAATTAATACTCTGCAACACTTTACACAAGATCTACTATATTTTACTCCGATAAATTGACTGAGGTCGAACTCCGATAGCGACTAAGAAGTTCACAATTAATACCCTCATCTTTCATCTATTATAATAAATACACACTTTATACCATATAGCCCTACAGATAAACATTAATTTATATTAATTGCTCTTTTATACAAAAACTACATATTATTTTTATTTCGACAATAATAATTACAGTTGGTTACAAATTTTGCTATTTATGTTATTTTTTCTCGTTATTTTTTTGCGTATAAAAATATTTGCTATATATATGCATCTATAAAAACACTTATTAACATAATTAATATTTAAATTACGGAAAAGTATTTTATCATTTTATCCTTATTTGCATTTTTTTGCATAGGAAGTAGCGTTGAAGAACCTAAAACAAGTTTTTCGGAAGAAAACAGCGAACATATGCAACATTGTAGTCGCTGATGTCAAAGGTGGTTTTTCTGGTGCAACTATCGGTAATAAAGTTGGGGGGAAAGTTGGTGCTTGGATATGTGGAGTAGTCACTGCCATAGGGGACTCTTTCTTTTAAAGCAGGAGTTACAGAATTTTCACGAGCTACAATGAAAGGGCTTAGTATTAAAGAAATAGAAGCAGCTTACTCTCAAACTATATATAAAGATATTGACATTTCAGAAGCAGAATATATTAAACTTAATGCCAACTTAAAAATACCAACAGAATTCAAATATACTACTGAAATGGGCAGATTGCATAATTTAACTCTCACTTGTATTGAATCAGGCGATTATAGTTTAACCAATTATAAAACACAATTACTATAGCACAGAATACTGGAAAGAAAAATATGAAACTCTAAACCTATAATTACTATGAGAAAACTAACATTACTCTTAATTGCTTTTTCATTTTTGTGCCAGGCACAGGAATACAAAGCAGCAGTTCTCTACGAGGCTTCTGGTAATATCAAAAAAATAAAATACCATACTCGTGACAAAGCATTTATTGATTATCCGGAATTCACAAAAGACGGTAAATTTACCGGTTTAGACAGTTTCAGATATGACAAGAATGGCTACCCTCTTGATAAACAGGGTGACATGAAAAGGAAAGACAAAACCTTTCTCTTTTATGAAACTATTATCGAATATAACGACCAAAACAAACCAATATCCATTAAGGATAAAGGACAGTTTAAAAGTTGGGAAAATTTCAAGAAAGAAATAACATTCGAATACTCGGAAGATGGTTATGTTTCCGCAAAGAAAGCACTGCTCATCGATAAGTCAGACACAACAAACGTTGAATGCAAATATTCACATTACACTTTTGACAGCAAAGGCAACTGGATTACCAGAAGCGTTAACCAAGTCAGCATCTCCAACAAAGAAGGCTCAAAAACCGATAACTATATCGAAAGCCGCGAAATTGAATACTACAAATAATAAAAGGCTGGTTTAAACCAACCTTTTATTATTCTTCAATATACGGAAGAATTGTCTCTTTCCAAATTTGATAGCCGTCACCAAGAAGGTGCAAACCATCGTTAGTAAGCCCTTTCTTCATAGCCCCTGTATTTTCGTCAACCATTTTTGAAAACAGGTCAATCCATGTAACGCCTTCTTCTCTTGCCACATTTACAAGCAATTTATTTGCATCAACAATTACCTGCTCCTTTCCAATCATCGCCTTATAGCGGCGGAATGAATTGTCGATAGGCAATAGGCTTTGCAAATAAATCTTTGTTGTCGGAGTGCCTTTCTTAACCTTCAATATCAGTTTCCTCATAGCGGTTGCAATGCTGTCAGCACTAATGTCATGAGATATATCATTTACACCGCAAAGAATGAACAATTTCTGCGGTTTACCTTTCAAAATAGGCTCCAACCTGTCTGAAAGTCCCTGAATAACATCAGAACTTATGCCTCTGTTCTTCACATTATCCATACCGAGGATTTCCGCCCACTCACAGCCGTCAGTCTGGCTGTCGCCCAAGAAAACTATATCACTACTCTCAATAGGTAACTGGGCGAATAGAGTGGATTTTTGATAGTAATATTCATTATACTCGTATTTCTTTTGTGCGAATGCTGAACCTGCTAATAAAAGCATAGAAAGTGTAGATAAGATTACTTTCTTCATATCTGAGTTTATTAAGATGGGTCCTTTAAATTCGCAATATAACGATTTAAAGAACCCATGAAATTAATTAAAATACCTAAAAAAGTTTATCTTATTGCTGTTCTGAACGATAAGCGTCAACGGCAAGTTTAACAGAACCGTGCAAAAGGAGAAGACGCTTAGACTCTTCATACGGCAAGCCAAGCTCTTCAGCAACCATTCTTGCGCCGCGGTCAACAAGTTTAGCATTTGACAACTGCATGTTAACCATCTTGTTTCCTTTGACGCGACCCATCTTAATCATGACAGAAGTAGTAATCATGTTACAAATCATCTTTTGACCTGTACCAGATTTCATACGAGAAGAGCCTGTAACATATTCTGGACCAACTATCATTTCAATAGCGATTTCAGCAACTTCAGAAACTGGAGCATCCGGGTTACTTGTGATAGCAGCAGTAAGCAAACCATTTTCTCTTGCAGTCTTCAACGCACCTATAACGTAAGGAGTAGTACCGGAAGCAGCAATACCAATAACAGTATCTTTACTATTGATATCGAATGCCTGCAAGTCTTTCCAACCTTGAACTGTATCGTCCTCAGCATTTTCTACTGGGTTGCGAAGAGCAGTGTCACCACCAGCAATAAGGCCGATAACCCAAGAAGGATCCATGCCGAATGTAGGAGGAATTTCAGAAGCGTCGAGTACTCCAAGACGACCAGAAGTACCAGCACCGATATAGAAGATACGTCCGCCCTTTTTCATTCTTTCAACAATACCAGTAACAAGTTTGTCGATTTGTGGGATAGCCTTTTGAACAGCATCAGCAACCTTATGGTCCTCTGTATTGATGTCTTCAAGAATTTCTCTTACTGACTTTTTCTCCAAGTCATTGTAAAGCGATGATTGCTCACTTATTTTTACAAATGCCATAATCTTATTTATTATTTGAGTGATATTTTACCAAACCTTCCATCGGACTCTTAATAACAGTACCGATCTTAATGTCAAGCGACTTAGCAGCCTCTTCAAGAACTTCGCGATAGTAGAAAGCAATAGAACCAACAAAGCAAACAGGGAGTTCCTTGTAGTTCTTGTAGTTTTCGATATTTCTAACGAAGAATGCCTTGAAAGCATTAAGCACCAAGCGGTGAACAGCAGGCTCTTCGATATTCTTAATCAAGAACGGAGTCAGAGAAGCAAGGAAACGGTTTGCTGCCGGTTTCTTGTAAACGTTTTCAATAATTTTCTGACGGTCAAGATTATTCTCAGCAAGGAACTTTTCGCAAAGAGCCTCCGGCAACTGTTTCTTCAAAACGTCGCCAACAAGCAATTTACCGAGAACGGCACCACTACCCTCGTCACCGAGGATATAGCCAAGAGGAGAAACGTTGTCAACTATTTCCTTACCGTCATAGTAGCAAGAATTAGAACCTGTACCCATTATACAAGCTATACCTTCACTATCACCGCACAAAGCACGCGCAGCAGCAAGAAGGTCTGAATGCACTTCAATTACTTCTGCCGAAGGAATATTAGCCTTGATTGCTCTTCTAACATTTGCACAAATGTCTTCGAAAAGGCAACCTGCACCATAATAATAAACTTGGTCAATATCAAAACCTGCAACTTGAGGAGCAAGTTCTTTTGCCAAAGTCTCACGTATTTGATCTTCCGGCATCAATAAAGCATTAATACCTGAAGTAAACACCTGTAATTTTACTTCACCGTGCGAAACCACGCACCAGTCAATTTTTGTGGAACCACAATCTGCAATTAGTATCATATCTTAATATATATTTTCTTTTTGTACAAAATGTAACCAATAGACCAGTTCAATGCGATGAACAGCAACGCATAAATCAGCGAAGCCAAAGTCTTATCGCCCAACATAGGCACCAACGTTTCCGCATAAATCCATGACTTAATGCTCAAACCGGCAATCTTAACAGACCCGAAAAGAATACCAAGAACACCACCGAGGACATACATAAACAATGGATTAATACCGAATGCCTCGAAAAACTTGCACCAGTTTTTATACCCCTTAACATCTATAATCCATATCAAAAGAGCCAAGAGGCTTGCAGCAAGACCACAAGTAACGAGAGCAAATGTAGGAGTCCAAAGTTTTTTGCTAATAGGCAAACCGTAAGCAAGAAGGAAACCTGTAAATGTAAGGATAGTACCAACGATAAAGAAGTTCATAACGCGAAGGTTATTGTCCTTAACTGTCATAATAATCTTTCCGCAAAGAAAACCGATGAGAACGTGACCGATTGACGGCAATGTGCTCAATAATCCTTCCGGATCAATTGGAAGACGTTGGCGCTGATAAATATCTAAAGAAAACTCAGAACTGCTTTGGACACTACCAACCAAAGATGTTACTGTATCCTTATAAAGATGTGCATCACCAAACAAAGCATGGTCAATGACATAAACAATATTATTCAAAGAAAATTCAAGTCCGTTGAACATCAACAGCAATACAGTATATACTACAAATATCGCACCGATAATATACGGAATAAACTTATGCTTAACGGTAATTGCGATAAGCGAAACAAAGCAGTAGCAGATAGCCAGACGCTGCATAACGCCAAGAATACGCATTGTGCTGAAACTGTTTGCCGCATCAAGAATACGCTGACCCAACGGCAACGCGGAATCAGAGCCTGCCAAACCATAACACAAGCGACTGAACCAGCCGATAGCCAAGCCGATAAGGAAAATAACGATAGTACGCTTGATGATTTTAATTAAAGAATCATGCGAATACTTAAAATCATACTTACGCATAGAAATGTATGTTGATATACCCATCATAAACATGAAGAACGGGAATACCAAATCTGTCGGCGTCAAGCCTAACCAACTTGCGTGCTCAAGCGGAGCATAGATATGCCCCCAGGAACCAGGATTATTCACCATAATCATACCGGCTATGGTGATACCGCGAAGGATATCCAAGGCAAGTATTCTCTTTTTTTGTGTTTTTACTGTTGCTGTTTCGTTCATTATTTCTTTGGTTTAGTACATTCATCAACAAGATAAACTATTGACTTGTAAGGAATACCTGCATTTACAGACAAACCAATTTCACAAGTTCTACTGTTTGAGAAGCCTCGCTTTATGCCGGCTTTCTCAATTTGTGGACGCAATTTTCTCAACGCCCATTTATTTACTTCCGGTTTTGTAAAGCCTTTGTCGCCGGCAAATCCGCAACAACCCACTTCTTCCGGAATCAACACCTTTGTTACACACATTGAAGCAAGCGTCTGGAACATCTTCTGCAATCCCATGTGACGTGACGAGCATGTGATGTGAATGGCGATTGTTTCATCAATCTTGTTAAACTGCAAGTGCGGAACAAGGTATTCGTAGATAAACTCAACCGGTTCATACAGTTTGAGATTAGGCATAACATTACGCATACGGTGCAAGCATGGGCTTTGGTCACACATAATCGGATATTTGCCGTTTTTAGACGCTTCAACAAGTGCAGCCTCCAACTCGAGAGACTTGCGGTCAGCAATTTCAGGCATACCCTTGCTCTCCCAAATTGTTCCGCAGCAGAGATTCTTCATATTTGCCGGGAAAATCACCTCATAACCGGCTTTCTTAACCAACTCAACTGTTTTGTCAACAAGAGACACCTTTTCGCCTTTTGCTGCACCCATAGTCTGATTTATACAACTTGGAAAATAGACAACTTTTTTGTCAGATTGCCCCAAATCCATTTTATGAGGATAATATGCTCGTGGCATTGAAGAAGTCCACAAAGGTATTCCGACCTTGTTTAAAGTCTTTCCGACAGCATCAACACTCTTGTCACCAAGAACACTGTGTGCAACTGAAGCAGCACCGAGAACAGGACGAAGGCAAGCCTTAACAGTAGAGAAATTGTTTGCAACAAAATCTCCAGTCTTGTAACCCAAACTGCCTTTCGGCAATGCTGCCTGCCGTATTTCATGAATCAACTCACCAACATTAATTTTCATCGGGCAAGAAGTGCTACACAAACCGTCACCAGCACATGTCTGATTACCAAGGTACTTGAAGTCCTTTTCAAGATTTGCAAGACGCGCTGGGTCTTCACCCGAAATTTTCAGACGAGAAATCTCCCTCTGTATAACGATTCTTTGACGTGAAGATACTGTAAATCCACATGTCAAGCAGTTAACTTCGCAGAAACCGCACTCAATACATCTGTCAACCAACGGATTGGTTAGCGGAAGCGGCTTAACGTTCTTCACAAAGCATTCAGGGTCATTATTGAATATAACGCCTGGATTAAGAAGATTATGCGGGTCAAATAAGTTCTTTACCTTACGCATAACGTCGAAAGCCTTTTCGCCCCATTCCGTCTTGACAAACGGAGCCATGTTACGGCCTGTTCCATGCTCAGCCTTTAATGAGCCGTCGTACTTGTCAACAACAAGTTTTTCCACCTCAAGCATCAAGTTCTTATACTTGTCAATCTGTTCTTGAGTATCGAACGATTGAGCGATGATAAAGTGGTAGTTGCCTTCAAGAGCGTGGCCATAAATGCAGGCATCGTCATAGCCGTGCTTGCGGAGCATCTGCTGCAAGTCGTGGGTAGCCTCCGGCAGATTCTCGATATGGAACGCAACATCTTCAATCAATACAGTTGTACCTAACGGACGAGTACCACCTACTGAAGGGAAGATACCGGAACGGATAGCCCAATATACTGAATATTCCTCTGGGTCATCAGTAAAGTATGCCGGTTTGAACAAGTCAAACGGCTCCAATATTTTCTTTACAGTTGCAATATTGGCAAGCAACTCTTCTTTTGTGTCACCTTTTGTCTCTGTCAAAACAGCAGTCAAGCCAGTGCCTGTTGTATCATTTACTGACGACAATGACTTCTCGTCAAGTAACTCAGCACTGAAAACAGGACCTTTCTTCATAGCAACAACTGCGCGACACGCTTCCTTAATATTCTTAAAGTAAAGCATCGCACTCGCAGAATGCGGGTAAAGGTGGCCAGTTCCCATCGTTACTTCAGACAAGAAAGCCAAAGTACCTTCAGATCCTACCATCAAGTGGCAGATAATATCAAATGGGTCAGTAAACGTTACAAACGGCAAAATATTCAGACCGGTAACATTTTTTATGGAGTATTTGTATCTGATACGCTCAACCAATTCAGGGTCAGCATTAATTTCATCCCTCAATTCTTCGATTTTACGAACGAAGTCAGGATGACTCTTTCTAAACACCTGACGGCTCTTTTCATTGCCAGTATCCAAAACTGTTCCATCTGCAAGAACTATACGAGCAGACAAAAGAACCTTGTCGCTATTGGCATGCGTACCGCAATTCATGCCGGAGGCATTATTGACAACAATACCTCCGACCATTGCTGATTTCTTTGAGGCTGGGTCTGGAGTAAAAATACGCTGATAAGGTCTCAGAATCTCATTGACACGCTCACCGATAATACCCGGTTGCATACGTATTGAATTGTGGTCTGGAGCGATCTCATATTGCTCCCAATTCTTACCTGCAACAATAAGGATAGAATCGCTTAGCGACTGGCCCGACAGACTCGTACCAGCAGCCCTGAAGGTTACCGGCAACTGTCTCGCATTAGCCAACGTCAATAATTTAGATACTTCCTCCTCATCCTTCGACATAATGACAATCTTAGGAATCAGACGGTAAAAACTTGCGTCTGTCCCCCATGCCAAGCATCGAAGATCATCCGTAAATACCCTTTCTTTTGGGATAAATGAACTTATTTCCTTTAGAAATGACTGATACGCCTCTTTCATATATTCTTAGTTATACAAATAGTATTTTGACGATTTTATTTTGAATGCCTCAACATCCTTGTTCCAATAATCAATGATGTCGGCAACCTTATAGTTTTTAGAGAACATTTCACGGATTTTGCTTGTACCGCAAACCTTGTCGAACATGTTCCAACGGTTACCGAGAGTACCCTTTCCGTCTTCGTCAAGCAGACGCTTGTCAGGATACAACTCTGCCAACACTTCCATCGCATGGAATTGAACCATAGTCAAGTCAGCATCGAGAACGTCATTTACATAAACTTGAACACCTTGGATATTTTCCCCCTTGCTTACGCTATAGAAAGGCTTAATGTGGATTGGACGGAAAGAAACACCTTTAAGGTTCTTTGCTGTCAATCTCTTGCAGAACTCATTGGCATCAATCCAAGGAGCACACATCAACTGGAATGGCATAGTATAGCCAACACCGATTGAAACGAAGTACAACTCACCGATAATACCTGTTGTAGGGTAATAGATAGCCGATTGCGGGTATGGTTGGTGAGGAGAAGGCAAAATCCATGGCATTCCTGTTTGGTCGAATGTCATGTAACGGTGCCATCCTTCCATAGGAACGACAGTTAATTTAGTCTTAACGCCACCCTTCAACATACCGTCGTTGAGCATAAGGGCAAGTTCGCCTGGAGTCAGACCGTAAAGGTAAGGAATCGGGAACTGGCTAACCAATGAGAAGAAACCTTCTTCAACGATGTTACCTTCAACCTTCAAACCAGAAAGCGGGTTCGGACGGTCGAGAACCATAAACTCCTTGCCGTTTTCCGCACATGCCTCCATGCACAAGCCCATTGTGCTGATGAAAGTAAATGAGCGGCAACCATTGTCCTGAATGTCATATACAAGAACGTCAATATCCTTTAGCATTTCTGCTGACGGTTTTTTGTTCTTTCCATAAAGAGAGAAAACCTTCACGCCTGTATTCTTGTCAACGTAAGTGTCAACCTTTTCACCAGCGAGAACGTCACCACGAACACCATGCTCAGGGCTGTATAGGGCGTTAAGTTTAACGCCCTTAGCCTGTGCAAGAATATCAATAGTAGATACCAAATTATTGTCAACGCCACTTGGGTTAGTCAACAAACCAACTCGTTTGCCCTGCAACTGCTCGAAACCTCCGTCGCGGAGAACTTCCACACCTGGTTTAACAATAGCAGAAGCAACCAATGTTGAGATAGCCAATATTGCTGTTAGAACAATTTTCTTCATAACGATTATTTACTTGATTTAGCACCATAAGCAGGGTCGATATGGCGACGAACCAAAGCAGTAACCAACCAAGTAGCAAGGTTACAAGCCAAAACCCACCAGAAGAAGTTGATATAAGAGTTACCAAGAAGCACCTCTTTAATCCAGCCAGCTGCCATACCTGGCAACATCATACCAAGAGCCATGAATGCTGTACAGATTGCATAGTGAGAAGTTTTGTAAGGACCGTCAGCAAAGTACATCATAAAGAGCATAAATGCAGTGAAACCAAATCCATAAGCAAATTGCTCAAGAATGATAGCAGAGAAAGTGATAGCCTTACCAGCAACAGTACTATAATCAGGTTGAACGTTAGAAAGGATGATATAAGCCACGCAGTTCAAAGAAGTTGCAAGAGCCATAGGCCAAATCCATTTCTTCAAACCGCCTTGAGAAGCACAAATACCACCGATGATACCACCGACAGTCAAACCGATAATAGCAAGAGTACCGTAAGCAAAACCCACCTCAGTCTGTGTCATACCCAAACCACCGGCATCTCTTGAAGCCAAAAGGAACGGTTGGCAAAGTTTCACTACCTGAGCCTCTGGGAGACGGTATAGAAGCATAAATAGCATAGCCAAGATAACGTGCTTCTTCTTGAAGAAAGTTACGAAAGAGCCTGCAAATTCATTAACGATATCCATAACACCTTTCTTCTGGCTATCGCCACCAACAGCCTTGTCAGCAGCAGGAGCAGGGAGGATGAACAAGTGCCAGATAGACACAAGACCGAAGAATACAGAGCATCCGATAACAGTCCATTGCCAAGCAGCGGCAGTATTACCATCCATAGCAGTTTCCAAAGCACCGGCAATCATAACAAGACCACCCTGACCGAAAACGCTGGCACAACGGTAGAAAGTAGAACGGATACCCACAAACATACTCTGTTGGTTCGTATCCAAAGCAATCATATAGAAACCGTCAGAAGCGATATCGTGAGTTGCAGAGCAGAATGCAGTGATAAAATAGAAGAACAAGCAGATAGCAAAAGCGCTAACCGGAAGTCCTTGTGAAATTTCCTCCTTATTCGGCAACGGCAAAGTAAAAGCGATACCGGCAAGACCTACAGCAACGCAAATCTGCATTACAACAGTCCACCAACGTTTTGTTTTGATAATGTCAACAATTGGTCCCCAGAAAGGTTTAATAACCCAAGGAAGGTACAACCAACCTGTGTAAAGAGTCGCATCAGTTTCCGACATTCCCAACTGAGTAAACAGCACCATTGTCACCATATTGATGAAAATGAAAGGAATACCCTGTGCGAAATATAGTGTGGGAATCCAAGCCCACGGATTTCGAGTTTTTACTTGATTCATTTCTTATTTGGTTATTTATAAATCTTTGTGATTTCAGAGCCAACAAAATAATGTTGAAGTATTTGGTTATAGTTATATCCCTTTTCGCCCATCACGGCAGCACCGATTTGGCAAAGACCAACGCCATGGCCCCATCCGGCACCTCTGAGAACGAATTTTTGTGGCAGTCCGTTCTTCTCACCTTCTTTTTCTACAACAAAGGCAGAACTGTAAAGGTGCGAAGGCGACAAAGTACGGCGGATTTCCAATTCCTTACCGATAATCATTGTTTTCTTTGATCCAACGATTTTCATGCGGTAAAGACGTCCAGATGTTCCGCGTGCAACGGGAACAAGGTCAATAATATCACCATAATCAACACCAGAACGGTTTTTAATCAACTCAGAGAGTTCTTCTTGAGTATATTCAACTTTCCAGCGGTAGAAATCTACTGTTTCCTGATCATAACTGTTCAAAACTTGTGACAAAATGTTCTTGTCAGTAGTGTTACAGAACGATTCAGGAGAGCCAAGAATCCACTCTCTTGCATTTTCTTCAACGGTCAAATCTGGAAAATTGTCGGCATCAGCACCATCATGCTTAGCAACAAGGTAGTCATGGTGCGTTGGTTCCCAACAATATTCAAATTCCTCGAAAACGCCACCACAAGACTTTGAGAAACGGGCATCACAAAGTTTTCCGTTGTGCATAAGCACCTCACCCCATGTTGCCTGAATAGCCTCTCTAACCTTTTGCGTAGATTCACGAGTAATACCCTGATAACGCTGGCAGTGGTCGTCGGCGCATACGTCAAAATTAACGTGGTCCTCACGGTCAAACCAGCGAACAAGTTCTGTGTCCGTCAAAGTGCATGGTTTATATTCAGCAGCCGAAGCAGTCAGTTCCTTATTTTTCTCGATTTGAGAAAGCAACCAACTTCTTGAAATAACGGCATGCGCCTTAAGCAGTTCAAGAGAAGCCGTTGCACTCATCTCAGAAGAAATAACGCTAAGCAGGTATTCTTCAATCGGCAAAATATTGACAGCAGTCAATTTATCACCTTCAACGATAACACGCAACGAGCCTCTAAATGATTGATTTTCCTTTCGTTCCCAGTGGAAGTTAACACCAATGGTAACATCAAACAAAGTAAAGAAATCGCTCTCGCAATTAACAGGAGTAAATTCTATTTCACTATATAGGTTACCGTTCCAAAGAACCTTACCATCTTGCAAGGATACGGAATGCTCGCCTTTAACAGCAACGCCATCAACTTGATAATCACCTGAGAAAGAGAAGCCTATCGACTTCCCGCTCATAATACCTACTTTAACTTGCGGCTGATTCATATCTTACAATTTATCTGCAATTTCTTGCGCTTCCTGTTCAGAAAGGCAAACTTCATCTAAAATAGTCTTAACATCTTCTGCTGTAATCTTCTCGAAGTCTTTTTCGAGCGGAGTAATAAATACGCCACCCATATCAACAGAAGCCGGGCTGATGAGAATATTCTCGTCGCCTTCCTTGAAATAGCAGTCAGGACGGTGCTTCTTTCTTGGGAAAACGAAAATATTCCATTCGCTGCCAGTATAACGGCAAAGGATATTCAACATCGGTTCAATTTCGCCCTCTGGAGTTGTCAATTGTGCATAAAGACGGTTGAATAGTTCTTCACCTTCCTCAACGCATTGAGCCTCAATAAAGAAGCAACTTTGAGCAAGTCCCTTAGCAAGGAACATCTTAGAATTTCCAGCAACAGCAACTTCTGCCTTATCTGCATTATTGATATCTTCTTCAACAGGCATAAAACCGCAGTTACCACCTTGGAAGTGCATGTGGTCAGGAGCCGAAGCACCACACTTAGGACCGTTATAGAACAAAGTATAGTCTTCCAACGCAGCAGCCAAGTTCATCATATCAGCAATGCGTCCTTCAATTTTTTGGTCAACGTGTCCATTATCTGGAATAGTCAAGTGACGCGGGAAAATTGGGAACGGGTTTACCAATACAGTATATTTGCCCCATTCGATACCTTCTTGGATAGCAGGACGGTTAGCAGCGCAAAGGAAGCATTTTCTTTCCTTAAGAGACTTCGGGTCCACCTTAGCGGCAGAAGAAGTGATACGTGCCGGATTGAACTGCACCTTAAAGTTTGATTTACCGATAGTAAATGTCTTAACCTTAACGTCTTTAAGTGCTGTAAAGTTTTTATTGGCAGTATCCCAATCCTCAATCTGACGATTGAGGAATGAGGCTACCATATTCTTATCTAATTTCTGCATTATTTTTTGTTTTTATTAAATGCGATACGTGCTTTAAGTTCCCAAGTACGGATTCTGTCTTTGTAAAGGTTGTGACCGTTCATCTTCACAACGTCCAAAGAAGCGTCAGAGTTATCGTCCCAACGACGGCACAAGTAAACAACGTCATAAACACGACCGATTTGGTATTCTCTTGAGAAGTTCAAGCCAAGAGCATAGTCTTCACCATAACTTGTGTTAGGCACCTTAACTTCGCGAAGAACTGGAGTATAGAAAGCACGAGGAGCACCAAGACCATTGATTCTCAAAGCATTGTTTCTACCGTTTTCTGGAGTCCATTCCTTGTGGTCAATGATACCCGGAGCAATCATATTCATGTTGAAGTCAGTCATCATATATGTACCAACTACCATTGCACAGTTTTGCTCGTAGAATGCGTTAACCATAGTAGTCAAAGTATTCTCATCTTTGTAAACGTCATCACTGTCCAATTGAATAGCGAACTTACCGCATTTTGGATGGTGAACACCAAGGTTCCAGCAACCGCCGATACCGAGGTCATTTCTTTCCGGAATAATATGTATAAGTCTTTCGTCATCCTTAAATTCATCGATAGCCTCGGTAGTACCGTCAGTAGAAAGGTTATCGATAACAATAAGGTTGAACTTGAAATCAGTCTTTTGCATCAAAACAGACTTGATAGCGTCGCGGATTGTTCTGATACGGTTTCTTACCGGGATGATAACAGATGCTTCGTATTCGAATTCACCTTTATCGAACTCGATTTTCTTGAATTCAGGAGCCAAGTAACCGCCGATAACCTTCAAGTGGTCTGTACAAGCCTCCTCCATTTCGATTTGAACGCCTCTGTTTCTTGGGTCAACGTAGTCGAAAATCTTTTCACCACTCTTACGAGTATCATTTTCAACATCTGAATACAAGTATTCGTTAATGTGAACCAATTCAGCACCTTCTTGAGTAACTTTCAAGCGGATATCATAAAGACCTGCAAATTCATATTCTTTACTGATTTTAGCAGCAGCATTCTTGAATGCAGCAGCGTTGAACATAAGAACAGAACCGAAGTCGAAATCGTTACGCAAACTACCTTCCTGATAGTCAATAACAGGAGCGTTTGATTTAGTATCGCCAACAACATTGTAGTGGTCAGCATAAACCATACCAGCAGCAGAATCGTTTGCAATTCTTACCATTCTTTCCAAAGCAAACATACCAAATTCGAGGGTATTATACTTAGTATAAAGAAGAACATAATCAGCATCTGCATTAGCAGCAATTTTCTTCATTGTATCGCTGCTTTCAAGACCTTTGATATCAATCTTTTCACAGCCTTCTACTGTACCTTCAGCATCGGCACCTGCCAACAAAAAGATTTTAGACACAAGGGCTGATTCTTTCAATCCAGCAACTGTCTTCTCAACTTGCTCTGCGTTGAGGAAAGGGATAAAGCAATTAATCTTACTCATAATTTTAAATGGTTTTTATTTTTGATTTGTATTATTTATAATTTATTTTTTCTCATTTGTAAAGAAGTCAAGGACTTGACGCATCAAATTATCTCGCTGCTCCTTGCACTTGATTGTTTCAAACGGGAAACCAACGACGCATGTCTTGTATCCGCCGAAATCGTTGACAACACCTGCAGAGATGTTGTTCTCACTATATCTTAACAATGTGCAGCCCTTATCCTTATCTGCAGGCATAACTGCATCAGGAGACTCAACTGCATATATATCTTCATTATACTTTTGTGTAAAAGTGCAATTTCCTGTTGTAAAGTCATCAAAATATGTTGGAACGAACTTCACTTCGCCTTCGTATGCGGCTTGACCAACGCCCCACTTGTAGCCAAGTACCTTTGAAGCAAATTCCTTCTTTGACTCCTCTGCTTTCTTGTTGTCCCAAATATCAGAAGCAACATAAGAACCGCTGACAAAGACATTACCTCCAGCCTCACAGTACTGCTTAACTGCACTCTGCAAAGCATCACTGAAAATAGCAAACTTATCTGCTTTTTCACCACGACCGATAACGGTTGTCTTCTGCTTTCCAAGAATCAAATCAACAACTTTATATTGCTTGAGGTCAATTCTGCCATTCTCTACTGCCTCAAGACTTGATGACACGAAAGAATAGCCTGCGTCAAGAATAGACTGACCATGAACAACAGGAAAATCAAATGTGTTACCGGCAATCACCTTTGTTTCATAATTTGAGCGACTTGTTCCAAAGCCGCAAGCCTCGTCGGTCATCCACGGTAATTCGCGACGGAATTCAACCATCTCACCGATATAACTTATATCATTTATATAAGGAACGCCATTATCGTATGCTGGCATAAATCCTGCAATTTCGCCAGAATCAAAACTGTCTGGAGCAGAAACGCGTGTAAATCCGTTAACCACCATAACGTTACCCTTTGAATTATCGGCTACGCCAAGTGAAAGGGTTTCTGACGGGAAGCTTATACCGCCATTATTTTGAGCAACAATCTGATAACTATGAACAGCATTATCGCTTACTGTCACTGTATATTCAGTATTTTCTGTAATAGCAACCTGACGGAAACCGCCTTCGCCAGTGCGCTCATATACTATATAACTTTTAGCATCTGCTCTTGTTGACAACGTGTCGGCTGTAGGTTTCCAAGTCAATTTGAAAGACTTCTCCCCTGCTGGTGTTACTGCAAAACTATTTACAGGCAATGGCTGGAACTCATAATTCTTAATTCCTTCCTGATTTGCAAAGAACTCAACAATACCTTTATAGATGGCACGACTCACTGTAAAACGGAATGCCGGATCAAGACCGTAACGCATATCTGCCAGGTTCTGGTGTGAAAGCAACTCGAGAAGCATTGCCGGAACTTCCGGAACACGTGCCTCAAAATAAGACTTGTCCCACATTCCACGACGAACCCATTGGCTGTCGAATTTAGCAGCAACATCATTGCAAATATTAGTCATAACATAATTTGTCAACTTATGAGAGACCAAACGGTCTGTTCCGTTTTCATATTTGTCTCCCTTAGTACAATAGATACCAAGGGTACCGATAATAGTATTATCCATTGTTGTTCCAGCATCTGAGTGGAATGCAAATGACATGTCAACAGGAATATTCAAGCCTTTTTGCTTAGGAAGCACCGAAGAGCCACCTGCGAGATAATTAACCCATATACCACGACATTTATAGTCATCAGTATAGTCATTAGCTCCATTCGATGGAGAATACACAGAATCTGGAATACCTGCCCATTGCAACCAATATCTTGCCGCTTCTGTAAATCTTGGATAACCACTTATTGCATAATCACTCTTAACTCTTGGTTTCAAGATTTCTGCCTTTTTGTCGCTTTCAGAACTCTTCACGTTTGCAGTTACAACGTCCGAAACTTTGCGAGCGATATTGCCCATACCGCCACCAATTTTCACAGCATCGGCTGTAATAATTGCGTTTTTATCAGAAGATGCATTTCCAAGTTCTATGAGCGCTCCATCTTTCTTTGTGAAATAGAAATGTCCGAGATAGACCCATGTACCGCCACCCATTGTCTGGTTAACGATAAACTCATGCTTGCCTGCACTGCTATTCACTGTATAGTGCGCATCTTTTGCACTATTTTCAACTGTAGCATAAGAAACATATACTGCATACTTTCCTGTTTCAGGAACATTAACTCTCCACTTTGCTACCGAAGTGTCGCTTTCCTTTTTAACAGACTTAATCTGACGGTATGTACCAGTCTTAAAAGGGTTTTCAAAACCTTCGTACTGTTTTTGCTTATAGGCAAAACCTACTCCTCCTTCAGACCAGTTATACTTTGTATTACCTTCTTCGTACTTTCCAACGCTATTACCACCGTCGTTATCAACAATCAACTCTACGGAGCGAGTATCTCTTTCGCGAGGGCTGATAACGTAAGCACCTGCATTTTCAAGCATTGGCATCAAATAAGGCATAACAAAACTCTGAGTGTACAAATCTTCCACTGTCTGGAAAATTCGCGCTCTTTGCCACTGCCAACGGTCAACAGACTGCTCAAAATACCAACCGTGACTCTGCCACATTGCTATAATCTTACCATCAAGACCGCGGGTTGGATGCTTAACAGGATCTGTTGAATATACAAATTTTTCTTTATTCTTCCTTTTTGTATAAGATAATTTTGAATCATAAAGATAATCGTATGCAGAACGCTCGTTTACCTCAAGAACAACCTTATACTTTGCATATTGTTTTCCAAGAGATTCCTTTACATTATCACGCAAAGAGTCAAGATAACCCCTATCAAATGGAATATAAGCAAAGTTTTCGTTCATTTTTACTCTAACGACCTTTGCTTTACTGTCAACTTCGATTGAAGAAACCTCTACCTTTCCAATAACTAAATTTCCTGGCATAGTAGATTTTACTATGTCATTAATTTTCTGGCACTTATCTTCAGACAAAGGCTTAACTTCTGCAAAAAGCATAGTTGAGCCCATAAATGCCATCGCTAAAAAAATAGAAATCTTGCGCATGATTCTTTATATGTTAGGCGATTATGTCTCGCAAATTTAATATAATCTAATAATTCAAGAAAAATTTATATAATCAAAATGACCCTATTAAACATTATTTAATATTTTGATATTTATTTTTAGAAATGAGAATGAATTAAATATACCAAATCAATCAATAATGTTTACTCAACAGAATGATATTTCACCAGTCCTGGAATCGAACTTGGCAAAATCTTTTTTATGGTAATATTATATTTTTCAGCGACCTCATGCAATATACCTGAATAAGCGCACGCATTTGAGCCAACAAAGCATACCACTTTTCCTTCATAATCATACTGCACAACATTGCGCTTGAAGAATTGGTCAAAACTGTCAGAAATTATGGAATAAACGTAATCCTGGTCAATCTTATCCATCAAGAATCGTGAATAAACGCTCAAAGTATTACCAGGCAACGAGTTGTCATAAACAGAAGACATAATTTCATCTGGGGTTTTATTGATATACTCGTAGAACGAATTTCTCAACTGCTCTGGGGCAATATCCTTAAGACAATCACTAACGAACCTCTTTCCAATATAGGAAGCACTGCCTTCATCACCAAGCACAAATCCGAGAGACCTAACATTTTTAACAATATACTTACCATCATAATAGCAAGAGTTAGAACCACTGCCAAGAATACAAGCAATGCCAGGCTCGTTAATTAACAGACCGCGTGCGGCTCCAAGCAAATCACTTTCAACCGTAACGGGTGTTTTAAATTGAGCCACCAATGACGCTTCAACAACTTTTTTCTTATCAGAATTAGAGCATCCTGCTCCATAAAAGTAAATATGCTCCCATCGACGCTTCAAGAAAGCCTCTGGCAACTCTAAACGGATACTATGGCTAATTTCACGGCGAGTCTGAAAAAACGGATTAAGTCCTTTTGTAAAGGCATGCTCCACAACAGCTCCTTCATCTACAAGCACCCACTCCGTTCGAGACGCACTACTATCTGCTATTATTATCATATCTTCTTATTTTGTAATTTACAAATTTAGTGAATAAATCGAAAATTGTTATTATAAAACGAAATTGTTTTTTTATGTTTGATAACATAATTTCCATTGTAAAAACACAAAAAGGCTGTCCGTTAAAATTGGGAACTGCTTTGTAACATCAAGATGCTACTTGATTATTCTAATGTGAGTAAATTTCCGTCTGACCCACTCAGCACATTAAATTTTATCAATTTTTACGCACAAAAAAGTGGTTGCATCAAAATTTGCATTCTGACGCAACCACTTAAATATTAGATATATTTTAGTGCTTTACTGCAACTTTCTTAACACCATAACCGTTTTGTGTGAATATCTTCACGATATACATACCTTCTGCTACAGATGTTACATTCATAACATTGCCTGATACAGCAGAAACAGTCTTACCGTCAAGCGTTACAAGTTCCATTCCAAGAATTGTTTTGTCAGCATTAGCAATAAGCAATTCTGATGCAGGGTTAGGATAAACTCTAACACTTTCTGTTTCGATAGCTTCAACGCCACCTTCAGAAATACCTGATGACAATTTATCAACATAGACATTACCTGTCAATCCATACTTGTTGCCCGCTTCCTTGTCAACGACAAAATGTTTAATCTTATAATTGCCAGACATTGTTCCTGCTGGAATAGTTACTGTCTGCCAGCCGAAGAAATCAAGTTTACACAATGGCAATTCTTTTTCGTTAGAGCCATCCTCGCTGGTAACGACAATCTTAAGTTCATTCATACTCATATCACCATAAAATCGCAAGTTGGCATCCTTATTTCCATCAACTACTGATGCTCCAGCATAGTTATAGTATGCCTTACCGGCTTTGTCAATTCCGCTGAACTTGTAGAACATCTTCCAACAGCCAACTCCTTCAAGTTTATTTGTCTTATCTAATGCTACCGATGTTGACGCCACATTCACTTGCTTGTCAGTATTCTTTACAAGAAGACCGGTTGCATCAAAGGCTTCCAACATTGTAAATGACTCGTTATCTACAGAAGCATCGACTGCTGTGAACGCATACTTGCTCGCTTGTGCAATTGGGATATCGAATGCGTCTCTTACTGTTTCCGCAACATTTACATAGTAAGTCTTGCCTGCTGTCAGATCCTTTGACAACTTTATCTGGAAGAATCCGAAATCATCTGTTGCCTTGCTGAATTTCTTTGAACGCACGTTATAGCTCAACTTCGCACCTGACTCATCTGTAACGGTAATCTCATCCTGAATAAATGATGTATTAGGATGTGATGGGAAGATGAAATGAACAGTTGGCTTCTGATAATGAACCTTTGAATTTTCTGCTGGATTTGCTGCAACTATTTCATAAGTATTGTAGTCTGCAGTCTTGAATGTGAAAGAAAAATCCTTACCCATCGCTATATTTTCCGGGTGCTTTGCAGACTTGTCAATCTTAACGGTATAGACTGTATTTGTATCATAGACCTTCTTAGGCGTAAACACAAGTACATATTGTGATTCTTCCCATGTGATGGTTCCTTCTACGGCTGGTGTGATGGAGAATGCCTTTTCAACAGACTCTGTATCCATATCCCAGTTGAATGTGATGCGGATAGGAGTATTACATGCAATAGCCTTATCTCCTTCTTTCCATATTGGAGAATATTCTGTAACCTCTGGGGCTGTATTTCTGACTCTATCAACCACAGGATTATTATAAGTAACTGTATTTGCCGCAACTGATATTGCTTCTTCAAACGGACGGTATTCTGGGTGCTTAACGACTAATTTATAATCACCAGGTTTTACGCTCTTGAACATAAACACGCCATTGAAATATTCGTCAGTTTTATAAGAATCAACAACAGCACCAGTTCCGTCAACAAGTTCTACGGTAGCACCACAAACAGGTTTTGCCTTGTCGTGGCCATAGAAAATGCCTTTATAAATAGGCTCTGTTCTAATCAGACGGCTATCCATTACCATACCAGCAACCACACCAGTTGAGAATGTTTCTGAAGCCTTAAAAAACTCCATAACAGACTTAACAAAATGGTAAGCCTCTAACCAACAGAAATCACTGTTAAGCAAACGATATGTTTCAGGAATATAGTCGTGGTAAGAACCTTCTGAAAGCATTCCTGGCACTTGCAACTTACGCAAAACGCCAAGACCGACACCTACGCCCCAATCATAGAAATCATAGTCTCCGGCAAGCCACAAATTCTCGCTTGACCAAGAAGTTACACGGTTTTCAAGCAACTGCTTGTTAAGAATTTCTGACATAACCTTAGCCTCAGGCCAAACAGGGTCATTGTTAAAGCCACGATAAAGCATCAATGGTTGGTTAACTCGGCTAGCTGTTCCCGTAGCATTACTGTGAATGGAGAAGAAGAAATCTGCACCGTATGCATTTGCCTCAAGACCTATTTCTGTCAAACCACGGTCATCGGCCGTTGTATTTGTTGTACGGCTCATCATTACATCTGCTCCAAAACTCTTGAGCATATCTCGCATTTCAAGACCTTTTACCAAGTTACTGTTTGATTCCCAATAACCTTCAGGATCTCCACCTTCAAATGGAGGAACGGCAACGTTACGGTCATCTGAATCATGACCACCGTGACCCGGGTTTACATAAATCTTAAGGTCTTTCAAATCAGTTGCATTAGCACAAATTGCAGTAGCCAATGCCATTATAAATAATCCTACTTTTTTCATTGTGCTAATTATTTAATATTCAACTCCATTAAGAACATTCTACCATCAATTGTGCTGTAAACGACCTTCTTACCATCGGCTGTTGCACTCGGGGTCATTGACATTGATTCTGGACGGGTCAAATCGGCTGTTACCTTGCCGTCAAGCGATTTCACAACCAACTTTGCTGACTCGTACTGGTGGCCGTCGTGTGTTGACTTGCTGAAAACAACATGACCGTTACCACACCATGCCGGTGACTCGCAAACGCCAAGGTTTGCCAATACATTACCGTTCAAGTCACATACGTATGCACCCTTTCCGCCTGCATAGAACAAAATCTTTGTCTTGTCTGGTGACAAACTTGTCCACAAGTATGTATAAGGAGTTTGCACTGGTGACAGTCTTTTTTCAACGCCGTTCTTAACGACTACCAACTCTGCCTTGTCTGCATAAACATATAAATTGGACTGTGCTCCCTTTAGGCTTCTGCCGCCCTCTGTCACAACACAAACTCCATTTGCCATTGCAACCGGGCTTGTCATTCCGCGAGTGTAGTCTGTTATCTGGCGCTCTGCCTTGCCTACTGTGTACTCGTTCATCGCACGGTAAACTCGCATGTCCTTGCGCACCTGGCTTAAGAAATACACTTTATTGTTATCTGATGAGAATACCGGGAAAAATCCAGCCATCTCTTTCTCAGAAATCTTTGTTGTAACATTATCTACAACATCATACATTTTTAGTCCATGATATGCCTCCCCTGTGAAGAGAATCTTTGAACCGTCGGCACTGATTACCGGGTTGTAGCATTCGCTTTCAACTCCTGAAAGCAACTGTGTCTTGCTTACAACGCTCACATTCTGAGCAGTTGAAACACCAGCCACAGCCAATGCGATTAATAATAGTTTTGTTTTCATTCTAATAGTTATTATAGTTGTTTTATTTCACGATTATTCTGCTTACCTGCTTGCCGTTATCTGTATTAACTTCTACCAAGTAGACACCAGCCTGCAAGTTGCTGACATTTATTGTCTGTGTGCCTTCTGATGCAACTCTTTCAAGTACCTTGCCACCTGCCATATTGTAAATTGAAAGTACTCCCATTGCTCCTTCTGGCACTACAACATTGAGGATGCCATCAGTAACCGGGTTCGGATAAACCTTCAAACTGCTTGCACATACATTCTCTGCAACGCCGCCTTGGGCATTGGTATAAACTGCCTCAAAGTTTGACACTACGATTTCGTATGACTTGCCGGCTACAGAACCGCTGGTTGTAAATCTTAGTTTCTCCAACGTAATAGGGTAAACTGCAATGTCTTCAGGGTCACACCAGTCAGCCAAGTCGAACTCATATTCAGAGAATTGGTTATTAGGTACAGCAGAAGCGGTAGCCGTCCACACTGATTCAATTACTCCAAGAGCGTTTTTAGCAGTTGCAGTAATCTTAGTAATCTTAGTGTCACCCGGGTTGATTCTGATTTTCAATTTCTCAGGCAAACTCCATATAGCATATGTTTTACTTATTTCTATGTATTGACCTCTGCCTGTTTTGCCTGTGTAGTTCAACTTGAAGCCGTTTTCATACTCGCTCATAACGATGCCGGTTCCACCTACTTGCTTGATTTCTGCATCTGTCGGGAAGTTGCGATAAACTGGCATTGTTGGCCCTTCCGGCAACTCGATGGTAACATTGGCTTGAGTTGAGAAGCCCCCTATTGTACCTGATATTTCTGTCGTTCCGTTTTTATGTCCTTTCAAAACGCCGTTGGTGATGCTGGCTACTGTCTCATCTGATACTGTCCATTCAACTCGGCTTGGGTCACATAGATATTGGTTATAGCCTGTACTTGCTACTACCTCTACCGGATAATCTCGCCCGTCCAACAGAATATGAGGTACACGGATTGAAACTTCTGCATTAACTACTGTCGCTGGTCTGGTTACTGTGATGTCGCCATACTTCGCTGTCACTGTCGCAGTGCATTCTGTGCCGCCGACGTCAACCTTGTCGCCGTTGGCTGTTCCGATTGCTGCGTCACACTCCATCGTAATACCTTCCACATTTTCTGAAATCAACTCGCCATAGACATTATAGCCGAGGATAACAGGCTTGTACGTTGTATAGATAGGCAACTTGATTTCAGGGTCAAGAAACTCAATGCGGGTTATTACGTTTGACTTGTCGTCGTTAGGTGCTATTGAATATACCATCCACCCGTTAGCTACGGCTCGTGGAGTGCTTTCTGTCGTTCTGTTGACTACCTTTCCCTGAACCATCAATTGAGCTGACCCTCCGGCATCTACGTTACATACTGTATATGCACCCAACTGCTTCATTATCTGACACATCACCGATGTTGTACAACCTGAAGACCTGCCATAAACCGGGTCTTGTGACAAATCGATTACAAACATGTAAAGCGTCTTGCCGTCTTCACTCATACCGTATGCTGAACGAGAATAAACTTTTGTATTATATTCTTCATCATAGTTCCGACCTGTCAATTCTCCATTAATCATAACCATCGAGTTACCTCCTACTGCCTGAGTAAGATTAAGAGGAGCACCAGTTGCAACAGAAGTCCAAGCATAATTTAACTGCACTTTATCACCAGGTTTGAGTTTTTCCAACTCAGCCTTATAACTTGCAGTTCCACAAAGACATGCATCATATTCGCCAAGAGTCCCTGCCTCACAATTAGTTCTCACCTGCTGAACAGTAGCATTAATATCGCCATTAGTTTTCCATACTTCTCCAGGATCCAAATTCAAATAGACCTCGCATGTAACATTGTCAACTGTTGACCATTGTCCACCCGATTCCTGAATGGTTTGAAACTTTTTATCTTTTCCATAGAACGAATTGTAAAGCACCATCTCTCCTGCTGCACGGCAGAACTTATTTGCAAGATAATACTCATGCTGCGCTCCACCCCAGACAGATTCGGATTTTACATATCCTCTCCATGACATTGATTCAATTTGCAATGTCTTATTTACATCTAATCCAACGACACCAGTTCTTGCAGGACCGCCGTTCCATTGGTCATTATGAGCATTGGTCTCATTTACTATCTGACCGTTTTTCAAGCAAGCATTAAAAGAAGTTCCTAAGGCAAACTGAGAATAAATACCTTGACCGGCAACAGTCCAAAAGTTACCATTCTGCGCACCAATGGGTTTCTTGCCAGCCTCTTGCATACGCGTATAGGCTCCTTCCAACTTCTCAGTTGTTCCTGTCTTTTCATTAGCCTGCTGTGTTTCAATACTATTGTACGGATTATTTAAATCAACTTTCATATAGTTGATATTCAACGGAAAATCAGGAATACGGATTCTGTTATAGACAACTCCTGGCCCCACTGACTTACTTGTAATTAAGTCATAAGAATATTCCTTTCCATCAATCATAAAAGAAGCAGCATTCGCCGGCAACAATAATGCGGCAAACGCTAAAGAAAGTAAATTTTTTTTCATAGACATTATGTTAGGTTTGTTATGACAAAGTTACAACTAAAATTCTTAGTTATTCTCTCTTTTTTACGACTGTTTTCTAAACCGTTTGTTAAATTCCTTAAAAATCAGGAACTAATATATAAATCACTCTGTTTATAAAAACAAAACTGGTTGCACGGTTTTTCCATGCAACCAGTTTTACAATTATATGAAAAATATTGATTTACTTCTTTACAAACTTAACAACTTTAACGCCACTTTCCGCATTTACGCGAAGCATATATACTCCATTAGCAAGCTTGCTTGTAGATATTGCTGCATTAGCACCACTCAAGTTTCCAGTAGCAGCAACAGCACCATTTATACCATAGATTGCATATCCACTCATTCCACTCAATGACAACTCAACAGCATCATCAAGAACCTTTACAGAAAAGTTATCACTTCCAACATTTTCAACGCCACCTTGTGTTGTTACGTCGAAATAGTTTTTATAGACAACCTTCATAACAGGCATATAACCACTCTCAGTAATACCCATAGTCGGATCTGCCTCAAAGTAACCTTCTTTTACCTCTTCAAGGACATTACCAGTAGCAGGATCAACTGTATATGCAACCTTTTCACTCGAAATCAAAGTTTCATCTAAATAGATTGTTTCTTCAACAACTCTTCCCGCAGCATCTTTCTTGACAATTCTCAATTCTTTTTCGACCTCATCAGAAGTAATATTTCCGTCACCATTCAAGTCTGCATTTGTCTCAAAAGACTCTTCAAAACTACCATTAGCATCAGTTGTTGCCAGTACGTGAGTTTCAGACTCATCTCCGCTGGTTAAAACCGCTGTAAAATCTTCAGAGTCGGCAACATAAGTTACTTTGATAACATAGTCAAAATCACCATTATTGAACATTGCTCTCTTAACACGGTTATCACCAATAAGGAAAGAATTACCCATATCAAGGTCAGTAGGCTGATTATTTGTTCTGTCCCAAGTAATATTTGTATATTTCTCAGAAGTTGACCATGCACCAGTCCAGTCCAATTCAGTATGGATTAGTTCAGAAGCAACACCCAAGGCAGGGTCATACTTAATCTCATATTTATGAATCGGATCCCATTCGTTTTGGAACCAAGTAGAAATAGTCACGCCAGAAAGTCTGCCTTGCGTATCACGAGCAAGGTCTTTTGTAAATGAGCCCATAGTAACAACCCAAGGATCTTCAACATTACTTGGGTCAACTGCATGGTCAACTTTCTTAATAACATAACCAGAAATTACATTATCATAGGACTGCTCACGCTTTGCTGTTTTTTCCCAAACACCCTCCTCAACTTCATCTTCTTCCAATCTTGTAACAAGCAGATTATCATCATTGAAAGTATTTGTTGTGCGGCTCTTGACACCATCAGCCTCTACAACCATTAAGTCAACTGTATTATTGCCTTTTTGTCATATTGGTAGTAGTGTACTTCCGGCTCAGACCAAATTTGCGCGTCAAGGATATACTCTATAATGCTTGCCTCTGCATTTCTCCAAATAAGACTTGCCTTAACGGCTTTCTTCATCAATTCAGGATTTTCAAGGAGTTCTTTTGCTGAATAGTCAAGTCCAGCCCCAACATATTTCTTCTTAGCAGAGAAAGGTCCTGCCGCACTTGCAGATACCGCTACCATACCTGCCATCAAAAGTGTAAAGATTTTCATTTGCTTAAGTGTTATTTGTTTATAATTTATGATACAAAAATAACATTTTTATCCTAACAAGCAAAATAATTATAAAGATTGACAATTTCAAGGACGTAAAAAAGCACTTTTGTTGTTTATCAATGAAAATCTGTTAACAATATATGCGGTTATTCCGTAAACGAAAGTCAAAAGCCACAGCATTTTCATTTCAAATCCCACTTCATAGAGTGACGCACCATTAGCATTCATCCTCTCAAACGCCTGCATAGCCCACGTTGAAGGAATACAACCTCCGATGAACTGCAAGGGCGCGGGTGTTGAAAACAGAGGCCACGTTATTCCTGATGCGAAAAGCATTAGCACTGATGAAAAAACTATCACAACAAAAACAGATTCTCTTTCTCTGACAAAGGCTTGCAATGTCATTCCCAAAAAGACAACTGATAGTATAAATGGCACACACAAAATCAATAAATCCCAAAATCCTGCTTCTTGCGGATACTTGAATGCATAAGGCAAAATATACAGCAGATAAAAGACTATAGGGATATAAATAATTATATACGCACCAGCCTTTCCAAACAAAGCAGGAATAAAATCGCCCCTCACAGCAGGTGAAGAAATCAACCCTGCCCTAAACTTCTCATACATACCACCGGCAAGCATACATATTGCCAGCAATATTGTCTGTTGGATGACAAGAATCATTATACCGGGCAATAAAAAAGTTGCAAAGCCCTGCTCTGGATTTCCCAAAGGATAATAAGCAGGCTTGTAAACCGTTGGCAATTTAGGTCCACTTGCTCCCATAGCCCCAATAGTTTCGAACTGAATCTCACTACCAAGGTCAAATGACGCCTCAGTAACGCCTGAAAGCAGCGACTTATAGCGTATCAACAACGACATGTCACAATAAAGCATAGCCTTGCCACGCTCTCCTCTAACAATATCCTTCTCAAAATTTCTGTCAATGTGGATAATTCCGTAACACTTTTTCAAAGCAAGAGCCTCTTTTGCTTCCTCCATATTGGCAGCATAGCCAATTACATTCACCCCTTCGGAAGCATCTATCTTTCGGATAAAATTACGGCTTTTCTCAGAGCGGTCATCATCAACAACAACCGCCTTTACGTCGCGCGACAATTCAGGATTATAAATCAAAGCGTACACAACAGGATAAATCAATGGCAGCAGGAAGATAAAAATCATCACGCCCTTATCGTGGAATATAGCCTTGAACTCGCCAACGCAAGAATTGTAGAATCCGCCTACTATTTTTAAGATATATTTCATTGCTCACAAATTATGGTACATACACTGGATTCTTCTGTGCCTTTTTCATTCTTAAAATAACCGTAAACGGCAAAAGCCAGAAGGCAAGCAAGGCTGCAAAATAGAATCTTGAGTAATAAATTCCGAAACCATTAAGTGCCTGGTCTGCATAAATAAGGAAGTAATACCTTGACGGAATAATGTATGAAAAAATAGCAATACTGCCGTACATACTCTCCAACGGAAAAGAAAAAGCACCAAGCGAAAAGGTCAGCACACCCAACAACGAGCAAACACTTAACGCCAAACGCATATTCGGCAGCAAACCGCAGACAAAAGTAGCCAAAGCCTGGTTTGAAACAATGAACAGCAGCATCGCACAAATCATAATCCACAAACTACAGTTTAACGGATAATGCAAAAAACCATACATATATGCCTGAATAAACAGACCTACCGCTGAAAAGATAACAGTTTGTGGCAAAAGTTTTCCTGCAAGTGCAACAAGCATCGAATCTCCAGACTTTCTTAACCAGTCTATACTTGTTCCTCTCTTCTCCTCACTGCATATACTGAAAGCAGTTACTAAAAGAATCATCAAGGCAAATGCGCTTGGGACAAATGAATTACTTATATAAACAGAATAATTAATCCATGGATTACCCAAAGTGTTGGTATTCAACTGGACAGGCTGCAATAGCCCCACAACATCACTACCACTCGCCCCAGCACTAACAAGATAAGCCTTGACAGTTGCCGCAGATGCGAGAGTTGAATTTGTCTTCATTCCCTTATAAAGCAAGGAACCTGGAATATAGAAAGTACTATTAGTATAATATGAAATTTGAGATTTTCTTCCAGCAAGGATGTCACGCGTATAATTCTGAGGAATCATAAAGAAGCCATATATTTCCCCTCGCCTCATTGCTCCCATAGCCTCATTGAAATTGGCAAGTTCCTTAACAATTCTAACTTCTTGCGAAGCAATTAGATTTCGTTTGACAACACGTGTTTCTACAGTATTATCCATATCAACGATCGCTGTTGGTATTTCTGTAGGCAGCCCATCTCTCATTAGATATGTAAGGAAAAACAGCACAAACAATGGCACGACAATCATCGAAAAGAAGTATAACCGTCTTTCCGATAATTTCTTCACTTCCCGTTTCAGCGTATTTACAAAATTCCTAAACATATTCTATTTCAAAATAACACTCATACCAGGGCGCAAGTCCTTAACGTCTCCCTTTGGCTTTAACCTAACTTCAAATGTTTTGCTGTCGTATTCACCAGTCATCTTAGTAGATCTCCAAACAGCATATTCTCCCATATCCTTTATGTAATACACTTCCGCTTGAATCTCTTTCATATCAAAGGCAGGAACTTTAAGAGTAACCGTCTTTCCCATAGTCATATCAGCAAGCATAGACTCTCTGACATTGAAAACAAACCACTTCTCTTCAAGTTTTAAAACATTCATTATTGGAGTTCCCGTAGATACCAATTCTCCAATATGCGGAAATATATCTGAAATTTCGCCGTCACAAGGAGCAAACAAATATTGATCCTGAAGAATAGACTTTACTTCAGCAACAGTACCCTCTGCCGCCCTCAATTTTGCAGCAGCAGCCATCTTGTCTTCTTTCTGCGCTCCTTCTTTGGCAAGATTATACTGAGACTGAGCAGCATCAAATTGAGCAACGGCGGCATCGTAAGCAGCCTTAGCCTCATCACGCTTTTGAGCAGGTACAACATCTTGCGAATACAAAGCCTCAACCCTTTCGTATGTTTTTTTTCTTATTTCAAGAGCGGCTTTTGCCTGCTCCATCAAATTCCTCGCAGCCTCAAGAGTTTGCCTGCGGGTTCCCGCATCTGCCTTTTGCTTCAAGGCTGTTGCAGCATCTTGACCGGCAAGTGCCTGTGCCAACTTTGCGTCAACAGTTGCAGAATAAATTTTTGCAAGAGTATCTCCTGCATGGACATACTGACCTTCTGCCACATAAAACTTCTCAACGCGCCCAGGCATAAGGCCAGAAACTCTAACGCTATTTGCATCCACCTCTCCCTGAACAACTTCTGTATTCTTATTAATACAAAGAAAACCAACAATTGCAAGGATTATAACGACAATAACCGATAAAGCAATGGTAACAAATAAACCCTTCTCTTTTTTGCCAACTTCTTCAGTCTTCGAAGTTTGTACATTTAGATTTTCCATATCTTGATTCTTTTTATTTTCATTAATAAGCAATAATGCCCTTTACTTTCGACAAATATAAATTACATAACTTAACATCAATCATTGCGTCAATATGCTCTGAATTTGCTTTCAGCCATGCAGTCTGAGCCTCCATTATGTTATTAACAGTCATAACACCTTCACGATATCCAATCTGTGCGTGCCGCAAATTCTCTTCTGCCTTGTCAAGACTTGACGTTGCTGTTCGCAAAGTTTTAACTGACTCACGAGCCTTGAAAGCAGCCTGATTAACTTGCAACTCAACTTTCTCCATTGCTTCCGCAAGTTCCAGTTGCTTAATGGCTGTTTCGCTTTTTGCGGAACGCAACTTGTTATATTTTCCACCCCAATGCCAAATTGGAATCTTCACCATTGCTCCAACACTAAACATTCCTTTAAAACTCTTGTCAAAGCCATTGAACACATTAGGATTCGTCAATGAATAAGCACCTACGAGAGCAACCGATGGCATCATTTCTGCCCTGACAACTCTCTGCTTCTGCTCAAAAATATCAACAGCAATCTGAAGACTGCGAACATCTGTTCTGTTTTTGTACACGTCCTCTATATTAAATGTCGCCATAGGAACATCATCGGCATTTATATCTTCACATTCATCTGCAAGGGTGTATTCACTATTCAAAGGCATACCACAAACCTGAGCCAACGCCATTCTTGATAACTGAATACCATTGTCAACCTTTGACAAATCAATTTCTGCTTCATTCTGCTTTACCTCAACAGTCAAAAGATCTGACCTTGTAGCCATTCCTTCCGCCATAAGTGCCCTAACATTTCGATTTAGGGTGTCAAGCAACTGAATATAACTGTCGGCAAGTTTCTTCTTCTCTGAAAGCGAAACAACTTGCCAATAGGCTGCATCAACAGCATAGATAACCTCCTTTTCGTTATTGTCAAGCAAATTTTCCGCAGCAGAGTAAGCCAAATCGGCCATCTTATTCATGGCAACAATCTTACCACCCATAAAAATCGGCTGCGTCAATGTAACCGCACCGGCAAAGACATTGTGAACATCGTATGTCAACGCCGATTTTGGGATAACAGCGACTTGGGTAGGAATCGGGCTTCCTTCCGGAGTTAGCACAGGGGTTCCGTCTGGTTTTTTTAGAATATTATATTCAAACTTTCCTGTAGCAGGGTTAAAAGTCTGAGTAGGCAATTTCTGGTCTTCTGAAAGCAACGATATTTCTTTTTGATTGTAAAGATAAGAAGCCGTCACGTCAATTGCAGGCAAATATGCTGCAAAGGCTTCTTTCTTTTTATACTCCGCCGCTTTCAGTCGTTCGCGGGAAATCTGAATATTTTTATTGTTTCTCAAAGCCATCGCACGGCAGGAATCCAACGACAAGGCCTGTCCGAAAGCAACTGCAGGCATTAGCAAAATACCGCAAATAAAAAATCTCGAAATATGTTTCACTAAAGTAGTCATTATAGATGAATTTATTTTATAACGCAAAGTTCGCATAATTGTTCGATATTTCGTCACAATCAAACTAACAGACAATCAAAAACGACCAATCACCCAAAACATCGCATAAACTTCCGAAATTTCATCACTTTAAAAACCGAAAAAGGCTCACCGCAGTGAGCCTTTTTCGAATAGTTGTAGCGAGATTTTATTTTTTATTTCTGCGTTTTTCTTGTTCGCGTTGAGCAGCCTGTGCTTGGCGTTGTGCTTCTTCAAGACGCGCCATAAAACCGCTTTTCTTTTTCGGTTTCTTAGCGTTTTCAGCCATCTTCGCTCTAACCTTGTCTTCCTTGATGATGAAACGGAATGCGTAAGTTTGTGCAATTGTAATCAACAATGACAAGAAGTAATAGTAACTAAGACCAGCAGCATAGTTATTGAAGAACACAAGGAACATAACCGGCATCAGATACATCATCCACTTCATACCCGGCATTGAATTGTTTGACGGGTTAGACTGCATATTGATATATGTGTAGATAATGTTAACAGCAGTCATCAACAGGCAGAACAAACTGATATGGTTGCCGAAGAATGTTGAGATAAACGGAATGTGAGCATCCCAAGAGAAGATAATGTCTGGAGCAGACAAGTCATCAGCCCAAAGGAATGATTCTCCTCTCAACTCAATACAAGACGGGAAGAATGAGAACATTGCAATGAGGATTGGCATTTGCAACAACATTGGCAAACATCCGCTCATCGGGTTCGCACCTGCCTGATTGTAAAGTTCCATTGTCTTTTGCTGACGCTTCAAAGCATTCTCCTGGCCTGGATACTTGTCATTGATAGCCTTGATATCCGGGGCGAGCACACGCATCTTCGCTTGCGATGAATAACTCTTATATGTCAACGGGAAAAGTATCAACTTGATGAAGAATGTTAGAATCAAGATGATAATACCATAGTTCAAATCCAATGTTCCAAGGAAGTTGAAAATTGGAATAATGATAATAGTATTAATCCAACGGAACATACTCCAACCGAGAGGAATCAAGCGAGTCAACTCAAGATTCTCATCATTTGCAACTTCTGAATACTTGTCAAGGAGTTTGTACTCGTTAGGACCAAAGAAGAAAGTAAATGCAGCAGGCTTTGGATTTGAAGAACTGTAATCCAATTGTGAAGAAACAGAAAGGTCCTTCATGTAGTTCTTATGAAGCGGGCTCTCCTTATCAATAACCTTGCTCGACAACTCGTTAGTTCCCAAGAAGTAAGAATCAGCGATAAGCACACAAGAGAAGAACTGGTCCTTAAATGCCACCCATTTCAACTTGTCCTCAATATCCTCATTGTCAGAACTTGTTTCACTCAAGTAGTCAGTATCTCCGCCAAGATATTTGTAATATAGAGCAGAATTACGCTCCTCAAACATCTCACCTCTTTCGTGGCGTTGAACCATCTGGCTCCATTGGAAGTCCATATTTGCTATATTTGTTGGGATGATAGCGTCCATATTTTGCTGAACAACTTCCATTCTAACCTTATAGCTGTCGTTAGGCAATGTATAACGGATACCGAAAGAAACAGACTTTTCAAACTCCAATTTCATCAAGACTGTTGAATCGTTTTCAACAATCGGAGTAAAATAGAAGTCCTTAGTGTCATATCTTTGAGTATGTGTATTAAGCACAAAACTGTATGAATTGTTATTGTTTTCAAACAACACAGCCGGACCGTTTTTGCCGTTAGAGTATGCAGTATAGTTCAACAATTCCACACGAGAAATCATACCGCCCTTTGTAGCAATATCAATATCGAGCAAATTGTTTTTCAACTTCACTGTAGTACTGTCACCAGAAACAAACTTCACAAAATTTGAATACTTTGTAAACGATGAAACAGCCGTTCTAAGGTTAGCAAGTGCGGCATTTGTAATCAACCGAGAATCGGGAGCTGCAACCTTTTTCAAGTCATCAACAGCAAACACAGTATCACCGCAAGCAACAGAGCCTTTCAGCTCATCTCCAGCAACTGTCAAATTAACGTTTTCATTAGCAAGCGTTACCTCTCCATTGTCAGTTTGCTTTCCATACTGCTTAACAACAGCCACAATATTAGACCATTCCTTTGCAGAGATACTGTCTCCAACCAAGGACATTTCTGACGATTTTTCTTTTGAAACTTCTTCGTTCGATTTGCTGACTTGTGATTCATCTGGTGCATTCAGCCAAGTAAAGCCGAAAATCACCGCTCCCATAAGAAGCAAACCGAGGATGGTGTTTTTGTCCATTAAAATTAGTTATATTATTAGTTATTATTTTTCTCGTGATTTTCTATTGCAGCCTTAATGAAACTGATGAAAATCGGGTTTGGCTCAAGCACAGTACTGCTATATTCCGGATGATATTGCGTTCCTATAAACCATTTCTTTTCTGGTATTTCAACGACTTCCACCAAATGAGTTTCAGGATTTTCACCAACGCATGCCATGCCGGCAGCCTCAAACTGACTGCGATATTCGTCGTTAAACTCGAATCTGTGGCGGTGACGCTCACTGATTTTAGTTGAACCGTATGCTTGAGCAGCCTTAGAACCCTCACGAAGCACACAGTCGTAAGAACCAAGACGCATAGTTCCGCCCATATTGGAAATGCTCTTTTGCTCCTCCATAAGGTCGATAACGTTTTCCTTTGCTTGCGGGTCCATCTCGGTGCTGTTTGCATCTTTCAATCCCAGCACATTGCGTGCAAATTCAATAACCATACATTGCATACCCAAACAGATACCGAATGTTGGGATATCATTTTCACGACAATACTTGATTGCAGAGAACTTACCTTCAATACCTCTCTGGCCAAAGCCTGGGGCAATAAGGATACCATCCATTCCAGCAAGCATTTCAGCAACATTACCGTCGTTAACCTTTTCAGAGTGAATATATTTTAGATTCAACTTGCAGTTAGAGTAAGTAGCAGCCTGGAACAATGACTCATTGATTGACTTATAAGCATCTTGCAACTCAACATACTTACCAACAAGACCGATATTAACAACTTCCTGAGCATTTTTCATCTTGTCAAGGAAAGAAGTCCATTGAGTCATGTTAGGCTCGCCCTCGAATGGAGTATTTGTCTTTCTCAAAACGATTTCATCAAGGTGCTGAGCATGCATAGTCATTGGCACTTCATAGATAGAAGGAACGTCGATTGACTGGATAACAGCATCTGGTGAAACATTACAGAACAGCGCAACCTTACGACGCATTGAGACAGGAATATCCTTCTCTGTTCTAAGAATCAGAACGTCTGGCTGGATACCAACTTCCTGCAATTTCTTAACGGAGTGCTGAGTAGGTTTTGTCTTCAACTCCTTAGCCGCCTGGATAAACGGAACGTAAGTAAGGTGAATGCAAATACAGTTGCTTCCCAACTCCCACTTCAATTGACGCATTGATTCAAGGAACGGAAGCGACTCAATGTCACCAACAGTACCACCGATTTCAGTGATAACAAAATCAAACTTGCCAGTATTACCAAGCAACTTAACGTTTCTCTTGATTTCATCAGTGATGTGCGGCACAATCTGTACAGTCTTGCCAAGGTAATCACCGCACGCTCTTTGTCGATAACGCTTTGGTAGATTCTACCGGTTGTGATATTGTTTGCTCGAGTTGTATTAACGTTTGTGAAACGTTCGTAGTGACCTAAGTCAAGGTCTGCCTCATGTCCATCAACAGTTACATAGCATTCGCCATGCTCGTAAGGGTTTAGAGTACCCGGGTCTATGTTGATGTAGGGGTCGAACTTTTGAATTGTCACACGAAAACCGCGAGATAACAAAAGTCTTGCTAACGAAGACGAAATTATACCTTTACCGAGAGATGAAACAACTCCACCGGTCACAAAAATGTACTTAGTTTCCACAATCTACTGCATTTTATTAATTATTCTGCAAAATTACTCTAATCCGAATACAATTCAAAAGAATTATCCGCTTTTTTTCCAACAACATATATAAAAGCGACAAGGGTTGCACCATTGGCACAACCCTTGTTATAGAATTTTTGTCAAATATTACTTGTTACCAGCCAAATAGTTTGCACGGTCAATGTATTTGTCAATGTTTACGCGGTATGCATTAACGTACTTGCTATAGTTATCCTTGATATTTTGATAGATAGCAGCAGCATCTGAGTATTTCTGTTGTGCGCTAAGAACTGTTGCTTTCTTCATCATGAATACCGGTGCATAAAGTTCGTTACCGTTAGCAACAGAGATAGCCTCGTCGTAAGCAGCAACTGCTTCGTCATACTTTTTCAAGTTAACAAGACAGTCACCTTTCAATGATTGAGAAGCAGCACCAACAAGTTCTTCTTCTACATCATAGTTTTCAACAGCCTTCAAAGCCTCTTCATAGTTACCTTTTTGGTAAAGAAGAATTGCAGCATTAAGATTTGCACGGTTAGCAACCCCATTGCTGTACTCAGCTGCAACTGCCTGATATTGTGCTAACGCTACTGAATCGTTGCCTTGCATAAGTTCAATGTCAGCCTTGCCAATCATTTCGCCTGCATCTTCCTTAGCAGACTTTTTGCCGTAATAATAGCCTAGACCAAGACCAATAACTACCAATAACGCTACTGCGTACCAAATCACAGATTTTTTGTTTTGCTCAACACGTTGCTCCAAGCCTGATAGTGACTCGTTCAATTCATCGATTGAAGTGCGTGTTTCTTGCTTTTTGCTTTCTTTTGCCATTTTATTTTAGTTTTTTATTTTCCTAATTTATCACGAACGACAAAGGTAATATATAAAAATCATTTTCTGAAAGAATTAATCTGATTTTTCATCTATTTACCTAATTTTCTTTCTATTTATTCGCCACTTACCACACAAAATCATCTTTATCCCAATCGGCATCTCTTAAAAACGGGTATTTCTTTCTATATTCACCAAGTTTTTCCATATCAACATCGGCAATTACTGCAACTTCTTTCCCTGGTTCGCACTCTGCAATCGGCATCCCATCAGGCCCCAATGCCACACTATACCCAGAATACACCGAAACGGGGTCTGACCCTACCCTGTTGACGCCAAGAACATAGCACTGGTTTTCTATAGCCCTCGCACGAAGCAATGTTTGCCAAGCATACTTTCTTTCGTCAGGCCAACTGGCAACATATATCGCAACATCATAATCGGAATGATTACGCGACCATACAGGGAAACGCAAATCATAGCACACCAACGGCAAAAACCTGACACCGTGGAACTCAAAAACTTTCCGCTCTTTTCCGCAAGCGTACTTGCCGTCTTCGCCTGCAAAAGAGAAAAGATGCCTCTTGTCATAGTATTCTACCGCCCCATCGGGTTTTGCCATTATCAAACGGTTATAATAATTTCCTCCTTCCTCAACGGAAACGCTTCCTATAATTGCCGCAGACTTTTCTCTGGCAAGATCGGTCATCCACGCAACAACTTCTCCAGGATAAGACTCCGCAATCCGCTCAGGCTTCATCGAGAAGCCTGTTGCAAACATTTCCGGCAAGACATATACATCAGCACCAGGTGCCGAATCAATCAGACTCCTAATCTTCTCCAAATTAGCCTGCTTGGCAGACCACAATATATTGTGCTGAACTAATCCTATTTTCATAATTATCTTAATATTAAAACAATATAAAGGTACAACAAAATGCCGAATTTATACTAATTTTGCGGCATATAACTCACCTTTAACAATGACAAAATCAATAAAACCGATACTGGCAGCATTCTTGCTAATGTGGTCAACTGCCGCCTACTGCCAGCAACTTAGCCAGACTGCACAAAAAATGCAATCCCTTGGCTGGCAAAATATCGAAACAGAGATTCCTGATATGCCTATAGACTTGAAATACACTACAGCAGACAATTTCGTAGGCACAGTGCTTTACGGTGACCTAAAAGAGGCATTTCTGCATCCTGATGCAATGCGTTGCCTCAAGAAAGCACAAAAACTGCTAAAAGCCGAAAGACCGGAATATTCATTGATAGTATATGACGCAGGTCGCCCAATGAGCGTTCAAAAAAGAATGTGGGACAAAGTCAAGGGAACAAACAAACAGAAATACGTTTCAAACCCTGCACGTGGCGGTGGCTTGCATAATTACGGACTCGCGGTTGATATAACCATTATTGACGGAAACGGCATCCCTCTGCCAATGGGAACAGAATTTGACCACCTTGGCTATGAAGCAGGAATAACAAACGAACAAGCTCTTGTCAAACGTGGAAAAATAAGCAAGAAAGAACTGCAAAACAGACTATTGCTTAGAAAAGTTATGAAAAAAGCAGGTTTCAGACCATTGCCTTCCGAATGGTGGCACTTTAACTACTGCAGCCGAAATCATGCTAAACAGCACTATAAAGTTATGCCTTAGCCAACAAATAAAGCAATCGCATCTGTTTTACCAGCAAACACCAATTCCTCTTACTAAATAATTCCAAAATCATACCATCCTTGCAATCATAAAATAAAAAGAACTGCATCGAATAATATTGACACAGTTCTTTCCTTTCTTAACGCCTATAAGAGGAAGCAATCTCACAACAAATTACCTAATATCAATTAACCACCTAAAACCATTGTAAAAACGAGTAAATCTCAGAATACTCAGCCTAACTTTAAAACACATAAGGAACAATGATTGCAATTACCTCTTTTTATACCTAATATTTACAATGCAAATGTAGTCCATTCTCAAAACAAACTATATAAAATTTGCTTCACTAACAAACAAATTTGTTACACAGCAACAAAAATGAGCACAAAAAAAGGCAATACCCGAAGATATTGCCTTTTATTTGTCATTGTAGATTTACTACTTTGTTACTTTTTAGCAATTTTTCTCTTTTGCATTACGAATGCAATCGGAGTAGCAACATATATAGTAGAAAGAGTACCGATTATAACACCGAACAACATTGCGAAGGTGAAACTCCTGATTGTTTCGCCACCAAAGATGAAGATGCAGAGCAACACAAGAGTTGTTGTTACAGAAGTCATAATTGTACGGGTCAAAGTCGTATTCAAAGACTTGTTGATAATTTCTTCTCTATCAGATTTAGGATAGAGGCCAATCATTTCGCGAACACGGTCAAACACAACCACTGTATCGTTAATTGCATAACCGATTATAGTAAGGATAGCGGCGATGAAAGATTGGTCGATTTCCATTGAGAACGGAAGGATTCCGCTGAACAAAGAGTAGAAACCGATAATCACGAATGAAGTAAATGCCAAAGAAGCCAACGCACCAACAGAGAATGAAATATCACGGAAACGCAACAAGATGTAAAGAGCGATTGCAATAAGAGAAAGCAAAACAGCCCAAACAGCACCGGTTGTCATATCAGAAGCGATACTTGGACCAACCTTTTCAGTCAATACAACACCTACTTCTTCATTAGATACACTGAAATCATCATAAGACATTCCGTTCAATTCTTTTGCAAGACCCTTATAAAGCAATTGCATAACCTCATCGTCAACGCCTTCAGTTTCGTCAGCAATCTTGTAGTTAGTAGAGATACGAACTTTAGAATCGTTATCAATAGTAATTACAGAAAGAGAAGATTCTGGGAACAAAGGTTCCAACTGGTCAGCAATTTCTGCAGTCTTAACATCGTGATCAAATTGAACGATATAGTTTCTACCGCCAGAGAAATCAATACCCTTGTCAATTCCCTTAAATACGAAAGAAGCAACAACAACTGCAATAACAACAGCAATAATTGTCCACGCTTTCTTGCGTTGGCCAAGGAAGTTGATTTGTGTACCCTTCAAGAAATTCTCACTGAATTTAGTAGTAAACTTGAGGTTCTGATATTTTTGTTTTGTAAGCAACCACTCGAATGCAAGTCTTGACAAGAAAATTGCACTATAGAATGAGCAGATAATGCTGATAAGCAAAGTTGTTGCAAAACCCTTAATAAGACCTGTACCGTAAACAAGCAAGATAATTGCAGTAATAACAGAAGTCAAGTTAGAGTCGAAGATTGCAGAGAATGCATTTTTGTAACCGTCAGCAAGAGCAGACTTCACATTCTTTCCAGCACGAAGTTCTTCTTTTGTTCTTTCGAAAATCAACACGTTAGCATCAACAGCCATACCAAGAGAAAGGACGATACCGGCAATACCAGAAAGCGTCAATACAGCCTGGAATGAAGCAAGAATACCAAGAGTAAAGAACAGGTTGATAATCAAGCAGCAGTTAGCAACCATCGCAGGAGTAAAGCCATAGAATGCAATCATAAATAGCATCAATGCTACCAATGCAATTACAAATGACCAGATACCTGATTCAATAGCCTGTTGACCAAGAGACGGACCGATAACTGATTCGCTTACGATGTTGACCTTAGCAGCCATCTTACCAGATTTCAAAACGTTTGCCAAGTCACTTGCTTCTTCAGGAGTGAAGTTACCAGTAATTTGAGAGCGACCGCCTTCGATAACTGAGTTAACAGTTGGGAATGAATATACTTGATCGTCAAGAACAATAGCAACGCTCTTGCCAAGGTTTTCTTGTGTAATTTGAGCCCAACGGCGTGAACCTTCGTTATTCATTGACATGTTAACGACGTTACCTTGAAGATTGTCGAACTCATAACTTGCGTCCTCAACAACATCACCACCAAGACGTGGTTTGCCTGCTTGAGTCTTCAGCGCTACCAATTGATACAAACGATCCTTAGCATCAACGCCCTTAACAGACCAAGCCAATTTAAGGTTTGTTGGAAGAAGTTGCTTAGCAGCAGATGAATTAAGGATAGCGTTAACAGCAGCAGTATCCTGAACATTAACAGTACCAACGACAGGGCCACCGAATTGACCATTAGCCCAAAGCATTGCAGCCAAAGAGCGACCTTGTGGTTCAGCCTTCTTCAAATCCTCCTTAGTAGCAACAGTTGCAGAGTCAGCAACAACTTTTGCTGTATCTGCATTTACCTCTTCAGCAGTAACTTCTTTAGCAGCAGCGTCGCTCAATTGAGCCAAAACGCCTTGAAGGTCTTGGGCGTTATATGTTTCATAGAACTCAAGGTTAGCAGAACCTTGGAGCAACTTACGGACACGCTCCGGTTCTTTGATACCCGGAAGTTCAAGAAGGATTTGACCATCACGCTCCATTTTCTTGATATTAGGAGCAACAACGCCAAAACGGTCGATACGAGTACGAAGAGTGTTATATGAGTTATCAACCATAGCACCAACCTCTTCCTTCAAGACTTTTTCTACAGCCTCGTTAGAATCGCCTGGTTTTACACGCTCAATAGATCTGAAAATTTGAGCAAGTTGAGCACCTGGTGCCAACTGTTCGTATTCTGCACAGAATGCAGCAACGAAATCTTTTGCTTTGCTCTTTTCAGCATTAGCGATAGCCTGGTTAAATTTTGGATCCGGATTTTCTTTTGAGAGAGTTCTTAAGATATCAGGAACTGAAATTTGAAGAGTTACATTCATACCGCCCTTCAAGTCAAGACCCAAACCAATTTGTTTTTCTCTCGCTTCATTGTAAGTGTAACCAAGGTACACTTTCTCGTTACCAATAGAGTCAAGATACATCTTGTAAGCATCCTTGTACTTTTGAGAATTTACATCTTTCTCCACTTTTGAGGCGTAAGCAGCAGCATCGTCTTCGATATTGCCAGTCACGAAAGAGAATGAAAGATAAAATACGCAGACAAGGGCGAGCAAGATAGTAAGCACTCTGATAAAACCTTTACTTTGCATTTTGTTTAATATTTTATTTTAATTTTCAATTTAGCAATAATAGCGTGCAAATATACATTAATTATTTCAAGTTAGAAAATTTTAGGGTCCTTTTTGACCTAATCCACTTCAAAATGACTTCAAACAGAGCATTTAAAACCCTATTTATCAAATAATTCCAGAATCATTTGGCCTTTTTATGTTTGAAAACATAAGTTTAGAAATTCATAAAAATCCTTTTCCTCGCTACCGCATGAAAAAAGCAATAGTTGCAACGACAAAAGTCTTTTGCTCCATCAGTTTGCAAAATCACCATCTATAAATATATGAAACTGGAACTTCGTTTTTGATATTAGTGGAGTATTTCGTATTTTTGTAGTTTGAATAACAAAAAACATGGAAGCAGCATTATATTTGATACCTGTTATGTTGAGCGAGGAACCATTAGAAAAGGTTCTTCCAGCATATAATTTTGCAATAGTTAAAGAGATAAAGCATTTTATCGTTGAAAACGAGCGTTCTGCACGCCGGTTTCTAAAAAAATGCGACAAGTCGATAAATATAGACGAACTGACCTTCTACACCCTTGACGAACATACCCACAGAGAAGATATAATAAACTATCTTGACCCACTCATATCAGGCCAAGCAATGGGTGTTATTTCTGAAGCAGGATGCCCTGCGATAGCGGACCCGGGTGCCGACGTCGTTGCAATGGCACAAGAAAAAGGGATAAAAGTCATTCCTCTTGTTGGCCCATCAAGCATTCTTATGGCTTTAATGGCTTCAGGCTTTAACGGTCAATCATTTGCATTTCAAGGATATCTGCCTATCGATACCGGCAAAAAGGTAAAAAAATTCCATGAAATGGAAAGAAATATTCTTAGTGGACAAACTCAAATCTTTATTGAAACGCCATACAGAAACAACAGGTTACTGGAAGAAATTTGCAAAACAGTAAGAAAAGACTTAAAACTATGCGTAGCCCTTGACATTACAGGGCAATCTGAATTTATTGTAACCAAAACTATTTATGACTGGGCTCGTTCAAAAACAATATTAGAAAAGAAACCTGCAATATTCCTACTATACCGCTAATCATGACAAAAAAATCCAAATATAACCCCCGACAATATTCCCTCTTTGGGGAAGAAACACCAGAAAGTCCCTCTATTATATCTGGAGGACGCGATATGCGGGCAAACAAAATAATCGGCGAAATATCAGAACTGGAGACTCCAATAGTTGACTTGAACCAAGTTAAGACATTAAAATTTATGAGTTTCGGCAGTGGAAGCAGCGGCAACTGCTCATATATAGGCACTGAAGCAGGAGGTTTCTTGATTGATGCCGGCGTTGACATGCAACAGGTTATTGACGCTCTTACTCAGAACGGAATACCAATGGGTTCCATAAAAGGCATCTGCCTTACCCACGAACACATGGACCATATAAAATATGTATATACTTTTCTAAGAAAATACAAGATGGCTTTATTCTGCACTAACAGGGTTCTACAGGGCATTCTACGAAAGCACAATATATCCAGGCGAATAAAAGACTATCATGTTGCAATATATAAGGAAATTCCTTTCAAAATTTTAGATTTTGAGATTACTGCTTTCAACGTTTCACACGACGTTTCTTGCAACTCTGGATTCAATATCAGACTTGGAAAATCAAACTTTGTATTCTCAACAGATATGGGAACTATAACTGATAGAGCAAGATTCTATATGGAAGACGCAGACTACCTTGTTATCGAAAGCAATTATGATTCCAAGATGCTTGAAAACGGCAAATATCCGGAATATTTGAAAAGCAGAATATATTCCGATGTTGGACACCTTGACAACAAAGAAGCCGCAGAATTTATTGCAACTATAGCAGGAGGTCGTTTGAAAAACGTATTCCTGTGCCATTTGAGTAAGGATAACAATACACCAGAATTGGCATTGAAAGAAGTCCGCTCTGCAGTAGAAGCAAAAGGATTTACTGTTGGAGATTGCTTAGAAACGCTGGAAGACTCTCAAAAGGACATTCAACTGATGGCATTGCCCAGATTTGACGCTACTCGCTGCTTCAAATTTAAAATTCCCGTATAATATTATGGCGGAAGATAAGAGCATTCTGTCGAAAACCATTTCATTACTGCGATTTCCACTCGCTTTATGGTTGTCTGAATGTATGTGACATTTACTGCCAACATCCACGGAACACAAAGATTAGCAATATTAGAACATAACGGCCATGCCTTTTCCGCAATTGGATATACGGAAGATAAACAATAAACAAATAGTAAATTTCAAAATGAACAGACTAATTTTCTTAGACATAGCAAAAGCGGTTTGCATTGTACTGGTAGTTATCGGTCACTATATCCCGCAGGATAGCCCTGACTGGTGGAAAGAAATTAATCACATTATCTACTCTTTCCACATGCCACTATTTCTTTTTGCAAGTGGCGTTGCATACATGCTCTCCCAAAAAAGGGACTATTTCGCCTTCATTAAAAAGAAAGTCAAGAGACTAATGGTTCCATACTTCACGGTATCTGTGCTCATCATAGGCGCCAAACTGCTTGCCGACAACATTCTTACTGTTGAAAACCCAAAGCAGATTGATTCGCTATTGCGAATGTTCTACTATCCCGAGGCTGGCTACTTTCTATGGTTTATTTGGGTACTGTTTCTTTCGTTTTTAATTGTACCCTTTTTCAAGAGCAGCAAGTCAAGATTAGCACTTTTGGCGGTATCTTTCGTACTGTTCTTAGGCAACCTTGAACTAACAGAAATCTTCTGCATACGCCAGTTTTGTCAATTCTTTATTTTCTTTATTCTCGGTGCCGTTGCATATGATTTTAAAGACAAAATCAAATTTCTCCTTAACATAAATGCACTATTCTATATCTTGGCATTTGCCGGACTTTATTACTTCTGTTCCGAAGCAAAAAGCCTTGCTGGCCGTGCAGAAATGTTCATCATCAATATTGCTGGCATTGCTATGGTTATCTCAACATCAAGATTTATAGAGAAAATCAATTTAGGCAAAGGTATGTTTTTAACAGTATCGTCTGCTTCCTATATCATTTACCTGCTTCACACGACTTTTGAAGGCTTTGCAAAAGCAGTGATTGCAAAAACAGGCTTACCACTTGAATCAGACATTATCTTTGCTTCCGCTGCAATTATCGTAATCGCATGTGGCGTAATCATACCAATATTGCTTTATAACTATATAATAAAGCGATATAAAGCAACTCGGTTTCTATTTGGATTATCTTAATTGAGGAATTTTATCCTCGGGAATTTTTTTCTTTTAACAAAATCAATACTTCGGTAAGAATTTACCGGAGTATTGATTTTAGTTTTGCTGTATTTTGCAATTTCCCTATCTTTGCAGAAGAAATTGCTACAATTACAAATGCATTTAACAGAAAATGCATTTGTAATTGTATTATTAAAAACGAAAATGCAACAACTACAAAACAAAAATGTCAGAATAGAATCAGTGGATTCACTTAGAGGTTTTGCCATTCTTGCAATACTCTTGGTACATAGCCTAAATCACTTTAACTTTCCCATATTTCCTACTGGTTCTCCGGAATGGCTAAATACTATCGATTTCTATATTTCCAAAGTTTTATTTATTCTTTTTGACGGCAAGGCATACGCCATATTTGCCCTACTTTTCGGCTTCACATTCTATATTCAGTCCAATAATCAAAAACTAAAAGGCAAAGACTTTGGATACCGTTTTCTTTGGAGAATGGTGCTTTTAGTTGCATTCGCAACAATTAATGCTGCTTTTTTCTCAGGGGGAGATGTCCTCTTATTGTTCTTTATTCAAAGCATTACCCTTTTTACTACACGAAAATGGAGCAACAAAGCCATACTTATATCCGCAATCATTTTCCTATTACAGCCTATTGAATGGTATCAATACTTCTCAAATCAGCTTTTTGATTTAAAAGTACAAGAAACACAAACTCAGTTAATGTCAAGTATTAAAAATGAAAATTTTGGAAAATTCATTTTGACAAACATAACAATCGGACAAAAAGCAAGCTTGGCTTGGTCCATAAATAAAGGACGATTCTTTCAAACTGGAGGCCTTTTCCTCCTCGGGTTCTATTTTGGAAGAATACAATTGTTCTTACCCACTAAGCAAAACATCCGCAAATGGGTCAACATACTTATTGCTTTTTCTTTATCAACAACCATATTATTCCTAATTAATAAATTTGCAATTAATGATTCAACTTTTTCATTTTACCAACCAGTCAAAATTGCAATGAAAATGTGGCAAAACTTATCGTTTGCATTGGCTATTATAGCAACATTCATCATATTATACCAGAAAAGCAAAATTAGACAAATACTAAACAAACTATGTATATATGGAAAAATGAGCTTAACAAACTACATTTCACAATCAATAATTGGAGCTATCATATACTACCCCATTGGACTAAATCTTGCTTCATATTGCGGAAACGCTATTAGTACATTAATTGCATTGCTTACGTTTCTTGCTCAAATACATTTCAGCAAATGGTGGCTTAAAAATCATAAACAAGGGCCTATGGAAAGTCTCTGGCACAAATGGACATGGATTAACTTTAGTAGAAACAATAAATAATCAATTTTCAAACTGAAATTTGACATCAGTTCTTTTATATTGTATCTTTGTACAAATAATATAACACTCACTCCTGCAACAGTTTTCAACGGTCTTAAAGACTCAAATGTCTGCACCAAACGTGATTAGGTTTTAAAACACCACAAACAGACTTTTGGAACAGTAAGCAAGCCCAGACTTACCCTTGCCAACTCACAATCATTTGAATAAACAATAACAAGGAAATATCTATTGCTTTCAACCAACATTGAATTATTGCAAACTTTTACTAATTTTGCATTCATAGATTTTGAATGCAATATTTAAGCATAACCCACGTTAAAATAACAGTAAAATTCACAATATGAAAAAATATACCAGTATCATACTTATCGCGATAATATCGCTCGCATTTGCTTCATGCAAATCATCAAAAAACGTATCTTATTTTCAGAATGCTGACAAGGTTACAATTAACCTTGACAAAAACGACTATTCGCTAAAGTTACAACCTCAGGATAAATTGCAGATAACTATCAGCTCTCTGATACCATCTGCAACCGATGCCTACCGCATCATACCTGCACCGACCGACGGAAACGACTTCAACCCGATGGTCAATTATACAGTTGACGAAAAAGGCAATATAGAGATTCCAACGCTCGGAGAAATAAAAGTTACAGGAATGACAGCAACCGAGTTGAAAGAGTATATCGAGAAAGAAGTTTCAAAGGCTGTAGCCGACCCGATTGTCATCGTCAAGCTAAGCAGTTTCCGCGTAAACATTCTTGGCGAAGTTCGCAATCCTGGAGCGAAACAAGCAACTTCAGAAAAGTACAGCATTTTAGATGCAATTGCAGATGCCGGAGACGTAACCCTTTATGGAATAAAAACTAACGTCATGCTGATAAGGGAAGAAAACGGAACAAAGCAATTCCATACTCTTGACTTGACAGACGCGAATTTAATCAACTCCCCTTACTTCTATCTTAAGCAAAATGACGTTATATACGTTCAACCTGATAAGGTAAGAGTTGTTAACAGCGAATTTAACCAAAACAATTCTTTCAAACTGTCTATTGCAACAGCAGTAATCAGTGCTGTTTCTGTTATTGCTTCATTAGTAATTGCCCTCGCTATTAATAAATAGAGTTTGATGCTGAATATCAACAAAACATATTTTATTCTTTTCTGTGCACTGATAATATGTCAGTTAGTTGGAGTTGCAATTATTGGATATCTTGATGAGATAATTACAATACTATTGTTGGGACTCAGCTTTTTTGATATACTTTACAACAGGAGATACAAGCAATATATGCCATTGATAATTCCGCTTGCAATCTTGACATTTTACTTAATTTACACACTTTTATTCTGTCATTTCAATACAACGAAACCGGTTATAGCAGACTTCTTCCAGCACTTGAAGGTTTTCGTATATTTTGGAGCAGCATACGCAATAGCTCCAAAATTTGACAAGCAACAGAAAAAAATAATTCAGTTTCTATTTATTACAATTTTAACAATTGGATTTATTATTTACTTGACACTTGTTGCAGGATATACTTATTTTTATGATATTTTTGTTAATCCATATTATTATGGGAGCATGTTTTTGAGTGCAACATTAACATACCTGTTGTTTATCGATTCAAATAATTGGAAACTTGTCAAGAAGAACTTGTTTGCGCTATTACTATTAGCAACAATCGGGTTAACATGTGGCAGATCCAAATATTACGGAACATTTATTTTCATATTGTTTATTTTAACCATTTATCAGCCGGGCAAATTTGCAAAAATAACTCTAAAGAATGTTATCTTGATTACATCATTAATCACTATCACTCTTATTGTGGCATGGAACAAGATACAATTCTACTTCTTGAATGCAGAACTGGCGACCAACAATTTTGATGAGGAAACACTGAATTCATTTGCCCGCCCTGCTCTATATGTAGGAATGATATTGACACTTATTGATTATCCACTGTTTGGTTCCGGATTTGCATCCTTCGGCACAGTTCCATCCGGCCCTGAATATAACTACTCATCACTATACGAACAATATGGATTAAACAACGTTTGGGGCCTCAGCATTGAAAAAAGTGATTTCATCGCTGACGCTTTTTATCCTGGACTTGCACAATTCGGCTTGATTGGTATTGTCCTTTTTATTTTATGCCTCGTATGGCTTTACAAGAAACTTAAACTTGTCCACCGGTATAATGGTATAGTTCCTTATATTATCGGAGTTATAATCATTATTGCAATACTTATTGACTCAACATCATCCAGAGGGATAACATCGTTATTTGGCGAATATCTGTTTTCTATAATGGGTATAATCCTTGCACCGATAGCGAAGCTGAGCAAAGAGGAGCAGAAAGAACTGATAAAACAGGAAGTTACAGGCACATCGATTTGGAACAGAATATTTAACAGAAAAAATAAAGAAAAATTAATATATGGAAAATAGTAAGGACACGCCAATGATTGACTTTTCAAGGACAATCTACGAGATCAAAAGGCATTGGTATTATTATGTGATAGCGTTTGTGCTATTCGTTGGATTTGGTGCATTCTATATGTACAAGAAAAACCCTGTATATCTGTTTCACGCAAATATGTTGATTGAGCAAGAGGGTGGCTCTGGCACATCATCAGCAGCCATGGCTATGATGAAATCATTCTCTATGGCAGGAATAGGCGGCGGTTCCATCGACGACGAATTGCTCGTAATCCAGTCACACGGAATAGCCAAGGAAATGGTCAAGGAACTGAAACTTAACCGACAATACATTGACCGCGTTGACGTTAGGAACCTGCCTCTTTACAACAACTCCCCTGTTGAAGTTAATGCTCCTGACGAAATCTTCGATACAATTGTCGGAGTAACTTTCCATATAGATATAAAAAAGAATGGTCTTGTTGACATTCTTGTAAAGAAAGGCCTTTTTGAGACTGTCTATGAGGCTAAAAGCAAGGAATTGCCAACCACTGTCACTCCATCTACCGGAGGAACTTTTGTCCTTACAAAAACCAAATATTTTGTACCCGATGAAGAAAGATATATCATCGTAAATGTTTCTGACAATGACTTTGCAGCAGAGAATTATTCATCTCAACTGGTTATTGATTACGCTTCATCAAAATCTAACGGCATAATGCTGGAATTGGAAGACAACCAAAAGCAACGCGGTCTTGACATTCTCAATAAGATGTTTGAAGTATATAACCGCCGACGCCTTGCTGAAAACAATACAAAAGCTATCTCTCAAATGAAATTCGTTGATGAGCGATTGGCTGAAGTTACAAAGGCAATGGTTACTTCCGAAAAAGAACTGGAGGCTTTTAAATTAAAAAACAAGATTACAGACCTTGCAGTAGAGGCAGAAGTGCTTCTTGAGCAAAACTCTGCAAACAGCAAGTCTGTAGTTGAGCAACAAACTCAAATTGCAATATTGAATATGGTATGCAACTTCCTTGAAGACCCTCAAAATTCATATTCTTTGATTCCAATCAATACTGGTATAAATAACGAAGTAGCAGCGAAAGCCATATCTGACTATAACACTCTTGTTCTCAACAGAATGCAACTAAATGCCTCAGCAAAAGACAGTAACAAAACCGTTAAAGTTCTTGACCAGCAGATTGATGCAATGCGAACAGGCGTTATATCAACAATAAAGAATATCCGTGACAATGCAAAAATCGCTTTTGGTGAATTGTCAAAGGTTTCTGGCAACGTGTCATCAAGATTGCTTTCCCTTTCTGAAAACGAAAGACAGTTCTTAGACTTGACAAGAAATAGAGAAATTCAAAATAGCCTTTACCTCTTCCTTGTTGAGCAGCGTGAAAGCAACTTGCTAAAGGTTGGTGCAAACGCACCAGTGGGAAGGGTCATTGACTGTGCTTATCGTGACACAAAACCTATTAAACCAAAGTTATCATTTGTCATGGCTCTTGCCCTATTTGCAACGCTGGTATTCCCTACTCTATGGTTTATTTTCAAAACCATATTTGCAAAGACCATAGTTCTGAAATATGATGTTACTCGCTTTTCTGATGCCTCGGAAATTGAAGAATTGAGGATTGCCGACAACGATGAAGTCGACTTCTCTTTACAAACACGCATAGCAAGTGAATTCAGAACTGTCAGAAACATATTAATGAAGAGCAATCCAAAGTCACTGCTTATAACATCTCTTTTTGAAGGAGAGGGCAAGACTTTTGTTGGAGGAAACATACTCAAACTAATTTCCAACTCAGGCAAGACAGCCGTAGTTATCGACATAAATGCTGAAGGAAAAATATCACGCAAACTTTTATCAACAGCCAGCGGAAATGGTATTGTTGACTGCCTGATTTCTGACATTTCTGTTGACTCGGTAATACGCCAGTCTTCAATGAAGAATATTTCAATAATCACTCCGGGAACAGAAACTGGAATAATGCAAGAAGCATTGGCTAACGAAAAGTTGCAGACTATTCTAAATGCTCTAAAGGAAAAATTTGATGTCGTTGTCTTCATTTCAGGCGGGGTAGAATCAAATATGACTCTCCCAATAGTTTCTGATATGGTTGACAAAACGCTTCTTGTTCTGCGTAGCAACCAATTGGCAAAACCATATTTGAAACTCTACAAACTGCTAAAACCTCAATTAAATGAAGATAAGATGATGGTAGTTGTCAACGGTATTAAGGACTACAAAATAGGTTGCATCAAAACATTGATAAAAAGATAATAACAGTACATATTTGCACTATAACAACAAAATCCGCCGATGTGAGTTTATCAAATTTCCATCAGCGGATTTTTATATAAAACAGGATTTTGGAGCATTGTTTAAATTTTTTATCACTTCATGGTTGGCTATTGGATGAATTTACCTTAAATTTGCAATAAATAAGCCTATATTTACTATTTAAAATTTACAGAAAATGCCTATTAAAACGATTGGAATTTTAACATCTGGAGGCGACGCTCCTGGAATGAATGCAGCAATTCGTGCTGTTACCCGTTCCGCAATATTTAGTGGAATGAGCGTAAAAGGTATTTACCGCGGGTACAAAGGATTAGTAACTAATGAAATCGTTGAGTTCAAAACTCAGAACGTCTCAAATATCATCCAAATGGGTGGCACAATCCTAAAGACTGCAAGATGTGCCGAATTTAGGACAGAAGAAGGTCGAAAATTAGCATACGACAATATGTGTGCTGCAGGCATCGATGCTTTAGTTGTTATCGGCGGTGACGGTTCTTTGTCAGGTGCTCGCTTATTTGCTACTGAATTTAATATTCCAGTAGTTGGATTGCCTGGTACTATCGACAATGACCTATACGGAACAGATACAACAATCGGCTATGACACAGCATTGAATACAATCATGCAATGCGTCGATAAAATACGCGACACAGCAACATCACACGAACGCTTGTTCTTTATCGAAGTAATGGGCCGCGACGCAGGCTTCCTTGCCCTTAACGGTGCTATCGCTGCCGGTGCTGAGGCTGCAATTATCCCGGAAATATCTACAGAAGTTGACCAATTGGAACAACTTATCAACAACGGATTCCGTAAAAGCAAAAACTCTTCAATAGTACTTGTTGCAGAAAGTCCTGTTACAGGTGGAGCAATGGCTCTTGCAGAAAGAGTAAAAAACGAATATCCACAGTATGAGGTGAGAGTATCTATTCTCGGTCACTTACAGCGCGGTGGTTCACCAACGGCTCACGACAGAATACTTGCATCTCGCATGGGAGCTGCCGCTATTGATGCTTTGCTTGAAGACCAGCGTAACGTTATGATTGGCATCTCTAATGATGAAATAGTCTATGTTCCTTTCTCTAAGGCAACAAAAAAGGACAAACCTATCAACAGAGAGTTGCTCGACACTCTTAGAAGACTTTCTATATAATATTGACAACATACTAAAAACTGCCGAGCGTCAAAGCCCGGCAGTTTTTTTATACAATTTTTGTTTCTCTTTTAACGATACATTCCATTAATAGGGTCCAAGCGGCGACCTGTGCCATCATCATAGACTGGATTTCCATACTCATCAAAGCCGTCTCCATCTTCATCAAGCGGATTAGTACCTTTCTTCTTATTCTGGTCCTCTTCCTCCCATTTCTTGCGTTCTGGCTTGTTTTTCTTTATCTCTTCAGGCTTCTGCATATCAAGTGCAGTACCAAAAATATCCCAAGTCTGCTCTATGTCCCAGTTCTTCTTCAAATTGATAAAACGAGGATAGTAGAAAGTCTCTTCTGGCTGTAACTTCTCCGCATAATTACCTGTATCATACTTTCCATTGCCGTTTCTGTCGACATAAAGGCGTGCATAATATTTAGATGGAAGCATATTGATAAACTCAGCCTTGCCGTCTTTAACGGGAACAGCAAGAACAACCTTATCACTACCATCAAGCAACTCAACCATAGCCGGTTCGGTAAGCCCGACTATATTAAAAATCAGATTTCCATAATCTTCATATTTCCGAACAGCAAAAGTTGCTTCAAAATTCTTATTGAAAATTCCGTAAATATTTGTTATTGCGAGAGAGTCAATACTAAGTTTATAAGTTGCACCTGCATCCCACTTTGTTCGCAATCTAAAGGTTCGTCTATCCTTAGTCGTGTCACGAAAAGCAACAGAAAAATCTCTGACATCATTCCATAAAGTATCCTGTTTTACTTGAAGATGAATCAACGAAGTATCTAATTTCTCAACTGGCTCTGGAATCTGGAAATAGAGAGGAGCATAAACCTCCTGCGTTCCACCGCCGAGAACTGCAACGCTAAGGAATTTCATTTCAGGAATGCTATCTTCATCATGCTTCTTTCTTTTATTCTTTTTCACCTTAGGCCGGAGAAAATTAAAATATAACGTGTCTTCCTGCCATGCAAGATTATTTGTTGTATCAGTTTTCAAATAATTAAGTGCTATTCTTAGGGAATCTGATGAAACCAACTCCGGATTTTTTATCCAATATACAAGAGTATCATTTGTTTCATTTTTCTCAAGAACATACCAACTGTCATCCTTTTGCGGACGGTTAACAATTTTCAGCATAGGCAAAGTATCAGACGGCGCAGCAAAAATTATCGACAGTCTTGTAGAGTCTATGCGAGAATTTTTCTGAAGATACTGGCTCTTTCTGTTTTCATTAAACATACATAACAATATATCATTCGGAAAATACTTTGTTCTAATCATAGTCTTGACACTGTCAACAGTCTTGTTATCTATCTTGAAGATTGTATCGGAAACTTCGACCCGCGTACATGTTGGAACAACTATTGAATCGTAAAATGCTATATCTTCAGTTGGATTAGCAAACTTATAGTCCCTATCAACATCATTAATGGCAAAAATGTGATACTTTCCTGGTTTTATGTTTCTGACAACAAATTGCCCAAGACTATTTGTTCTGGCAATTCTTTCCAACTTGATCTTCGTGAAAGCAGTATCACTCAAGTTACTATGCAGACCAACAATAACATTCTGCTGAGGCTCAAGAGTTTGAGAATTAAGGACTATACCAGAAACCCTCAACGAGTCAATAGTACTTCCAGTAGAAAAAGCAAAAGCAAAATTCTCAAGCGGGTTACCTTCATTATTGTCCTGAATAGAATTTGAAAAATCTATAGTATAGGTCGTATTATCCAGTAATGTGTCAATCAACTCAATAGTAACTTTTTTTCCTGAAGCCGACATCTTAGGCATCTCCGTTTGCGCTGGAGAAACAACAATTTTCGTTGACGGGTCTTTTAAAGTCACGATTTCATCAAACGACAGCTCGATTTTGTTCTTATTAACATTAATAGCATTCGGAGAGGGAGAACTTTTTAAAAAAATAGGAGCCTCCTTATCCTGCGGTCCTCCTTCCGGATTACCGATACTTGCACACGAATACAGCAACCAACCGATAACTGCAGCAAATAAAAAATATATAGAATTTCTGTTCTTCATTGTCTTTATTATCTAAGTACAAAGATAGTGAAAGTTGAACGCAAAAAACAAACTCGTTTGTTATTTTTGCTGAAACGCATCCTATCTTATCTAAAATTTGTGCAAACCGAAGACAAAACAAAAAAAACGCTGTTTTTTATGGTTTGTGGAGGTACAGCTTAAAAATTAACTTGACTAAAACGTATTACTAAAAAAAATTAGGGTGTATCACACACATCTGTGAGATACACCCTAATTTAAATTATTTTTAATTGCATTATTTGACTTCTTCCTCTGCCTTCTTGATAGTAGCAGCATCTGCATCTGCTTCTTCTTTCAATTGAGCATCAAGACCTTTGTCAAAGGTATCAAAATCATCTTTACAACCAACTATTATAGAGTTGTACTCTCTCAAGCCAGTACCGGCAGGTATCAAGTGACCGCAAATAACGTTCTCCTTCATACCCTCAAGGTAGTCAACCTTACCGTTAATAGCAGCCTCGTTAAGCACCTTTGTTGTTTCCTGGAAAGAAGCAGCCGACATGAAACTTGAAGTTTGAAGAGCGGCACGGGTAATACCCTGCAACATCTGGTCAGAAGTAGCAGGTACGGCATCTCTAACTTCCACCAACTTCAAGTCACGACGCTTAAGAGCAGAGTTCTCGTCTCTCAACTTGCGTGCAGTGATAATCTGACCCGGTTTCAAGTTTTCAGAGTCGCCAGCGTCAACAACTACTTTCTTGCCCCAAATGCGGTCATTCTCATCTTGGAAATCACACTTGTCAACAATTTGCTGCTCAAGGAAGCGAGTGTCACCTGGGTCAAGAATATTAACCTTACGCATCATCTGACGAACAATCACCTCAAAGTGCTTGTCGTTAATCTTCACACCCTGCATACGGTAAACGTCTTGAACCTCGTTAACGATGTATTCCTGAACAGCAGTCGGGCCCTTAATAGACAAGATGTCAGACGGAGTCACAGCACCATCAGAAAGCGGAGTACCTGCACGTACATAGTCATTTTCCTGAACAAGGATTTGTTTTGACAATGGAACAAGGTATTTCTTGATTTCTCCGATTTTTGAAGTAACTACAATCTCACGATTACCACGCTTGATTTTGCCAAAAGTAACCTCACCGTCGATTTCAGAAACAATTGCAGGGTTAGACGGGTTACGAGCCTCAAACAACTCAGTTACACGTGGAAGACCACCGGTGATATCACCAGCGTTACCAGCAGCGCGTGGAGTCTTGATAAATACGTCACCAGCCTTTAGTTCTGCACCGTTATCAATCATCAAGTGAGCGCCCACCGGCAATGAGTAAGTCTTAAGGACATTACCATTTGCATCAACGATTTCGGCTTCTGGAACCTTTGTACGGTCCTTAGACTCGATGATAATCTTTTCGTGCAAACCTGAAGTTTCGTCTGTCTCCTTGCGGTATGTAACACCTTCAATAACATTGAGGAAGTTAACCTTACCAGCAACTTCACTGACGATAACCGCGTTAAATGGGTCCCACTCACAAATTACATCTCCCTTGCTGACAGTTGCACCGCTTTGGAAATATAATTTTGAACCATAAGGTATATTTGTATTGGTAAGAACCATATTAGTGTGAGGGTCAACAATTCTGGCTTCAGCAAGACGACCTACAACTACGTATGATGTCTTGGCACCTTCAACACCTTCTGCAGGAGCAACAGTTACAGTACGCAACTCATCAATTTCAAGGATACCATCATACTTAGAAGTAAATGAGGAAACTGCAGCAATATTTGACGCAACACCACCGACGTGGAATGTACGAAGCGTCAACTGAGTACCCGGCTCACCAATAGACTGTGCAGCGATAACGCCGACTGCCTCACCTTTCTGAACCATTCTGTTTGTTGCAAGGTTACGGCCGTAGCACTTAGCACAAACACCATGCTTAGCCTCGCAAGTGAGAACTGAACGGATTTCAACAGATTCGATTGGTGATTTTTCAATTCTCTCTGCTGCTGAGTCTGTAATTTCATCACCAGCATAAACAATTACCTCACCAGTCAATGGATCAACGATGTCATGCACAGAAACACGACCAAGAATACGCTCGCTAAGAGTAGCGACAACATCTTCGTTGTTCTTAAGCTCTGTACAAACAAGTCCACGCAAAGTTCCGCAGTCTTCCTCTGTAATGATAACATCGTGAGCAACGTCAACAAGACGACGAGTCAAGTAACCTGCATCGGCAGTCTTCAACGCTGTATCCGCAAGACCCTTACGAGCACCGTGGGTAGAGATAAAGTACTCCAACACTGACAAGCCTTCCTTAAAGTTAGCCAAGATAGGGTTTTCAATAATCTGACCACCTTCGGCACCACTCTTCTGAGGCTTAGCCATCAAACCACGCATACCTGCCAACTGACGAATCTGGTCTTTAGAACCACGAGCACCAGAGTCAAGCATCATGTAAATTGGGTTGAAGCCTTGGTTTTCAGTTGAAATCTTGTCCATCAAGGTTTTGGTCAAACGAGTATTTACATTTGTCCAAATATCGATAATCTGGTTATAGCGTTCGTTGTTAGTAATGAAACCCATATTATAGTTATTCATCACCTCTTCAACCTGCTCGTAACCTTCCTTAACGTAAACTTCTTTTTCTTCCGGAATCAAAACGTCACCAAGGTTGAATGACAAACCTCCACGGAACGCCATTTTGTAACCAAGATTCTTGATATCATCAAGGAACTGTGCAGAACGGATAACACCACATTTCTTAATAACAGTGCTGATAATGTCACGCAAAGACTTCTTAGAAATCAATGTATTAACATAACCAATTTCCTTCGGGACGTACTGGTTAAACAATACGCGACCAACAGATGTTTCCTTAACCATCTTCTTGACAAGTTTTCCGTTTTCATCAAGATCATCAACGACTACAGAAACAATAGCATGAAGAGAGCACTTACCTTCATTGTAAGCAATTTGAGCTTCTTCTGGACCGTAGAATACAAGACCTTCACCCTTATCCTCCTTACGAAGTTTTGTAATATAGTAAAGACCAAGCACCATGTCTTGAGAAGGCACAGTAATAGGAGCGCCGTTAGCAGGGTTAAGGATATTGTGAGCACCGAGCATAAGCATTTGAGCTTCAAGAACAGCCTCGTTACCCAATGGCAAGTGAACAGCCATCTGGTCACCATCGAAGTCGGCGTTGAACGCAGTACAAGCAAGCGGGTGCAACTGAATAGCCTTACCTTCAATCATTCTCGGCTGGAATGCCTGAATACCAAGACGGTGAAGAGTCGGAGCACGGTTAAGCAATACTGGGTGACCCTTCATTACGTATTCAAGGATATCCCAAACAATCGGTTCCTTACGGTCAACAATCTTCTTCGCACTTTTGACAGTCTTTACAATACCTCTTTCGATAAGTTTGCGGATAACAAACGGCTTGTAAAGTTCGGCAGCCATATTCTTTGGCAAACCACACTCGTGCATCTTCAATTCAGGACCTACGACGATAACTGAACGGGCAGAATAGTCAACACGCTTACCCAAAAGGTTTTGACGGAAACGACCTTGCTTACCCTTCAAACTGTCAGAAAGAGATTTCAACGGACGGTTTGAATCTGTCTTGACAACGCTTGACTTGCGTGAGTTGTCGAGCAAAGAGTCAACAGCCTCTTGAAGCATACGTTTCTCATTTCTCAAGATAACTTCCGGAGCCTTGATTTCAATCAAGCGTTTCAAACGGTTGTTTCTGATAATAACACGACGATACAAATCATTCAAGTCACTTGTAGCGAAGCGACCGCCATCCAATGGCACCAATGGTCTCAAATCCGGCGGAATAACAGGGATGACCTTCAGCACCATCCATTCTGGACGGTTTTTATTTTTGCTGGCACGGAAAGACTCAACAACCTGAAGGCGCTTGAGTGCTTCAGTTTTTCTTTGTTGAGAAGTGTCAGTATCTGCTCTGTGACGCAATTCATAAGAAAGAGTGTCCAAATCAAGATTTTGCAAAAGGTCATAGATAGCCTCCGCTCCCATTTTGCAGACAAACTTGTTAGGATCACTATCCTCAAGATACTGATTTTCACGTGGCAATTTGTCAACGATATCCAAATACTCGTCCTCTGTCAAGAGATCAAGTTTAGCCAAGTCTTCACAGCCTTCTATTCCGCTTGCGGCACCTGGCTGGATAACGATGTATCTTTCATAATAGATAACGGCATCAAGTTTCTTGGAAGGCAATCCAAGAAGATAACCGATTTTATTAGGTAGAGAACGGAAGTACCAAATGTGAGCAACAGGCACAACAAGAGAGATGTGACCAGAACGCTCACGACGAACTTTCTTCTCAGTAACCTCGACACCACAACGGTCGCAAACGATGCCTTTATAACGGATGCGTTTGTACTTTCCGCAATGACATTCATAATCCTTTACAGGACCGAAAATCTTTTCGCAGAAGAGACCATCACGCTCCGGTTTATAGGTACGATAGTTAATAGTCTCGGGCTTGAGCACTTCGCCGTATGATTTCTCAAGTATCTCCTCAGGAGAAGCGATACCGATAGTAATCTTTGAAAAGTTACTCTTTATTTTATTATCTTTATTAAAAGCCATAATCTGTTTAATGCGTTATAAAGAGTTGTGTGCCGATTGCTGCCAACCGGCACACAATAATTTATCTTACTCTAAGTTAATGCTAAGTCCAAGACCGCGTAACTCATGCAAAAGCACGTTAAGCGACTCAGGAATACCCGGATTCGGCATTGGCTCGCCCTTAACAATAGCCTCATAAGCCTTGCTTCTGCCGACAACATCATCACTCTTGATAGTCAAGATTTCCTGAAGGATATGAGATGCGCCGAATGCTTCAAGCGCCCAAACCTCCATCTCTCCAAAACGCTGACCACCAAATTGAGCCTACCACCAAGAGGTTGCTGAGTAATCAAAGAGTACGGACCAATACTACGAGCGTGCATCTTATCTTCAACCATGTGGCCGAGTTTCAACATATAGATAACACCAACTGTAGCCGGTTGGTCAAATCTCTCACCTGTTCCACCGTCGTAGAGGTAAGTCTTACCATAACGTGGCAAACCTGCCTTATCTGTCCACTCGTTCAAGTCATCAAGGCTTGCACCATCGAAAATAGGAGTAGCAAACTTCTCTCCCAATACACGACCAGCCCAACCAAGAACGGTTTCGAAAATCTGACCAAGGTTCATACGAGAAGGCACACCAAGTGGGTTAAGTACAATATCAACTGGAGTACCATCAGCGAGGAACGGCATATCTTCCTGACGTACAACGCGGGATACGATACCCTTGTTACCGTGGCGACCTGCCATCTTATCACCAACACCAATCTTACGCTTCTTCGCTACATAGACCTTAGCGCACTGCATAATTCCAGAAGGCAATTCGTCACCGATAGTCATGTCAAATTTCTTTCTGCGAAGTTCAGCATCAATTTCTTTTGACTTACGCAAGTAATTGATAATTGTTGCGTGAATCATATCGTTGCGGTGAGCATCTGCTGTCCACTTGCTCAAATTCAAAGTGTCAAACTCTTCAATACCTTTCAATATAGAGATAGAGAATTTAACACCCTTAGGAATTACTTCTGTTCCCAAGAAATCTTTAACGCCCTGAGAAACCTTACCTTGAGTCAAAGTAACAAGTTTCTCAATAAGGCGAGCCTTCAACTCAACTTGCTTCAACTCATACTCATCGTCAAGTTTCTGCAAGCCTGCATTTGCCGCTTTGCCTTTCTTCTTTTGTGCTCTTGAGAATAGGTTAGTTCCAATAATAACACCTTTCAATGAAGGGGAAGCCTTCAAAGAAGCATCCTTAACGTCACCAGCCTTGTCTCCGAAGATTGCACGAAGAAGTTTTTCTTCTGGCGTAGGGTCTGATTCTCCCTTAGGAGTAATTTTACCAATAAGAATATCACCTGGAACGACATGCGCACCAACACGGATGATACCTCTTTCGTCAAGATCCTTAGTGGCATCTTCACTGACGTTAGGAATATCGGAAGTAAGTTCTTCCATACCGCGTTTTGTTTCACGCACATCAAGAGTGTACTCATCAACGTGAACAGAAGTAAGGATATCTTCTCGAACCATACGCTCGTTAAGAACGATAGCATCCTCATAGTTGTAACCTTTCCAAGGCATGAAGGCAACCTTCAAGTTGCGACCGATTGCCAACTCGGCATTTTCAGTAGCGTAACCTTCAGTAAGGATGTCACCTTTTTCAACACGTTGACCTTTGCGACAAATAGGACGCAAGTCAATAGTAGTGCTCTGGTTAGTCTTTCTAAATTTAGGAAGATGATATTCCTTGACAGAATCTTCGAAAGCAACAAATTCCTCGTCTTCAGTTCTGTCATATCTAATACGGATGACACTGGCATCAACAAATTCAATAACACCAGCACCTTCCGCAGCAACCTGCGTACGAGAGTCACGAGCCAATTGCGCCTCTATACCAGTACCAACAATCGGAGCCTCACTGCGAAGCAATGGAACAGCCTGGCGCATCATGTTAGAACCCATCAACGCACGGTTCGCATCATCGTGTTCAAGGAAAGGAATCAATGAAGCAGCGATAGAAGCAATCTGCATAGGAGAAACATCCATCAATTGAACCTCGTCAGGAGCAACCACTGGGAAGTCAGCGTCCTCGCGTGACTTAACGCGGTTACGGATAAATGTACCGTCATCATTAAGCGGAGCATTACCCTGAGCGATAATCATTCCTTCCTCATTTTCTGCGGTCAAATAAGTAACGTGACTGTTGTCCAAGTCAACCTTACCGTTTTCAACCTTTCTATATGGAGTCTCGATAAAACCGAGATTATTAATCTTAGCGTAAACACACAAAGAAGAAATCAAACCGATGTTCGGACCTTCCGGTGTTTCAATAGGACAAAGACGACCATAGTGAGTGTAGTGAACGTCACGTACCTCGAAACCGGCACGCTCACGAGACAAACCGCCAGGACCAAGGGCAGACATACGACGCTTGTGAGTGATTTCAGCAAGCGGGTTAGTCTGGTCCATGAACTGTGACAAAGCGTTAGTTCCGAAATAAGTGTTGATAACAGAAGAAATAGTCTTCGCGTTAATCAAGTCAATCGGAGTGAACACTTCGTTGTCACGAACATTCATTCTTTCGCGGATAGTACGAGCCATTCTCGCCAAGCCAACACCGAACTGGTTGTAAAGCTGCTCACCAACTGTACGCACACGACGGTTACTCAAGTGATCGATATCATCAACATCAGACTTAGAGTTGATAAGTTCAATCAAGTATTTGATGATAGCGATAATGTCCTCACGGGTCAAAACCTTAACATCTTCAGGAATGTCAAGACTTAATTTTTTGTTGATACGGTAACGTCCAACCTCGCCCAAATCATACCTCTTTTCAGAGAAGAAAAGGTTATAAATAACCTCGCGAGCACTAGCATCATCAGGTGGCTCCGCGCTTCTCAATTGTCGATAGATATAATTGATAGCCTCTTTTTCAGAGTTACTTGTATCCTTTTGGAGGGTGTTGAAGATAATAGTATAATCACTCGCATCAACATCTTCTTTATGCAAAAGAACTGTAGCGACACCAGTTTCGAGGATTTCATCAATATGCTCCTCTTGAATGATAGTCTCACGATCGAACATAACTTCATTACGCTCGATAGTAACAACCTCACCGGTATCTTCGTCAACGAAATCTTCAGTCCATGTCTTCAAGACACGGGCAGCAAGTTTTCTGCCAACGGCTTTCTTCAGGTTCGTTTTAGTTGCTTTAATTTCTTCAGCAAGACCGAAAATCTCGATGATATCTTTGTCGCTGTCAAGACCAATAGCACGAAGCAAAGTTGTTACAGGCAACTTTTTCTTACGGTCTATATAAGCGTACATAACATTGTTGATGTCAGTTGCGAACTCAATCCAAGAACCTCTAAACGGAATGATACGAGCCGAATAAAGTTTAGTACCATTAGCGTGCGTGCTCTGACCAAAGAACACGCCAGGAGAGCGGTGGAGTTGAGATACGACAACGCGTTCGGCACCATTGATGACGAACGTACCCTTCTCGGTCATATAAGGAATCGGACCAAGATAGACATCTTGAATAACAGTATCGAAATCCTCATGCTCAGGATCCGTACAATATAATTTCAGTTTGGCCTTGAGAGGCACACTGTATGTAAGTCCCCTAACCAAACATTCATCAATCGAATATCTCGGCGGGTCAATATAATAATCTAAAAATTCCAACACGAAATTATTTCTCGTGTCAGCAATAGGAAAATTTTCCGCGAAAACCTTGTATAAACCCTCATTCTTTCGCTTTTCAAGCGGAGTGTCCAATTGCAAAAAGTCTCTAAAAGACTGCAACTGAACCTCAAGGAAGTCAGGGAAAGGCAACGGATTCTTAACTGATGCGAAATTTACGCGCGGTTTAACTGTTGAAATTTGCATAAAAAATAAATTTTTGAACCCGAAATTGAAAATAACACAAAAAGGTTAAGAATCGACACAATACGGGATTCTTAACCTAATTACCTGAATCTCAGGCAATATTATTTAAGTTCAACTTCGGCGCCAGCCTCTTCAAGTTGTTTCTTAAGACCTTCAGCCTCAGCCTTAGCCAAGCCTTCCTTAATAGTACTTGGAGCACCGTCAACCAATTCTTTAGCTTCTTTCAAGCCAAGACCAGCCAATTCCTTA
>UQLZ01000003.1 GCA_900541935.1 uncultured Prevotellaceae bacterium | reverse complement strand
TTTATCACTCCCTTCGGGCGTTAGAAGTTATAGCCAACAGTCTTTTTAGTTGAAGATTTAGCTGTAAAGTATATGGCTCTAACTTCTCTAATTTCTTTAACTTCTTTAACTTCCCCATTTTCAAAAGTTGAGTTCAATATTTATTTAAGATTGTTTGTTTCTTATTATAGTTTTTATTAACTTTGCAAACGATTAGAGAGCAGGAGGCTTTCTTGTACATATTTAAAACTATAATAAGAAACAATGATTTTAAACCAACTCCGACATTTGCGATTAGTTATGGCTTTGCTGATTCTTTGGGCTTGCAGCTCAGTGGCAAAGGCACAGACCAACGCTCAGATTTTGTATGATTTCGGTTCCGACCGTAAGTTTGTTACCCTTACCCTCGAAATGTTCAAGCAGGACAAGTGGGGTAGTACTTATTTCTTTGTTGACCACGACTTCAACTACGACAAAATGGAAGTGGGCGAGAAGAATATTGCCCAAGGAGGAACCTATACAGAGATTTCACGTGCACTCAACTTCTGGCAGAAAACTCAGTTCAAGAACTGGAGCCTTCATGTGGAGTACAATGGTGGTATCACCAAGAATTATCCCATCAACAATGCATGGCTCTTCGGTGTGGAATACCTCGTGCACGACAAGAATTACAAGAACACTTTGACTCTGAATGCTCTATACAAGACCATCCGTCAGACTGATCAGAATGTACCCTTGCAGTTTACTGCTGTCTGGACCTGTAACGACATCTTTGGTGTAAAGGGTTTGAAGTTCGACGGCTTTGCCGATTTCTGGTGGGAGACTCATGCTGTCGACTATCAGGAGGATGGTTCAGCTACAACCAAGCACACAGTCTTCATCACCGAGCCACAGCTCTGGTACAATGTAGGTCAGCACTTCGGTTGCGAGAACCTCAGTGTAGGAGGCGAGGTAGAGTTGAGCAACAACTTTGGCTCAACAGGTGGCTTCAAATGCCGTCCCTGCTTAGGTGTGAAATGGGACTTTTAGTAAAAAGTAAAAATAATAATCTGTTGTCATGAATAGAGTCTATTGTTTGTTGGTTTGTCTGTTTTGTGCTTGTCAGGTTTCTTTATGCAAGGAACTCGATGAGAAAGTATCTAAACGAATACACGCATAAGATAGGTAATCTGACAATTACTGGCTATAACAGCACTTTGGGTAACAAGTCTTTCTTAGAGAAGCGTGAACGTCAGAGCAAAGATGGCAAGCGGTTTATTGGTTACAAGAATGGACTTGACATTAACAACGAAATAGCCAAGTTAGACACATGGACTATCGAAAATATTAAGCATAGATCCGAAACTTTAATACAACAACTAATGGAAATGTTTAAATTTCCAGGTCTATAAGTGTGGAAATGTGGAGAACTCAATCTATGAGATTTAAATTAAAGGACATTCTGTATGGGTGATATCAAACAACATTACACCGACTTCGATGAATACATCTGTCAAGGCGAGCCAAGTCAGAAGGAGAAAGCCTCCATTTGGCAGACGGCAATCGGATTGCAGGCTGTGGATGGGTTGCAGACTTCTGATTATCTGAAGGCTACGGCATGTAAGCACATAGAGGGCGAGATCGATATTGATGAGGCCCGTGAACTGATAAATAGTTATTATCAGTCGAAAACTCTGCGTGAACCTGATGATGACGAGAAGCAAGAGGCGGATAAGGTCTCGGCTAATATCACTAAGATTCTTTCGTCGCAGACATTGGATTTTAGCACAGGTGGTTATATCTCTGTTCATCGGAGAGTCTTTGATGGTGTATTCAAGCATGCAGGAAAACTGCGTGACTATGATATAACCAAGCGTGAATGGGTACTTGACGGTGATACCGTAAACTACCTGAACTGGGAGGATTTGAGAAGGGCCATTGACTATGATATCAATCAAGAGAAGGAGTTTAGCTATAATGGTATATCACTTGACGCCATGGTGGAACACATCACACGATTTGTCTCTGGTCTGTGGCAGATTCACGCTTTCTGCGAAGGCAATACTCGCACAACGGCTGTATTCACGATACTCTATCTCCGTTCTATTGGCTTCAAGGTGGACAATAGTCTTTTTGCCCGACACTCATGGTATTTCCGTAATGCCTTGGTACGTGCAAATTACAAGAACGCTCTAAAAGGAATTGATTACACTCCTGTGTATCTGGAGCGTTTCTTCCGAAATCTTTTGTTAGGAGAAAAGTGGGATTTGCGCAATCGCTACCTTCATATCCATGCAACAGATGAATGGAAAGTGCAGCTTAAACTTGCAGGAGGGACAAGTACCCTGCAAGAAGAGTATAAGTACAGGACAAGTACGGGACAAGTGCAGGATAAGTTGCACACGAATAATGCAAACACCAAACGACTGATCTTTGTAATAGGAAATCAGGAGTTGTCAGTGAAGAATATGATGGATGCTTTAGAATTAAAGGGAAGAGATAATTTTCTTAACCTTTATCTGAAGCCGGCCATCAGTGAGGGGTATGTACGTTTGCTTTATCCAAACTCGCCACATCATCCTCGCCAGAAATATCTTCTGACCGTGAAAGGGTTAGCGGTGTATGATGAGTGTGTCAAATCAATGTGAAAAATCTGCCAGAGCTTGCTCCCCGAAGGTGCTCAGCCGAGGAACTCCGAGGATGCTTGACTTGTACAAGAACTCCTTTTGGAGTGGCAGCCTGATGCGGTTTTCAAAAACGATTGCTATGGCTTTTCTTGGCTAAAAAAAGGATGGGGGCTTGGATATTCGTCAGAAAAAGTGTACCTTTGCGTCTGGTAATTGTAGGGATGAGAGTCCTTATATGTTGAATCGAGTAAACGCAAGAAATAAACAAAACAATGGAAATCATCATTATCATAGCCATTATTATCGGCATCATCGTAGGCTTCTTTCTTGGCAAGCTGATGGCTGCGAAAACTGCAAGCGAGGAGAAAACACTGCTTGTGGCAAAGGCTCAAGTGTTGGCGGCAGAGATGGAACAGGTTAAGAGCCTGACCGACCAGGTGCGCCAGCAGGCAGAGAAGGAAAAAGAAGTATTATGTAAGCAGGCAGAGAAGGAGAAAGAAAATCTGAAGGAACATTATGATGTTATCCTGAAGAATGAGAGAGCCCATCATGCCGAAGAGATGCAGGCATTGAGGGAAGCACATGCTTCGGAGATGCAGTCGCTGAAGGGACAGATGGAGAACGAACGCCAGTATGCTGCCAAGTTGCGTGCTGAGAGCGACCAGCAATGGGCGCAGAAGATGGAAACGCTAAAGCAAGACATGCAACGCATGAATGCAGAACATCAGAAAGTGGCTGCAGAGCAACTGGCTGCCAAGCAGTCGGCTTTGCAGGAGAACAACCGTCTGCAGATGGATGAACTGTTGAAGCCTATCAAGGAACAGTTTGCAGACTTCAAAAAGTCGGTTGAGGAAAGCAAGACTCAGAACGAAGTGAACAAAAAGAACTGCAGAATACCTTTGAGGCAACGATGAAACTCTTTCAGCAGGAGCAGCAGCAAGCAGTTTCTTGTTGAAGGAGCAGACTTCGAAGATAGGTTCGGATGCAGCTAATCTAACTCGTGCCCTGAAGGGAGATAGTAAGATGCAGGGCGACTGGGGTGAGATGGTGCTTGAAACCATTCTCGAGAACAGTGGATTGCGAAAGGACGAGGAGTTCTTTATCCAGGAGAACACTAAGGATGAAGAGGGCAAGAACTTCCGCCCTGATGTCATCGTGAGGTTCCCAGAAGGCAGAAGTGTAGTCATCGACTCGAAGGTTTCGCTTACTCCTATTCTGATGCCATAGCGGCAGAAGATGATGGCGAGCGTGAACGGCTGATGAAACTGCATGCGGCAAGTGTGCGCAGGCATATCGACGAACTGGCAGAAAAAGACTATTCCAAGCTGGTGGATGATGCCATTGGCTTTGTTCTGATGTTTATTCCCAACGAAACCAGCTATATTGCAGCCATGAAGCAGCAACCTGAGCTTAGCCGTTATGCTTATCAAAAGAAAATTATCATCATTTCGCCCAGCAATCTTCTGATGGCTCTTCAGTTGGCATACAACCTGTGGCAGTATGACCGTCAAAACAAGAATGTAGAGAAAATAGTGAAGACTGCAGCAGACTTGTATGATAAGGTGGCAGGTTTTGAGGACACCTTTATGGGTGTGGGCGACTTGATAACCCGTCTGTCTGGAACCTTTGACAAGGCTAAAAAGCAACTTTATGATGGCGCTGGTAATGTCATGAGAAGGGTAGAGAGTCTGAAGAAACTGGGTGTTACACCTAAGAAGCAGATTAAAGAACTCTCCGACGAATAGCCTTTTAAAGGTAAAAGGGTAAAAAGGTAAAAAGGTAAAAAATCACCTCATACCGGCCTTTTCCTTTGGTGTGGAGAATAACGGATTCGAACCGTTGACCCCCTGCTTGCAAAGCAGGTGCTCTAGCCAACTGAGCTAATCCCCCATACTTTTCGTTACGTACAAAGGTATCATTCATAGAAGTAGTCCCAGGCAGATTTGAACTGCCGACCTCCACATTATCAGTGTGGCGCTCTAACCAACTGAGCTATAGGACTGTAGTTGGTAAAGAGTGGACTCTTCTGCCCAGCTTCCTCTATCTCTAATATCTAAAAAACAAACTTGTCAGTACAAGAAGAGAAACCTGCCTTCATCCAATGTCTCTCATTCTACTTTAGAAAGAATAATCGTCTCTCCAGAAAGGAGGTGTTCCAGCCGCACCTTCCGGTACGGCTACCTTGTTACGACTTAGCCCCAGTCACCAGTTTTACCCTAGGGCGCTCCTCGCGGTTACGGACTTCAGGTACCCCCGGCTCCCATGGCTTGACGGGCGGTGTGTACAAGGCCCGGGAACGTATTCACCGCGCCATGGCTGATGCGCGATTACTAGCGAATCCAGCTTCGTGGGGTCGGGTTGCAGACCCCAGTCCGAACTGAGACAGGCTTTAAGGATTTGATCCGTTTTGCAAGGGACCGTCTCTCTGTACCTGCCATTGTAACACGTGTGTAGCCCCGGACGTAAGGGCCGTGCTGATTTGACGTCATCCCCACCTTCCTCACACCTTACGGTGGCAGTGTCCCCAGAGTGCCCAGCTTAACCTGATGGCAACTAAGGAGAGGGGTTGCGCTCGTTATGGCACTTAAGCCGACACCTCACGGCACGAGCTGACGACAACCATGCAGCACCTTCACAGAGGCCCCGAAGGGCGTCATTGTCTCCAAATCCTTCCTCTGCAATTCAAGCCCGGGTAAGGTTCCTCGCGTATCATCGAATTAAACCACATGTTCCTCCGCTTGTGCGGGCCCCCGTCAATTCCTTTGAGTTTCACCGTTGCCGGCGTACTCCCCAGGTGGAATACTTAACGCTTTCGCTCCGCCACCCAGCGGTCATTCCCGCCGAATAGCAAGTATTCATCGTTTACTGCGTGGACTACCAGGGTATCTAATCCTGTTCGATACCCACGCTTTCGTGCCTCAGCGTCCGTAGGCGCCCGGTATGCTGCCTTCGCAATTGGAGTTCTGCGTCATATCTATGCATTTCACCGCTACACAACGCATTCCGCATACCTCGACGCCACGCTAGATAATCAGTTTCAACGGCTGAGCGGGGTTGAGCCCCGCGATTTTACCGCTGACTTGACTGTCCGCCTGCGCACCCTTTAAACCCAATAAATCCGGATAACGCTCGCATCCTCCGTATTACCGCGGCTGCTGGCACGGAGTTAGCCGATGCTTATTCTTGCGGTACACTCATAAGGGGACACGTCCCCTCCTTTGTTCCCGCACTAAAGAAGTTTACAACCCGTAGGGCCGTCGTCCTTCACGCGACTTGGCTGGTTCAGACTTCCGTCCATTGACCAATATTCCTCACTGCTGCCTCCCGTAGGAGTTTGATCCGTGTCTCAGTACCAATGTGGGGGACCTTCCTCTCAGAACCCCTAGGCATCGTCGGATTGGTGGGCCGTTACCCCGCCAACTTCCTAATGCCACGCATGCCCATCTGCATCCGATAACTCTTTCCTCAATCAACCATGCGGTCAACCGATATATGCGGTATTAGTCAGGATTTCTCCTGGTTATCCCCCTGATGCAGGTAGGTTGCATACGCGTTACTCACCCGTGCGCCGGTCGCCGACAGAGTTATTGCTAACCCCTCGCTGCCCCTCGACTTGCATGTGTTAAGCCTGTCGCTAGCGTTCATCCTGAGCCAGGATCAAACTCTCCGTTGTTAAATATTTATTTTTTCTTTTTTTCTTTGTCCTTGCGGACACGGTCATTTGTCCCGGCCATACGCTTGACGGGGAGCCTTATTTTGCTCCCTGCTTGTCTTGCTGTCGCATCATTTCAAAGTTCTTAGCGCTAACCATTTTTCGTGGTTGCGAGTGCAAAGGTAAGGCGACTTTTTCATTCTACCAAATCTTTTTGCAAAAAAATTTCATCTTTTTTTAATCATTTTTCAAAACACTTTATAAATCAACCATTTGCAACGAAAACTTTTTTTGAGCAAAAATCAGCAATTTTAAACACTTTCTAAAAATAGCCTTCCTCGCTCGAAAATTTTAAAATTAGAATTCTGTAAAAAATAAAGAAATAAGAGACGATTGACGAAGTATTTCAAAAAATAATGGTAAATTCGCAGTACAAACAGAAATTGACTATGAAACATATATTATTTACACTACTTGTAGCAGTTGCTTCTATCCCATGTTACGGTTTTTCAATAGAAACTACCCGTTTCCATTGTAGTGAAGACACTACTAAAATCAACACCTTATTAAAGGAAGGAATTTCAGCAGATTTGAAAACCCCGAACCAATTCGTCTCTTTTTATGCAGACAAATTGCTTGGAACGCCGTACGTAGCCCACACATTGGAAGGCGACCCGGAATTTCTCACAATAAACATTGACGAACTCGACTGCACAACATTTGTTGAAACACTTATGGCTTTAACAATGTCAACAATGCAAAACTCTCCTACATGGTACACTTATGCTGCGAATCTTGAGAAAATCAGATACCACAACGGAAAAGTAAACGGATACGCTTCCCGCCTACATTATATCAGTGCTTGGATTGTTGAAAACACTGCCCGCGGAATTATAGAAGAGCGCACCTCTGCCCTGCCTCACGCAGAACAGCAGATAAAAACGCTTAACTATATGAGCCGTCACCGCGACAGTTACCCCGCTTTAAAAGACGACAAAGCCTTTCAAGAAATAAAAGAACTTGAAAGCGGATACAATATGCACATGTTTCCTTATATAAAGAAGACGAACCTTCACAAAAAGGACCTCATTGCCGATTTAAAAGACGGCGACATTATCTGCCTAACGACAAAGACAGAAGGTCTTGATGTAAGTCACCTTGGCATTATCCGCTTTGTTGACGATAAACCTCATCTTCTCCATGCATCTTCTAAGGGCAAAAAAGTCATGATTGACAAATATGACCTTTACGAAATGCTCAGAGCAAGTAAAAACACAGGCATAAGAGTTATCCGTATAAGAGAAGGCTATTAAAGCCAAATAGTATAAACAAAAAAAACAGTTAAAAAACTGTTTTTTTTGTTTATACTATATATCTATGTATATTTGTAAAAAAAAGTAAAACTATGAAAAAACTAATCATTACCTTAGCATTGATACTGATAACACTATCAGCAGATGCCGTTGGATTCAAATTCGGAATCAAGTTGGGAGCAACCTTCTCTAAGGTTGAAAACAGCAATGGTCTATCAGACGGAACTATAAACTCCAAAAGAGAACTACCCTTCCTCGACAAAAATGTAACAGGCTTTACAGGTGGTGTAGCTGCCAAGATTGACATAATAAAAGGCTTTGGCATAGACCCGGAAGTTATGTTCCAACAAATTTCAGGAAAAATGGAAATGCGCGCCGTTGCAGACGACGACAATACAGGAAAATACAGAGTAAGCACACTCAGCATTCCACTAATGCTCCGCTACCGCCTCGACCTGCCAGTTATTTCGCCAATGATATTCACCGGCCCAGTCTTTGGCTTCAGACTACAATCAGGATATTCATACGCGCTTAGCCCAACATCAGTGCAGACAGACTGGCGAGTAGGCTTGGGCGCTATGATTAAAGGTAAGACAGAAATCGCCTTCAGCTATAACCACGGACTAAGCAATTTCACAAAGTATAAAGACGGATACCGCCATATCGAGCTTGAGAACAAGGCATCATACTGGACTGTTACTCTCGGATATTTCTTCTAATTAACAACATAAACAAAAGCGGCAAGAATCCCAAAACTGACTCTTGCCGCTTTTGTTTAACTCCTAAATTTTACATGATTTCAATAGTTCGTGAAGCCTTCGGCAAATTTTCCTTAGATAATTTAGGCAAATGAATGTCAAGCACACCATTGATCACTGATGCTGAAATCTTTTCCTTTTCCACATCTTCAGGGAGAATCATTGCCTGCTGGAATTTAGTATAGGAAAACTCTCTACGCAAATACCTTTTTCCATCCTCCTCTTTCTTGTCATTCTTTTTCTCCATCGTAATAACCAAGTTGTTTTCCTCATCAATATGGATATTGAAATCCTCCTTAGTCATACCCGGAGCGGCAACCTCAACATTATATTCCTTATCGTTTTCAGTAACGTTGATAGCCGGAGCAGTTGCGTTAGTCTTTTCCATCCACTCATTATCAAAGAAATCATTAAAAATACTCGGTAACCATGTTTGGTTTCTTCTAACTGGCATCATAATCATATCCTCCAAAGTTAAGTTTTACATTCAATTTATCTTTGAGCGGTCTTTCAATCGTTCACGAATAATATATGCAAATGCAGTGCCAGTCAACAGAATAGGTCAATAATTCATCTTTAATGACAATAATTCCAGAAAACTGACAAAAATTACTCAATATTTTGGTTTGAAATACTATATATTTCAAAATGAAATATTATATTTGCCACATTAAAATGACCATTAAGATGGAAAATACTAACACAACACATAAAAAAGATATAGAAAAAGACATCAGATACCTTCAACTGCTATCCAGATTATTTCCGACAATAGCATCTGCAAGTACCGAAATAATCAATCTTGAAGCTATTCTGAACTTACCCAAAGGAACAGAACATTTTTTGACAGATATTCATGGAGAATACGAAGCATTCCAACACGTGTTAAAGAATGCTTCAGGCTCAATTAAACGTAAAGTCAATGAAATTTTCGGCAGTTCTCTACGAGAAACTGAAAAGAAAGAACTTTGCACACTAATCTACTATCCAGACGAGAAAATACAATTAGTAAAACAAGTAGAAGAGGATATCGATGACTGGTACATGACAACGCTTAACCAACTTGTACGCGTTTGCCAGACCGTTTCATCAAAATACACCCGCTCAAAAGTGAGGAAATCGCTCCCAAACGACTTTTCATACATTATTCAGGAGTTGCTGCACGAAACAGAAAGCGACCCAAACAAGCAGGCGTATTTCAACAAGATCATAACAACAATCATCTCAACAGGCCGTGCGGATGATTTCATCATAGCAATGTGCAACCTAATCCAGCGACTCACAATCGACTCCCTACACATAGTAGGCGATATCTTTGACCGCGGACCTGGCGCACATATCATAATGGACACCCTGTGCGACTATCACAACGTTGATATACAATGGGGAAACCATGACCTCCTATGGATGGGTGCAGCAGCCGGAAACAACAGTTGCATAGCAAACGTTATCCGCATTAGCATGAGATACGGAAACCTTACAACTCTTGAAGAAGGCTACAGCATCAACCTCCTTCCGTTGGCAACATTTGCAATGGAAACTTACGCAAATGACCCTTGCACAATGTTTGCCGCAAAACAAAAATTTGCTGACCAAACATACACGGAAAAGACACTAAGGCTTATAGCTCAAATGCACAAGGCTATTTCCGTTATACAATTCAAACTGGAGGGCGACATAATCAAACGCCATCCAGAATACGGAATGCAAAACCGTCTGCTTCTCGACAAAGTTGACTATGAAAGGGGCATTTTCAAATTAGGCGACAAAGAATACGAAATGCTCGACAAAATGTTCCCAACAATAGATCCCAAAGACCCATATCAACTGACTCCAGAAGAGCAAATACTTGTTGACAAACTGCACTACTCATTCGTCAACAGCGAAAAACTGCAAAAGCACATCAAATGCCTTTTCACATACGGCAGCATGTACCTTGTGAGCAACAAGAACCTACTATTCCACGCATCCATCCCTCTTGACAAAAACGGAGATTTCAAAGTTATCGAAATACGCGGGGAAAAAGTATCAGGCAAACGACTTCTTGACAAAGTTGACCAAATGGTAAGGTCAGCATATTTCGAGGAGGACGAAGCAGAACGACAATACTGCCTTGACTACGTTTGGTACCTGTGGTGCGGAAAAGACTCTCCTTCTTTCGATAAGGATAAAATGGCAACTTTTGAACGCTATTTCATTGCCGACAAAGAATTGCATAAAGAAGAAAAAGGATACTACTACGTTCTCCGCGACAGAGAAGACATTTGCAACAAAATTCTAAATGAATTTGGAATCGACGACATCCATTCTCATATTATTAACGGTCACGTTCCTGTCAAGACAATCAAAGGCGAGCAGCCAATCAAGGCAAATGGTAAAATGCTGGTAATCGATGGAGGGTTCTCGAAGGCTTACCAACCGGAAACGGGCATTGCTGGTTATACCCTCGTATACCACTCCCGCGCATTGCAACTTGTTCAGCATGAACCTTTCGAATCACGCCAAAAAGCGATTGAAGAAGGCCTTGACATTAAGTCAAACACGTTCCTTGTTGAATTCAACAGTCAAAGAATGATGGTTAAAGACACGGACAAAGGAGCAGAACTACAGACCCAAGTGCGAGATTTGAAAAAGCTATTAGCCGCATACCGCCACGGCTTAATCAAAGAGCATTAATCGAACATCATAAAACCTCAGAGGCTGTTTCAGTTATGTACTGACACAGCCTCTGATATTATTTTATCAATGCCAAAAAGCAATATTTAGTCTTCGGAGTGGTTAGAGTCTGAAGAGTCTATCTTTTGGACTTCGACGAGGTTGATTTTTGTAGAACTTTTCTTCAAAATCGTGAATTTCAAATTTTCTATTTCAAAAGAATCATTTTGCGCTGGGAGCTCCTCCAAATTATAGATAATATACCCAGCAAGGGTCTGATATTCATCATTTTCAGGTATTCCAAGGTCGTACTTTTCATTTATTTTTTCAATTTCAACACGACCAGAAAATTTATAATGATTTTCATCTATTTGCATATCAACAAGCCGTTTCTTATCGTGCTCATCTTCGAAATCCCCAAAAATTTCCTCTACAAGGTCCTCAAGAGTCAGCAAGCCAGATGTTCCACCAAACTCGTCAATAATAATTGCAATACTTTTCTTTTCAGCAAGCAGACGTCGCATCATCTTATTGGCAAGCATCGATTCTGGAGCATATACTACTGGCTTAATAGAATTTTTCCAATTCTTTTCTTTATGAAATAACTCACTTACGTGAATATATCCGACAATATTATCAATGTCTTCCTTATAAACAATAATTTTAGACAATCCCGTTGTACTGAACTTTCGGCGAAGAATCTCAATGTTAGTCTTCTCAATGTCAACGGCAACAATCTCGTTTCTCGGAATCATACAATCCCTTAAAACAGTATTAGAGAAATCGAGAGCATTTTGGAAAATTTTCATCTCGTTCTCAATATCTTCCTCATCGTCAGATTTTTTTTCATTTTTCTTATCATCCATCGTCTGCTGGATATAATCATCAAGTTCTCCAACAGTTATCATATCACCTTTAACATCCTCAACTTTTGCACCAAAGAGAAGCATTATCCCTCTTGAAATGAGCGAAGCAAGGAGAGAAATCGGATAAAGCAACAAATAGATTAGAAAAACGAAAACAGCAAAGTGCCTCAATGATGAGTTAGGATTAATCTTAAATACCGTCTTGGGAATAAACTCACCAGTAATAAGAATAATGCAGGTAGAAAGAATCGTCTGCACAAAAAGAGCGAGAGCCGAATCCTCGGGGATAAAAGGCAGGGCAAAGGTAAGCAACCTCGCCATTCCCATACCATAAATAACAAGCATAATGTTATTACCAACCAGCAATGTTGAGATAAACATATCCTGATGCTTGTAGAAAAAATTAATCAAATGGTTTGTAATGCCTTTCTTTTGCGAGTCAAGACCAATCCTAACCCTGTTTGAAGTAATGAATGCAATCTCCATTCCAGAAAAGAATGCAGAAAAAACCATTGAAACCAAAGTTATTATTAAAGCCGTTGAGAAATCCATAATTTATTTATTTGTATTGGCTATGCCAGAACGCTCCTCGTCAATAGGGAATATTCCGGATGGTTTGTTAATCTGGTATGAAGTCATCCTTTCATTTGATTTGAAACCGTAACCTTCAATAATCCTATCGCTCTTGACAATATGAATAAATGAATCTGAATAGACTTCATGCTTTGACTGCGACCAGAATAGTTGCTCCGTGAGAAATTCCTCATTTGCTGTGTTTTTGATTTCCACATCACCGTCAAGTCTCCAAAGTTTATCCTTTTTGAAATATGTTGCAGAATCGCACTTAATATGAGCCTCAACATTAAATTTACTATCAAATTTCTCAAGATATAAGCCTACTGGAAACTTCCACCTTGGATCTTCGCCCTCATCATAAACAATCCACAGTTTTGATGAGATACGATATTTCGCCATGCCAGAATCGCTGATAACCGTTTTAACCTCACGCGTTACCATTGTTGGAATGCTGTCATAGTCAACAGAAATATTAACAATATCCTTTACTTCACCCTTTCCGCAGCCTGCGAGAAAGATGGAGCAAAGGATTAGCGATATAGCAAGCAACCGAAGTAACTTCATACTTATCGAATCTTATTCTGCCAGAAAGCAAATTCGTTGAAGTTAACGCCGAGTGTTATGCTGAAATAGTTTTCAGAGACAAGGTTTTTTGCAGGATATGCCTGACGTCTGCGATACTCGAAACCGAGGTTGATAACGGTTTTTGTTCCCATCGTTGGGAAACCAAAACCTATAGAAGCACCATATTCGCGAGTATGGTTATCACCAACCATAATGTAGTCTCTTGAATAGAAACCACCAAGGCGGTATGCTATGCGCTTGTGGTATGCACCTCTGTCAGATGCTACATACTGAAAGCCTAATGCTCCTTTCCATTTGTCATCAAATCTCGTTGACTCTGAAATTGGGTTTCCCTTTTCGTCAAAGAGCGTTGCATAATTGGCTTTACTCCATTGCTGATATGAGAAGTCTCCCTCAACAGTAAACTGATCATTATATGTATAACTAACACCAACACCAAAAGAGTGCGGCTTAGTATAAGCACCGTCTTTAAGTCTTGTATAACCTACTGTATCAGGCTTTGCATCGCTGTTAATATCATAATAGGTACCCCATGTCTTACCGTGGAAATCTTTTTTCGGAGAGTAGTTTGCACCGATTGTAACCTTATGCAACTGTCTGAAATTCATTGTATATTGCAAACCTAAAAGAATATTCCAGTCACGAATTTCCATTGTTCTTTCAAAAAGGGTACTTGTTGTTCCGTATTCATCATTGATATAAGAGTCGTTGATAATAGTGCCAAACTGGTAGGAAAAGTTTGCGCCTAATGTAAAACCTTTGAACAGTTTGGCTCCAACGCCTACATAAAGTTCACTAATGCCACCCTCTCCTGCAAATGTTGAAGAGCCCACTTCTTTTCCGTCTTTATCAGTAACGTCCGCTCCGAAAGAATAACCAACAGAAGAGTATGGAACAAGACCTATACTACCGCCCATAAACTTTGAAATAGGGAACTGAAGTGTCAAATAATCCAAACCTCCACCGAATGATTTGCCCTTTTCACTATTCTCCTTAGACCAAAGGCGAGTAAGGTCAATACCCAAATCCCATATAAGCGTCAATGAGTCAACGCCAGCATAAGAAGCCGGATTCATAACGTTAACCTGGCGACCTCCTGTCATGGCAATACCAACGCCACCCATATTTCTCTGCATACTGGTTGAATAGTCACGCAAGATACCATATCCGAATTTTGAATACGGAGACTGCTCATTTTGAGCATTTACTGTCACCGACGCTACTAATATGAGAACGAGCGCCGATAGAATTTTTTTATAGTTCTTCATTATATAATAATATTCTATTAAGCCCGATAGCAACTAAATCGTTAACTATCTTATATTTATATTCTGATGCAAGGTAACGGCCGATAATATCAGCATCACCTCCAGTTATTACCAAAAATAAATCTCCATACTCCTTTGCCAACCTGTCGGCCATATATTGCACTTCTGCAACAACGCCAAGAATAACTCCAGAGCGGATTGCAGTCTGGGTATCAACACCAATCAAGGGTGTTTCTCCCTCCTCATCAACTAAAGGCAATCTCTGACAGAAATGCTTTAGGGAAGCAAACCGAGTTGTCACCCCTGGTGCAATATTGCCACCTATAAAACGTCTGTCTGAGGTTACAACATCAAGTGTTATTGCTGTTCCTGTATCAACCACAAGCATATTTCTCTCTGGGAACAAAGCACTTGCGCCAACAGCCGCCGCTATTCTATCCCTTCCTAACGTATTAGGAGTTCGGTAATATATTTGCAAAGGAATAGGCAACTCATTATCAAGGATTAGCCATTTTCCAAAAATTTCATCAAGGATGCCCGCAACTTTGCTGTCATCACCTGCTACCGATGACATAATGGCCTTTTCCGCACCAAAACGTGCCTTCCATTCTTCTAAAAGAGTTGCCGTCAAAGCATCAACGCGCTCTGTACAGACCAACTGGCTCTTGTCGAACGCCGACAGTTTAACTGAGGAATTGCCTCTGTCTATCGCTATACTACAATCCATTTTATGCAAAGATATAAAATAACAATCAAACAATCTCTATTTTGCCCATACTTTTAACCTATTGCAGGTTATATAAATAAGATTGCCAAAAATTAAGATAAAATTCGAAAATTTTTCAAAAACGCAATAAATTACCTTTTCGGACAAATTGACGTTATTTCTTCATCGCATCCTTCTTCTGTCGGTAAGGAATCATAAATGATGTATATATTTGCAACGCCGCCCCAGCAAGAAGGAAAGCAAGCCAGTTTCCAGGGTGATACTTGTCGGCAATCATAAAGTATGCAGAAACAAGATAACACATTGATGACCAAAACTCAACGTGAAGCAAACGGCGCACTCCTGTTGAAATTGTCTTATCTTTTCTATAATTAAACCTCTGCATTAATCGCACAAGAACTGCCAATACCGCTCCCGCAACGTAAATTATAGGCAGCCATTCTGGCGATATATTCACCAACGGCAAAAATGCTGCAACCAACAGCAACAATGTTGCCAAGGACAGCAGCAAATTCAATATACTCTCGTTCAAAATTTTTTTCATCACTATTTTTCTTTTGTTATATAAACGTCTTCATTCTCCTTCTTGAAATGATATTCCTCGCGGACAACTTTCTCTACCATTTCCGGATTAGAATTAAGAGCATTAAGTTTCACTTGATAAGTTGCAGCCGAATCCTTTGTCTCCTTTATTTTTGCCTGCAAAACCTTGATTTCCTTAGCATACTTCGTAGTTTCTTCATAATTATGCTCTGAGAAAAAAGTCATATATACACCAAAACCGAGAAACGCAACAAGTAGGATATGCACCTTGCTAATCTTGTTCAGGAAGCCCAACTTAGCCATAATATATTTACTTTATATCCAACAAATCAGGTCTTAACGCCTTCGTCCTTTCAACTGCAATGTTATGCTTCCACTCATCAATTTTAGCCTGGTTTCCAGAAAGCAGAATTTCCGGAACCTCCCAACCTTTATACACAGCCGGACGGGTATAGACAGGTGGGGCAAGCAAATTATCCTGGAAAGAATCGCTCAACGCAGACTGCTCGTCACCAATAGCACCCGGGATAACCCTGACAATGGCATCGGTTATGATAGCAGCCGGCAACTCGCCACCTGTAAGCACATAATCACCGATAGTAATCTCCTTGGTAACAAAATGCTCGCGAATACGATAATCAATTCCCTTATAATGCCCGCAAAGGATAATAAGATTCTCTGCAAGGGAGAATGTATTTGCCATTTTCTGCGTAAACTGCTCGCCGTCGGGCGTAACGAAGATAACATCATCATAATGACGCTGCTCCTTTAACGATGTTATGCAGCGGTCAATAGGTTCAATCTTCATAACCATACCTGCCTCTCCCCCAAAAGGATAGTCATCAACCTTACGGTGCTTGTCAAGTGTATAGTCACGAATATCATGCACAACGATTTCTGCCAAACCTTTTGCCTGTGCACGCTTCAGGATTGAGCAATTCAAGGGAGATTCAAGCATCTCCGGCAATACTGTCAGTATATCAATACGCATTTTCAACCAATTAGATTGCAAAGATACTATGTTTCAAACCAAAAATGAAATTTTACAAAGTGTTTATAAATTATTTGTGTTTATTTTGAGAAAAAGCAAAAAACCTGCACGCGCAACTGCAGCAGGGTAAACCAAAAACGGCGGGTGCTGATGCATCCGCCGCAATAATGTATAAAGTTGTCTTATTTGCTATATGGCAAAATGGTTAGCAACTCCGCAAATTTGTCGGTCATATCCTGAATTGGCTTAGAAACCATTGCCTTGACAATAGGATTCAATTCAATACGAGTCTCAACAAAAACGTTTGTTGCCTCACCTGACTCCTCCATGTTTAGGTCTATAGCAAAAGGAAGAGGAGAAGAACCAGAAACGGTTTCGAGTGTAATAAGTTTATCCTCCACCTTTTTCGACATAACGAAAGATATATCACCTATCTGATTCGTCTTGATAGTGAAATAATCATCCTTCACTTCAAAATCGACCTTACCTTTAAGGTCTGCAGGCGCGCTTTCTGCGAATGTAGCGAAATTAGACAAGTTAGAAAGACTGGCATAGACGCTTTGGACGCTTGCCGGTATGGTTTTTACTGCACTTTTAAATGTAGCCATAATATTATTCTTCGTCAACGGCGCTGTTTCCTGTCCATGTAGAAGGGCTTTTGCGCCATTCCTTCAATGTTTCAACGTCTGAACTCTTAATATAATTGATATCTAAAGCGGCTTCAAGCATTGCAGTGTAATTGCTAAGCGTAATCAACTTAACGCCAGCCTTTTTGAAGTGCTCCTCAGCAACTGGGAATTGGTAAGTAAAGATAGCAACCATACCAACAACCTCACCTCCTGCATTACGGATAGCCTCAACTGCCTTCAAACTGCTGCTGCCTGTTGAAACAAGGTCTTCAACGACAACGACTTTCTGACCTGGCTTTAAATTACCTTCGATAAGGTTCTCCAAGCCGTGATCCTTTGGTGTTGAGCGAACGTAGATATTCGGCAAGCCAAGGGTATCAGCCACCAAAGCACCTTGAGCAATAGCTCCCGTTGCAACACCTGCAACAACTTCCGCTTCCGGGAAATTCTCCATAATCAAACGCGACAACTCAACCTTAATAAACGATCTGACTTCAGGATAAGACAAAGTCTTCCTATTGTCAGTATAGATTGGTGAATTCCAGCCTGAAGCCCATGTAAATGGGTTATCTGGTTGCAATTTGATTGCACTGATATTCAATAACTTTTCTGCTAAGATTCTTTCGAGTTGCTTCATTTTTATAGATTTTATTGGAACAATACATTATAGAATTTCATCTACCTGCAAAATTCTCTGCAAAGATAATACAAACCGAGTGGAGAAAAAACAAATTTATTTGATTTTTTTCCCGAGGTGCAGTTTATCTTATTCAAAGATAGTGCAAGGTGAGAGAAGATAAAAGAAAAAACGAAGTTTTTTTATTTTATAATCCGAACCGCAACCGCGTTACGAGTATTTGATGCGTGCGACCTGTAGGGTGCGATGCTCAATCGCACCAGATTGAAATATCGGAAACATTTATTCGATTCGCACCATTTACGGAAATTGTATTTGCTCTCAGGAGGCGGACGAAATGCATTTCGTCCCTACTGACAAATGATTACCAACCCATTGCCGGACTCATGCTGTAGGGACACTCTGCAGAGTGTCCGCAATTGCTAAATCAAAGTTTTGCGCCTGTTACGCATAAAAAAGCAGACCGAAGAGGCTACTCTTCGGTCTGCTTGGATATTGCAAACTCTCTATTAGAATAGTGAACTTACTTCTGCTGCCTTGTTGAGGAATACATAGACGCTGCTCAACAAACCAAGAACGATAATACCGCCTACGCAGATTACCAAACCTGCACGCTCGCTCCAGTGTGACTTGAAGGTTGCGATTGGGTTATCGTTCGGGTTGATGAACATTGCTTTAACTACCAACAAGTAGTAGTAAAGTGAAATGATTGTATTAATCAACGCGATAAGCACCAAAACATACATTGCAACGCTTCCTTCCTGCAAAGCAGCAGAGAAGATGAAGAACTTGCTGAAGAATCCTGCAAACGGAGGGATACCACCGAGAGAGAACATTGCAAGCATCATTGCAAATGAGAGTTTAGGGTTAGTCTTGTACAAACCGTTATAGTCGCTGATATTCAACTTTCCAGAAGCGTTTTCGATAGCCTGGATAACGCCGAATGCAGCAAGGTTTGAGAAGATGTAAATCAATACATAGTAAGCCAAAGATGCAGCACCCACAGATGCGTTGGCGATAACGCCGAGCATGATGTAACCAGCCTGTGAGATTGAAGAGAATGCAAGGAATCTCTTGATGTTATCCTGACGGATAGCAAAGAGGTTACCAATTGTGATTGTAAGGATAATCAACGCATAGAGCATCCACTCCCAAACTTGGCTATATACAGTACCGAAAGCCTGTGTCAAAACGATGAACGCTGCAAAAGTAGCGGCACCTTTTGAAACGACTGAAAGGTAAGATGTAACTGATGTAGGCGCACCTTGGTAAACGTCTGCAGTCCACAAGTGGAACGGTACCATAGAAATCTTGAAACCGATACCTGCGATAACGAATGCCAATGCAACGAATAGGATGAGAGAACCGTCAGCAACGAGAATCTTGCTTGCAATAGCGTCGAAGTAAAGAGTACCGCAAACGCCATATACGAATGAAAGACCCAACATATAGATTGCTGAAGAGAATACTGCTGTAAAGAGGTACTTAACGGCAGCCTCGTGTGATTCGTAAGCCTTCTTCTCGAATGCCACCAAAGCAGCAAGAGGAAGAGATGCTGTTTCGAGACCGATAATGAAGATAAGGAAGTGACGGGCAGAAACCATAAGGTACATACCAAATAGTGTCAACATCATCAATTCAATAAACTCACCTCTGCGAATAGCCTGGTCTTCACTGTCGTTCCACTTGATAGACTGAAGAAGAACGAGGAACAGACCAACGTTAAGAATATTCTTGATGCACATAACAATCGGAGATGTTATGAACATACCAGCAAAAGCAACTTCCTGACCCGCCTTCATCGGGATAAAGAAACTTGCTACTGTAAATACGCCAAACAATACAGTTGCGAAAACAGTCAATTTAGACTGCGCTTTTTTCGATAGAAAAGTATCGAACAAAAACACTAATAGAAATACGACAAGCAAGCCTATTTCCTGGTGTAATATCATAAACTGTGAATAATCCATAATTCTAAATCAATTTAATAGTTCGTTACTTTTATTGTACATAAGTCATAATGTGGTCAACAATCGGGCCGAAACTGTCGCGCAAGATGCCGTTTGCCAAGTCTGGGAAACAGCCGATAAGAGCGATAACGACCATCAAAGTGATTGTACTGAATCTTTCATACCAGTGAGCGTCGTCCAACTCTCTGTGGTGCTCGTTTTGAACAGGGCCAAACAAGAGTTTGCCAACAACACGCAAGATATAGACTGCAGTGATAACGATAGAAGTTGTTGTAACCAAAGCGAACGCATGGCGGAACAAGTTACCATCACCAAGAACAGCGTTATAGATATCAGAAGATTCAAACGAACCAAGGAAAATTGTCATCTCAGCCACGAAACCGCTAAGACCCGGCAAACCGAGAGAAGCGAGACCTGCGATGATGTAACCAACTGAAAGGAACGGCATGATTTGCATCAAACCACCCATTTCGCGTACGTCACGAGTGTGAGTACGGCCATAAATCATACCGATAAGCGCGAAGAACAATGCTGTCATCAAACCGTGAGAAAGCATTTGAAGAACGGCACCACTCATGGCAGTCTGGTTCATCATCAAGATAGCGAAGAGCACCAAACCACAGTGAGAAACTGAAGAGTAAGCATTGATATACTTAAGGTCAGTCTTAACACAAGCTGCAAACGCACCGTAAACAACGCTGATACCAGTAAGAATCATGAAAATCCAACCCAATTCGAGGGCAGCCTGCGGCATCAAGTAGATAGCGATACGGAAACAGCCGTAACCTCCAAGTTTCATCAAAACGCCTGCGTGAAGCATTGAAACTGCAGTAGGGGCTGAAGCGTGACCGTCAGGAGACCAAGTGTGGAATGGGAACATAGCACCAAGAACGCCGAAACCAACGAATGCACATACGAAGAGAGCATTCTGCCAACCAGCGTCAACGCCGTTTGCAGCGATTTCGAGAAGGTTCATTGTTTCACCTGCGTGATAATAGATACCGAGGATACTGATAAGAAGGAATGCAGAACCACCCATAAGCATAAGGGTAAGTTTCATTGCTGCATAGTTCTTGTTACCACTACCCCAAACGCCAATCAACAGATACATCGGAATCAACGCAACCTCGTAGAACATGAACATAGTGAACAAGTCGATTGAGATAAAGAAACCGAATACACCGATTGACAAAAGGATAAACCACAAGAAATATTCTTTAGTAAGCGGTTCAACTTTCCAAGATGCGAAAGTACCAGTAAATACGATAATAGCAGAAAGCATAATCATAAGAACAGAGATACCGTCAACACCAACAGCCAAATGTATATTTAGCGGTTCGAACCACATGAAACTTTCAACAAAAAGCATTGCTTGACCGGCATTCTCCGGAAGCGCTTTTTCTGTCACGAACGCGTAGCATAGATAGATTGCCGCCAAGAGCAACATAGAAGCGCCAGTGGCTGCAACTGCGCGTACTTGCTTGACGTTACGAGTGAGGAAAAGCCCACCCAACGTCAATACAGGTATTATTACAAATAAAAAAAGTATATTAAACATATCTTTATATTTTACCGACAACTATTAAATTATGAGTAAACAAGTCACCACAGCAAGGAGCAATGCACCAATTAGGTAAATCCAAACGTACATCTGGATAGAGCCTGATTGAAGTTTCCTTATTGAGTAAGAGATAGAATTTGTTACGATTGCAAGCAAATTCATGAAACCATCAACGATATGGTGGTCAAACCAAGCAAGGCTGCGGCAGATTATACCAAATATAATCTTGTGCGTGATGAACATATACAACTCATCCATGTAGAAGCGACGGTAAGCGGCCTTGTAAAGAGCCTGCATCGAATTGGCGAGTTTGTCGGGCATTGGGTTCTCCTTGCGGTAAAGAACGGTAGCAAGAAGAATACCAGCAACAGCAATAATCACACTGACAGATGCAACAGTCATATCAATATGAATGTCGTAGGCTTCGCCATTGTAAGTAACAAAATGTCCAAAAGGAATGAAACCAGCAACAAGAGTGATAGCAGCAAGGATAATCAACGGAAGAGTCATTACCCATTCGCAATCGTGCGGAGTGTGATGTGAATAATCCGGCTTGTTCCACCAGAAAATACGGTAGTAAAGACGGAACATATAGAATGCAGTCAAACCAGCAACGGCAGACATCCAAACGCCCCACAACGGGCTTTGTGAATAGCAAGCAACGAGAATTTCGTCCTTACTAAAGAAGCCTGAGAATGGAGGGATACCAGCAATGGCAAGACACGCAATCAAGAATGTTATGTGAGTAATAGGCATATATTTTCTCAAGTTACCCATAGCATCCATTTCGTTGCTGTGAACCATGTGGATGATAGCACCGGCGCAAAGGAAGAGCAAGCCCTTGAACATTGCGTGAGTGAACAAGTGGAACATTGATGACATATAGCCAACGCCTTCGTGGAACTCTGGACGGGCAACGCCAAGAGCAGTAAACATGAAAGCAATTTGTGAAATTGTTGAGAATGCAAGCACTCTCTTAATATCAGTCTGAACGCAAGCAACAACTGCAGCATAAAGAGCAGTTACGGCGCCTGTTACTGTGATAAGATCGAGAACTTCCGGAGTAAACAAATACATCGGGAACATACGAGCCACCAAGAAAACACCGGCGACAACCATTGTTGCAGCGTGGATAAGTGCAGAAACTGGTGTCGGACCTTCCATCGCATCTGGCAACCAGATATGCAACGGGAACATAGCAGACTTACCTGCACCACCGATGAAAATCAAAGCAAGAGCCCAAGAAGCGGCAGAGCAACCCAAGAAAGTTACACCAGCAGCGCTGCTAACGATGCTACCCGGATTCTTCATCAACGTAACGAAGTCGAATGTTCCGCAGTAGTATGCAAGAAGCATAATACCGATAAGGAAACCAAGGTCAGCGAAACGAGTAACGATGAACGCCTTCTTTGAAGCCGAAACAGCAGAATTCTTCTGATAGTAGAAGCCGATAAGCAAGTAAGAAGAAACACCCACCATCTCGAAGAAGATGAACATTTGGAAAATGTTAGTTGCAACAACCAATCCCAACATTGAGAAAGTAAATAGGGAAAGGAACGCATAGTAACGTTGGAATCCCTTTTCACCGTGCATATAGCCCAAACTGTAAAGGTGGACCATCAAAGAGATTGTTGTAATAACGATAAACATCATAGCAGCGATAGGATCCATCAAGATACCCATATCCACAGTGAGGTTATTTCCAAGAGTAAGCCATACATAATTAAACACCTCAACAGGCTGGCGAATACCGTCAACAGTGTATTGAGGGTCAAAGAAATATGTCAATGCAACAGAATATGCAATAATAGTAGTAACAAGCATTGCTCCAGTACCGAGGATACCGGCAACAGTCTTAGACAACTTCGTACCGAGAAGTCCTAAAACAAAGAACATGAGCAATGGCAACAGTATTGTAATAGCAGAATACGATAATTCCATAAGCCTTAAAATTTCATTTTGTTAAGATTCTCGATATCAACATTTTTCACTGCTCTAAAGATATTGATGATAATTGCAATAGCAAGAGCCGTTTCCGCCGCAGCAATAGCGATGGCAAACAAAGTGAAGAACATACCCTCCATCTGACCAGGGAAAAGGAATCTGTTGAAAACAACGAAGTTGATGTCAACAGAGTTAAGCATCAATTCCAAAGAAATAAGGATGGCAATCAAATTCTTACGGGTGATGAAACCGTAAACACCGCAGCCGAACATGATAAGGCTCGGGACAAGATAATATAAAATTGTCAAATCCATAACGTCTATCTTTTACGGGCAATAACGATGCCTCCGATTATACATGCCAATAACAACACACTAATAGCTTCGAACGGAAGAAGATATTCATACTTCTCAGTACCCATAAGAGCGTGTCCGATTCTTTCCATATCAACATTTATAAATGTTGAAGAAAGCGTAGCAGCCTTGCTTTTGAAGAAAGCAAAAAGCGCATAACCACAAACAGCCACACCGGCACCAGCCGCTAAAAGCCCGAGCCTTTTCTTTTTAGAGACGAGACGCTCGGCATTGTCTCCCGGTTTGCTTGTCAATAAGATTGAGAAAACGAAAAGAACGAGGATACCACCTGCATACACAGCCAACTGAACCGCACCAAGGAACTCATACCCAAACTGGAAGTACATTGCCGCAGTTGCAAATAGGGTGAATAACAAGTATGTAGCCGCTCTTAAAATCTTACGAGAAGTAACCGATAAAATCGAGAATGCAGCGATTGCAACTGCAATCACGCAATAGACGATAAAATTACTTACTACATCCATATATAATTATTTTTCTTATTTTTCGGATTAAAAATTAATCGGCTTTTGCAGCGTCTGTTTTAGGCGCAACCGGTTCTTCTTTCTCAGGAAGATAATTCAATTGCTTCACGAGTTTCGAACGAGTAAAAACTGCATGCTCAAAACTATTGGTAAAACGCAAAGCATCGTGCGGACAAGAAGACTCACACATCTGGCAGAATGTACAACTGCCAAGATCATAAAGATACTTGTCTAATTTTCTTTTTTTCTTACCGTCAGGCATTTCTACCATCTTGGTAATAACTTGTATTGTACCATTAGGGCAGTTCATCTGGCAAAGGCCGCAAGCGATACACCTGTGGTTGCCGTTCTCATCATAAATCAACTCTAATGTACCACGGAATCGATCGCCAATCTTTAGATTGTCGCGATTATCCGGATATTCTTCGGTTACTTTCTTGGTAAAAAGTTCTCTACCAGTAACACTCATACCCTTTAGAAGGCTTGAAAAGCCCTCACCAATTTCGGAGAAGTATTCTTTTACACTACTCATAAATAGTTTCTCGAAGTGTTGCAAATACCGGTTATATTAATAATCAATAAGCAGGCGAGAAGGGGTCCGGTATATTAACCCCTCCTCTCTGCAATTTTATTTTTCAACTTGACCGCCAAGGATATCAAGCAACTCTGTTGTAATACCCTGCTGACGTAATTTGTTAAATTCAAGTTTCAACTCATCAAGCAACTTGCCGGCATTATCGTTGGCTGACTGCATAGCCATAACACGAGCCGCCTGCTCAGATGCAACATTCTGCAAGAAAGACTCTTGCATAAGAGAGTTAATGTACAACGGCAAAATAGAATTATAGATTGTATTAGCGTCAGGCTCAAACAAGTATGGCTTATTGCTCTCGCCTACTGTGCCAAACGCTTCTGACGCAACAGGCAGCAACTGTGAAACTTTCAACTTCTGCTTGCCCGCAGAAATATACTCCATTCCAAAAATCTCCACCTTGTCAATCTTAGACGCAACAAAGTCATCTCTCAACAACTCGGTTAGCCTCTTTACTTCTGTAAGGTCTGCCTTAGGGGAAACTCCAGCGGCAACAACACTTACTCCGTCAATATTCAATTTGCCAACAGCCTTTGCTATCTTTTTGCCAACAGGGTAAATGATAACATTTGCAGAAAAATGCTTTTTCAAGGACCGTATATGATTAAGCAAATCCTTGAAAATATTGATGTTATATGCGCCACACAATCCATCATCAGACCCGAGGACAACGATTGCAACCGTGTTGATAGTCCTGATTTCCGTCAACACTGAGGTGTACTCAGCATCAGTGGCAATGAGATTCGACATTATTGTCTGCAATTGTGACTTAAACGGCACAATCTTTCCCAAAGCCAATTCAGCCTTATGCATTTTTGCAGAAGAAATCATCTTCATTGCTCCCGTGATTTTTTCAGATGAAGCAACTGAACCGATTCTACCTTTTAGTTCACGCAACGTTGACATAATCTATCAGTTTATTGTACATATTTTGCGGCAACCTCTTTTGCAGCCGCAGTTAATTTTTCAGCCACATCGTCAGTCAACTGACCTGACTTGATAACTGCAAGAACGTCTTCTTTGTGACGAGCATTGAGCAACTCAAGCAACGAAGTTTCAAAATCTGCCACTTCTGTCATTGGAACACTTGCCATCAAGCCCTTAGTGCCGCAGAAGATAACAGCAACCTGCTCTTCTACTGCCATTGGGCGATATTGTGGTTGAATAAGCAATCTCTCATTCTTTCTACCCTTGTCGATAACCCTCGCTGTTACCGGGTCTATATCGCCACCAAACTTGGTGAACGACTCCAACTCACGGAACTGAGCCTGGTCAATCTTCAATGTACCGGCAATCTTCTTCATAGCCTTGATTTGAGCGTTACCACCCACACGAGATACCGAAATACCCACATTAATTGCAGGACGGATACCACGGTTGAACAAAGCCGATTCCAGGAAGATCTGACCGTCGGTAATTGAAATTACGTTGGTAGGAATATACGCAGAAACGTCGCCAGCCTGAGTCTCGATAATAGGAAGTGCTGTAAGCGAACCACCACCCTTAACAATAGGCTTCAAAGCCTCTGGCAGGTCGTTCATATTCTTCGCAACTTCATCGTTTTCAATAATCTTCGCAGCACGCTCCAAAAGACGAGAGTGCAAATAGAAGATATCACCAGGATAAGCCTCACGACCAGAAGGACGCTTCAAAATCAAAGAAATCTCACGGTAGGCAACGGCTTGCTTAGAGAGATCATCATAAACGATTAGAGCATCTCTACCGCTGTCACGGAAGAACTCACCGATTGCAGCACCTGCAAAAGGAGAATAGTACCTCATCGCTGCAGAGTCAGAAGCAGAAGCGGCTACGATAACAGTATAGTCCATCGCACCATGCTTACGCAATGTGTTGACAAGAGCCGCAATTGATGAAGCTTTTTGTCCGATGGCTACATAAATACAGTAAACCGGCTTACCTTCCTCGTAGTTCTTTCTTTGGTTAATTATAGTATCAATGGCGATAGCAGTCTTACCGATTTGCCTATCACCAATAATAAGTTCACGTTGTCCGCGACCGATAGGAATCATTGAGTCAACAGCCTTCAAACCGGTTTGTAGCGGTTGCTTCACCGGCTGACGGAAGATAACGCCTGGAGCCTTTCTGTCGAGAGGCAGACGGAACTTCTCTCCTTCAATCGGACCATTTCCGTCAATAGGTTCACCCAAGACGTTAATAACCCTGCCAAGCAATCCTTCACCGACCGGAATAGAAGCAATTTCTCCAGTTCGGCGAACAGACATGCCTTCTGTTACCTCGTTGACCTTATCGAGAAGGATAACACCAACGTTGCTTTCCTCAAGGTTCATCGCAACGCCGGTAGACCCATTGTCGAAAACAACAAGTTCGTTGGCCTCGACATTCTCCAACCCATACACGTGGGCAACACCGTCGCCAACGTTTAGGACTGTGCCGACCTCTTCAAACGCAACCTCAGAATTCATCCCTGCAAGTTGCTGTTTCAGAATATCGGAAATCTCACTTGGATCAATCATTTTATTTATTTGATAAAAGTTTTAAACGCAAATTTCTTAATTCACTGCTGACTGAAGCATCTAATAATTGCGAGTCAATTTTCACAGTAAAGCCACCAATTAGTTCCGGGTTTACTGTTTCCTTAAACTCCAAAGTCTTAGAGCCTACACAAGATTGGACAGATGCCTTAATCTTCTTAACAGCATCCTGGGATAATTTCGCTGCGGTCGTTATCACCACCTGCGAAATTCCCCTATCCTCACGAAACAATTTGCCATAAGAGAGAGCCATCTGAAGCATCATATTCTCTCTGCCATGGCTAAAGACGAGTCTAAAGAACTTGGTAAGCGTTCCATCTTTAGGAGCTCCGGAAGCCGTTTCAAGAAACCTTACCTTCTTTTCGAGAGGCAAGAAAGGGTTCTCAATAGCGGAAACCATACCGTCAACCGACTCAAAACTGTTCACAAGAGAGATGGTTTGTGAATAAACCTCCTCTACATTGCCACTTTCAGCAGCAAACTTAAAAAGCGCTTTTGCGTATCGGTTTGGTATCAATCCTTCGTTCATAACAATTAGTTTTTAGACTCAATCTCACTAAGAAGTTTGTCAACCAGCTGAGACTGGGCTTTGCTGTCAGACATTTTCTCACGGAGAATACTCTCTGCAATTCTGATAGAGAAATCGCTTACCTCATTACGAATCTGCATCTGGGCTTCCTTGCGCTCCTGCTCAATGGAAAGCCTTGCTGCATCCATAACCTTTTTAGCCTCTACAGAAGCAGCCTCACGGGCTTCCTCAACAATTTGAGACTTCATTTTAGCGGCTTCTCTAAGGATTTCAGACTGCTGACGTTTAGCCTCTTGGATATACTTGTCCGCCTCAGCCTTCGCATTATCCAAGTGTTCCTTTGCTTCCTGAGCATACGCTACGCCATTGTCGATAAGGTCTGCACGGCCCTGCATCATTTTGATGATAACAGGCCATGCAAATTTACCGAGGATAATACATAGCAGCAATACCACTAAGAACATCCAGAACACCAAGCCGAAATCAGGCGTGAACAATTCCATCTCCGACAATCCTTAGATTAGATAAATAGAGAAAGAACGCAGACGATAACACCGAATAGTGCAACACCTTCAATCAAAGCAGCAATTACAATCATGTTGCTACGAATGTCGCCGGCAGATTCCGGTTGACGTGCGATAGCCTCCATTGCGGCTGCACCGATTTTACCGATACCGATACCTGCACCGATAGCAGCAATTGCAGCACCTAAACATGCACCGAGCTTATCAATACCCAAAGACATCATTGTCTCTGCTGCTTGTGCTAAAATCATTCCTAACATAATTATTAATTTTAAATGGTTATTTTTTTATTGTTTCTTATAATCGTTTTTATGCGTGCTCTTCAGAATGCTCTTCTGTTACAGCAAATGAAATAAACAGTGTTGACAACATTGTAAACACGTATGCCTGGATAAAACTAACAAGGACATCAAGCAAGAGCATAAATAAAGAGAATGCAATTGATACTACGGTCGTCGTTGTCAAAACAGCAGCACCAAATTTAGCAAAGATGAATATCAACAGCGTGAAGACCAAAACAATCATGTGTCCTCCCATCATATTCGCAAACAGACGGACGCAAAGCGCAGCCGGTTTTGTAAATATACCGAATAATTCAATCATCGGCATGATAGGCAATGGGAACTTCAACCATAGTGGCACATCTGGCCAGAAGATATCCTTCCAATAATGTTTGTTTCCCTTAACATTTGTTATGATAAAGGTACAAAGTGCAAGCACCATAGTAACAGCGATATTTCCAGTAAGGTTCGCTCCACCAGGGAAGATAACAATCAAGCCCATTAAATTCATAAAGAAAATGAGGAAAAAGACAGTAAGAAGGTAACCCGCAAATTTAGGTGCCTTTTCTCCAAGTGTGTTCTTAATAACGCCGTCGTATATGAACGAAACAAGCATTTCAAAGAAGCCCAACCCTTTTCTCGGAGCCTTAAAGCCATTCTTCTTATAGAATCTTACGAGCCAGAAAGTAACCATAATCAACAAAAACGCTGTTATAAACAATGCGAAAACATTTTTTGTAATCGAGAGGTCAACAGGTCTGTAAACCTCTCCGCCGTCAAGAACTTGAACGACCTTACCGTTATATTCTTCGCCATGGCTTATTGTAAAAGTAGCGTTTCCGTCAACAAAAGCCTTACCATCGTTCAATTCATTTGAACTGAAAATATGCCAGTTACCGCTATTGTCATTAACAATAATCGGCAGTGGGATACGTTTATCGTGCGAAAAAGGCACTTCCCACCCATACACATCACCCAAGTGATGGAAAATGATTTCCTTCGGATTCACTTCCCCGCCTTCTGATGATGAGGCAACTGCCGTAAATGGAGATGCCACTGCAGCAATTACTAAAAATAATATGGCAAGTACTTTTTTCATACTAATATACACATACTGACACTACATTATTATCAACATCGACAATACCTCCGTCAATGGAGATGGTCTTTCGCTCTGCTGATTTGTCATCATAAGTGATAACACCAGGAACAAGAGCAGAAACAAGCGATGCGTGATTATGCAGAACTGTGAACTCTCCCATCTCTCCCGGCAAAGTGACTAATTCCACCTCGCCGCTGAACAGGATTTTTTCCGCTGAAATTACTTTTAGTGTCATTATTAAATAATCTGTTAATTTTGAACCTCAGCAAGCATTTTCTTGCCTTTCTCGATTGCTTCATCAATAGTGCCAACGTTCAGGAACGCCTGTTCCGGATATTCGTCAAGTTCGCCATTGAGAATCATCTTGAAGCCACGGATAGTTTCGCTTAGCGGAACCATAACGCCTGGAAGGCCAGTAAACTGCTCAGCAACGTGGAACGGCTGCGACAAAAATCTCTGCGCACGGCGAGCACGAGCGACAACAAGTTTATCTTCGTCAGACAACTCATCAACACCAAGAATTGCAATGATATCCTGCAATTCGTTATACTTTTGAAGAAGCTGCTTAACAGCCTGTGCAACATTGTAATGCTCTTCACCGATAATATTCGGGTCAAGGATACGAGAAGAAGACTCCAACGGGTCAACAGCAGGATAGATACCCAACTCTGATATTTTACGGCTCAATACTGTCGTAGCATCAAGGAAGTTGAAGGTCGTTGCTGGAGCCGGGTCTGTCAAGTCATCGGCAGGCACATAAATAGCTTGCACTGAAGTGATGGAACCCTGCTTGGTAGAAGTGATTCTCTCCTGCAATGCACCCATTTCAGAAGCAAGTGTCGGTTGGTATCCAACGGCCGAAGGCATTCGGCCCAACAACGCAGACACCTCAGAACCAGCCTGTGTGAAACGGAAAATGTTGTCGATAAATAGCAAGATATCCTTACCTCCACCGTCTTGGTCACGGAACTGCTCTGCAACGGTCAATCCAGAAAGAGCAACACGAAGACGAGCACCAGGAGGTTCGTTCATCTGACCAAACACAAGGGTACTTTGCGACTTAGCAACCTCTTCCATGTCAACGTCATCAAGGTTCCACTGCCCCTTTTCAAGTCCTTTCATAAATTTGTCACCATATTTGATGACACCGCTCTCAAGCATTTCCCTCAGAAGATCATTGCCCTCACGAGTACGCTCTCCAACACCAGTAAATACGGAGAAACCATTGTGTCCCTTGGCGATGTTGTTGATAAGCTCCATAATCAAAACTGTTTTACCAACACCAGCACCACCGAACAAACCGATTTTACCACCTTTTGAATAAGGTTCCAACAAGTCAATCACTTTAATACCGGTGTAAAGAATCTCAGACCCGATAGACAAGTCTTCAAATTTTGGAGCAGGTTGGTGAATAGGTCTTTTATTTTCATCCTTAAGGTCTGGCAAGTGGTCAATTGGATTGCCGATAACGTTCAGCAAACGACCTTTTACTTGTTCACCTGTAGGGACTGCAATAGGTTGACCGAGATTGACAACACTCATTCCGCGACGCAAGCCATCGGTAGAGTCCATCGCTACGCAACGAACTGTATGCTCACCGATGTGCTGCTCAACTTCGAGCATCAACTCCGAATTATCTTCTCTGACAACCTTCAGGGAAGTATATATCGGAGGCAAATCGTTTTTTTCAACTTCGAAAGATACGTCAACGACAGGACCAATCACCTGTGCTATCTTTCCTAACTTCTCGCTCATATTATATTACTTAAAATGTGATTTATTATAATTGATTAGAAGTGCAATCCAAATGCTACAACAATCAACATCACAATAAGGTTTAATAAATTCAGCGGTAAAAGATATTTCCACTCAAATGCGAGCAACTGGTCGATACGCAAGCGAGGGAAAGTCCATTTGAACCACATAATAATTGCAGAAAGTGCAACTGCCTTGCCAACGAACCAGATAACAGACGGAATATAGTCCATAACCTCATTGAAGGCATCCCATCCAGGGATATGAAGAGGCATCCAACCTCCAAAGAAAAGAAGAGACGCAACACCTGCTACAATAAACATATTCAAATATTCGGCAAGGTAGAAGTAACCAAAATGCAGACCAGAATACTCTGTATGGTAACCTGCTGTCAATTCCGACTCAGCCTCTGGCAAGTCGAACGGACCACGGTTTGTTTCCGCTGTACCTGCTACCATATATACAAGGAACGCAATAAGAGCTGGCAAGTGACCTTGGAAGATGAACCACAAGTCTTTCTGACCTTCTACAATGCCTGTAATCGACATCGTTCCAGCAAGCAATACCATTGTCATAATAGACAAACCTATTGACAACTCGTAACTTACCATTTGTGCACCGCTTCGCATTGCACCAATAAGAGTGAACTTGTTATTTGAAGACCAACCTGCCAACAAAATACCAAGAACGCCGATTGAAGAAACAGCGATTAAGAAGAAGATACCGATATTAAAATCGACAATCTGCAAACCATTACCCCAAGGAAGCACTGCAAACGCTGTCAATGATGCACCAACAACGAGGTACGGAGCAAGACCGAAAAGGAACTTGTCGATATGATTAATAGGAATCAACTCTTTGATAAGCATCTTGAACATATCAGCAAAACTCTGGAGCAATCCCATAGGTCCTACACGATTAGGACCGATACGGCATTGGATAGCACCGCAGAATTTACGCTCATAATAGATATAGAATAGTGCAAGAAGGGCATAAACCAATATCAAGCCTATTCCAATGATAAGACATTCTATAATAGTTGTTGCCCAAACAGGCAAAAAGCCATTAAGCAACGAATCGAACCAACTTGTGACTATACTGAAGTCAAACATAATTATATTTTTTCTTATTATTACTCTATTAATTATCTGTCAATATCAGGAACAACATAGTCCAAAGAACCGCCAATTGTAATCAAGTCAGCAATCTTAGAACCGCGTGTAAGATGATCAACAACGCCAGCAAGTCGCAAGCATGTTCCATTTACCTTCATTCTATAAGGAGTCTTTTCTCCCTTACTGTCGATATAAACACCGAATGCACCTCGACATGCCTCAACTTCCTGATACCAGTGGCCAACAGGCAACTTGATAATTTTAGGAACTTTCGCACAGTATTCGCCTTCTGGGATATTGTCAACCAATTGCTCAAGAATCTTAAGCGATTGCTCAATTTCTTTCATACGGACAAGGTATCTGTCGAAAGAATCACAACCAGTCATGATAACTTCCTCAAAGTCGAGTTCGCTATAAATTGAGTAAGGATTAACCTTACGGATATCACAAGCCCAGCCTGATGCACGTCCAGAAGGACCTGCAACGCCGTAAGAGATAGCGTCTTCCTTGCTAAGCATACCAACGCCAATCAAGCGGTTCTTGAAGATAACGTTACCGGTAACAAGTGTGTGATACTCCTTCAACGCCTTATACATTACTGGGATAAAGTCCTTAACGCGTTGAACGAAATTCGGATGAATATCTTCGCGAACACCACCGATAACATCATAGTTAAACGACATTCTCGCACCGCAAGTTTCCTCAAGGATATCTAGGATAGTCTCTCTTTCTCTCAAACCGTAGAAAAGCGCTGTTGTTGCACCAAGGTCCATACAGTAAGTTCCGAAGAAGAGCAAGTGAGATGCAATACGCGACAATTCGTCAACCATAACGCGGATAACCTGCGCTCTGCGTGGAACCTCAATACCGAGAGCCTTTTCCACGCACATGCAAAGACAGTGCTCGTTTGGCAAAGCAGAGAAGTAGTCCATTCTATCAAAGAAGTGAGTGCTTTGAGCATAAGTCAACTTCTCTGAAAGTTTTTCAATACCTCTATGGATATAACCACATACAAGGTCTATTTTCTTAATTTCCTCACCGTCAAGTGAAGTTCTGAACCTTAACACACCGTGAGTAGCAGGGTGCTGCGGACCTATATTGACAACAAATTCGTCAGAAGTGAACACGTCAACCTTCTTTGCAGAGACCTTGCCGTTTTCATCCTCGACATAAGTAACAGATGAATCGTCAACCTCTTCGTGATAAAGGCGAACAGGGTTCAACTCTTCTGATTCGTCGTAATCTTTTCTCAATGGGAAACCCACCCAGTCATTACGCAAGAAAAGTCTGCGCATATCAGGGTGGTTGATAAACTTGATACCGTAGAAGTCATAAACCTCACGTTCTTCAAGCAAAGCGTCTTTCCACAAATCTGAGACAGAGTGAATCATCGGATTCTCACGGTCCTCAGTCTTAACAATTGCAGAAAGTTTAGAGTTATCTTTTACAGAGGTAAAGTAATAAACACATCCAAGTGCTTCTCCAAAGTCCTCTCCAATAAGAGCAGTAAGCCATTCATAGCCAGCCTCCTTGATAGCTACAGCCACATTATGCCAGCATTTGTCAGGGACAGCAACTGTCAATACCTCATTTTCCTCGAATACGACTTCAGGACATATATTTTTAATAGTATCTTTAATATCAGCCATAATTTACAAAATTATTCTTGAACATGTTCTCTTTCAGCGATACCCGGATTTTCTCTGAAGAAATCCTCACGCGTTTTCTTTCTGTTAACTCCACCAAAGAATCTTTCCACTTTGACCTTTCTCTGCAATTGCATCATTCCATAAAACATTGCCTCTGGTCTTGGAGGGCAACCAGGAATGAACACATCAACAGGAACGACAGTGTCAATACCCTTTACAACGTGATAAGAGTTTCGGAATGGTCCTCCTGAAATTGCGCAACCACCTACTGCGATAACATATTTCGGTTCTGCAAGTTGCTCATAAAGACGGCGGAATACTGGAGCCATTCGATGAACGATTGTACCTGCTACCATCATAAAGTCAGCCTGACGTGGGCTTGAACGAGCCACCTCAAAACCAAAGCGAGCCATATCGTAACGTGCAGCACCAAGACTGATAAATTCAATACCGCAGCAACTTGTTGCGAATGTCAATGGCCACAAAGAATTAGAGCGACCCCAGTTTATCAACTGGTCCAATTTGCCGACAACAACATTCTGACCGTTGGATTTAAGTTCTTCAACGAGATTATCGATGTACTCATTATCGTTGAAGTCCTCCCTCTTCATTCCTTTTATCTTTACTTCCATTCCAACGCTCCTTTCTTCCATGCGTAAGCAAGACCTAAAATCAAAACACCCATAAACACAGCAACAGCCATAATTGATGCAGTTCCCATACTCTTGGCTATAACCGCCCAAGGGAACAAGAATACAGTTTCAACATCAAACATCAAGAAAAGGATAGCAAACAAATAATATCCAACCTTGAATTGAACCATACTCTCACCTCGCGTAGGGATACCGCACTCGTAAGCCTCACTTTTTTGAGGAGCATACGAACGAGGGCCTATCAAGCCAGCTAACCACAATCCAAGAAAAACTAATGCCAACCCGGAAATAGCTGCGACCAATGCCGTCGTTGTACTTTGAATACCAAAAATTGATAAAACCATGTATGTAATTACTTAAAATATTTATTCAAATAACGCAAGGCTGACATATAACCGTCTCACAAGTAGCAGGTTACATTTCATACCCTATGCAACATATAAAATTCGTTGCAAATATAGCAAATTTCGGCGGATTTCCGCCAATTGACAATGTTTTTTTTACCCGCCATTTTAAAAATAATAATAAAAATACTAAAAAGTTAATAATTCAAAAGTTTTAATATTTCTGGTTGAATAATGCCAAAATCACAACAAATAGTGATTGCCCATTACAAAAAAATGCAATTACTTTGCAGGCAAAAAAAAGTGAGAATATATTTTGTTATCATATTGGCAACAATTCCGTTTCTATCCAAAGGTTCAATAGGTTCTGATACCCTATTCCTGAAAGAAATAAACGTAACAGCAATCAAATCAACGGCTACCGAAAGCAAGGCAAGGGCTAAAACTTTAATAGACAGAAGCACAGCAGAAAGACTCGGCATTCTATCGGCAAAGGATGCAACTGCAATAGCACCTAACTTCTACATTCCAGACTACGGCTCAAGAATAACTTCATCCATTTACGTACGTGGCATTGGAGCAAGAATAGACCAGCCAGTCGTTGGAATGAATATTGATAACATTCCTTTACTGAACAAAGATAACTATGACTTTGACATCTCAGACATCGAAACAATGGAGATAGCCAGAGGGCCTCAAAGCACTCTGTACGGAAGAAACACAATGGGCGGAGTAATCAACGTTCAAACCATATCACCTTTCGATTATCAAGGCACGAGAATATCACTCGGATACGGCAACGGAAATTCCATAAATGCCAACATAGGATACTATAACAAGACAAGCGAACAGTTTGGCTTAGGTGCAACAATTACGTACCGACACGGCAGCGGATTCTTTAAAAACAACTTCAACGGAGAAAATTGCGACAAGGAAAATTCTGGACGCATAAGCCTAAAAACTATATGGAAACCAAAAGAAAACATTGCAATAGAAAATGCAGCAAGTTCAACAGTAGTCCGCCAAGGCGGATACGCTTACGAATATGTAAAAACAGGTGAGATAGCATATAACGACACGTGCTTCTATCGTCGCACTTCCATTCTCGACGGTCTGACAATAAAGGCAAATCTGGAAGATGTTTCTATCTCGAGCATTACCAGTTACCAGTTCCTCAACGACAATATGACACTCGACCAAGACTTTCTTCCGCAACCGTACTTTACCCTAACACAGAAAAAAAAGGAGCACGGAATTACTCAAGACCTAATCATTAAAAGCAACGGAAACAAGAAAATCAAATGGCTTACTGGTGCTTTCGGTTTTTTCAAAAGAACTGAAATGGACGCTCCTGTTACATTCAAGCAAACAGGCATCGAGGAACTTATAATAAAAAAACCTAACGAAATGAATCCGATATACCCTATTGAATGGGACTCTAATAGTTTCGTACTCGGATCTAAATTCAAAATGCCGTCTTACGGACTTGCCGCATACGGAGAAATAAGCATTGACATTGACAAGTTTACTCTAACAGCAGGCCTCCGCATCGACCATGAACATACAAAACTCAACTATAACAGCGACTGCAACACAAACTACACAATATTCCACGTAACAGAGAACTCCAAAGAGATATACAAGCACAAAGAAATTAACATCCACACGAAAGGTTCCCTCTCAAAAAGTTTCAATGAACTTTTACCTAAAATTTCTGTTTTTTACAAAATAAACAGCAACTGCCACCTCTTTGCAAGTCTCAGCAAAGGATATAAGGCAGGCGGATTCAACACACAAATGTTCTCCGACGTTTTGCAACAGGAACTGATGAACGAAATGGGTATTGACAAACTATATACAATCAACGAAATAATAGGATACAAACCGGAAAAAAGTTGGAACTATGAAATTGGCGGGCACATCTCCCTTGCCGACGGCAAAATTCAAACAGAAGCAGCAGCATTCTATATCGATTGCAGAGACCAGCAACTGACAGTATTCCCTGAAGGGACAACAACAGGAAGAATCATGGCAAATGCAGGAAAATCAAGAAGCATAGGTGCGGAAATATCTGTTACCGCAAGGCCTGTCAACAGATTAACAATCAACGCAAGTTACGGATACACCAATGCTAAATTCATCAACTTTAACGATGGGCAAAACAACTATTCTGGAAAATTCGTTCCTCATGCTCCCATGAATACTCTAAACGCCAGTGCCGCCTATTCACTTAGACTTGGGGACGGGTATCTTAAATACATAACATTTGACGCAAGCACCACATGCGCTGGAAAAATATACTGGAATGAAAAAAACAGTCTTCATCAGAATTTTTACGCTTTGCTAAATGCAGGAATCAAACTAAGCGCTGAAAAAGCTTCTCTTCAAATATGGGCAAAAAACATCACAGGGACGCAGTATTCAACATTTTACTTCGTTTCTATAAAGCACGAATTTCTACAAAGAGGAAAGCCCGCAAGATTTGGAGCAACAATTAAAATAAACATTTAAACACAAATAAAAAAATGAAAAAACTACTAACATTAATCGTATTGGCTTTCGCCATTATCTCTTGCTCTAACAGCGAAGACCCAAAGTATGTTGTAAACACAGGATTCACTTGCTACAACTCAGTTAGTGACGAGTCAGACAACACTAAAGCCCTTACCGCTGGAAACTATGACTTGAAGATTGACTTTACAAACTTATTATTCGACATGCGAATGAATGTAAGCCTCCGCAACGATCTCAGTCCTGTTATGTTTTCAATCAAAAACATTGAATTAAGTTTTGACGAAAACGGAGGATATAAGTTCAAAGTTCCGGGAGAAGTATTTTTAGAAAGTGGCAACGACCGTAAACTGACAGACCTTGAGGGTAAAATTTTCGCATATTACACTGAGGTACAAGGCTTTCTTCAAGAAAACTACATTTTCGAAATTTCTTATAAAGTTGACGGACGATACAAAGTTTCTGTTGTTGGAAAAGATGCCAATTTCTACGGAACTACCATTACAACTCCAGCAAACGGCAAAAGCTTCAACAGTGATGCTACAGTAACACTAAAGTTGACAGACTCAAAAACTGCTACTATGACTATCAGAAATGCCAAATTCGCTGAAGGTATGCCTGCTATGACTATGGAAGTTAAGAACTTGCCAGTTGTTCCTTCTGAAGGAGGATACACTATCTCAACAAGCAATGCAATTCCTGAAATTGGAGACAAGCCATACGAACAATTTGCTTTTACTGACATCGACATCAAGGTTAGTAAAAACGGCACAGAATTGTCGTCTGCGTACAAGTGCAACTTCAAGGGCGTTATGCACACTATTAGCACTTCTGCCTCAATCTTCCCGAAACCAAAGCAACAAAACTAACAACTATACAAATTAATCAAATGGGGTTGCATACAAAAATTTGCAACCCCATTTTCTGCATTAAAAGTTTGCTCTAAATGCCAAACTTCTTTTTTATTACTATAATAAACGACATTTGAGGATTTTGTTATAACTTTGTAGATAAATAAGCAAATAAGCGTATCAAACAACAGAGAAACAATAAAACCAACCAATATGAATGTCTTAGACAGATTTTTGAGTTACACCAAATTTGATACTCAAAGCGACGAATTGACTAACCTGACTCCATCAACTCCAGGTCAGATGATTTTTGCACAAGCATTGGAAAAAGAGTTGAAAAAAATAGGATTGGAAGACATCTCTCTTGATGAAAACGGTTACCTTATGGCAACCCTTCCTTCCAATATCGACAAAGAAGTTCCTACAGTAGGATTTATAGCGCATCTCGATACTTCTCCCGATATGTCAGGTCGCCACGTAAACCCTCGTATCGTTAAGAACTACGATGGTGGCGACATCACCCTTGATGCGGAAAACGGTGTTGTCCTTTCTCAAAAAGATTTTCCTGAATTGAAAGACTACGTTGGTCAGGACATCGTTGTTACCGACGGTAAAACCCTCCTCGGTGCTGACGACAAGGCAGGCGTTGCCGAAATCATCACTGCGATGGAGTTTCTTATCGCTCACCCGGAAATCAAGCACGGCAAAATAAGAGTAGGCTTTAACCCTGACGAAGAAATCGGTCTTGGTGCTCACAAATTCGACGTTGAGCATTTCGGCGCAGATTTCGCATATACTATGGACGGAGGTGCTATTGGCGAACTTGAATACGAAAACTTCAACGCTGCTGCTGCCAAAGTTACTTTCAAGGGCAGAAACGTTCATCCTGGATATGCTAAGCACAAAATGATTAACTCAATCAGAATTGCAAACCAATTCTCTATCATGCTTCCGCGCTGGGAAACTCCTGAACATACTGAAGAATACGAAGGTTTCTACCACCTCGTTGGATTTGAAGGAACTGTTGAAGAAACAACATTGACTTACATTATCCGCGACCACGATATGGACCGCTTCGGACGCAGAAAAAAAGAACTTGAGCATCTTGTAAGAAAAATCAACCACGAATTTCCTGGCTGTGCCTCTATAGAGATAAAGGACCAATACTATAACATGCGTGAAAAAATCGAGCCGGTTATGTATATCATTGACATTGCAAAGCAAGCAATGTTGAACTCAGACATAACACCAAAAGTGCAACCTATCCGTGGCGGTACTGACGGAGCCCAACTTTCATTTAAAGGCCTTCCATGCCCGAATATTTTCGCTGGAGGACTGAATTTTCACGGACGATTCGAGTATGTTCCAGTACAATCAATGGAAAAGGCTACCGACGTTGTAGTTGAAATCTGTAAACTTGTTGCTGAAAAATAGTGGCAGAGAAAACACTGATAGTAATAACCGGCCCTACGGGCTCCGGGAAAACAGATACTGCGATAGATTTGGCCCTTAAGTTAAATGCGGAAATCATTTCTGCCGACTCCCGCCAAATCTATCGCGGAATCCCTATCGGTACGGCTGCTCCAACAACAGAGCAGTTAGACACGGTCAAGCATCATTTTGTCGGCATTTTCGACCTTGACCAATACTACAGCGCCGCTCAATTTGAAGAAGACGCAATTAACCTGCTACCAAGTCTTTTCGAAAAAAGCGACTTTGCCGTTATGTGCGGAGGCTCAATGATGTATATCGATGCTGTATGCAAGGGCATTGACAATATTCCGACCATTAGCGACGAAATCCGCCAAGCGACATACGATGAATGGCACGAAAAGGGCGATGACGAAATGAGAGAAATACTAAAAGCCCTCGACCCGGAACATTATAGCATCGTTGACCTTAAGAACATGAAACGCGTTATCCACGCAATAGAAATCTGCCGACAAGCAGGGACAACATATACTTCACTACGGACTAATACCGTTAAGCAAAGACCGTTCCGTATTATCAAAACGGGAATTAATCTTCCCCGCGAAGAACTTTTCAACAGAATAAACCTACGAGTTGAGAAAATGGTAGAAAACGGATTGGTTGAAGAGGCTAAAAGCGTTTATCACCTACGCCATCTTAACTCTCTCAACACTGTTGGATATAAAGAAATGTTTGCTTGGATGGACGGAACAATGGATTTTGACACTGCCGTTGCGAGAATACAGAAAAATACAAGGGTATATGCAAAAAAGCAACTTACATGGTATGCCAAGGACCAGTTAATGGTATGGCTACAACCTGGCGAAACGGATAAGATTTTGGAACTGATTTAACCCAAACCAGCACAAGATTCCCTACTCTTCTAAAAGCCAAATATATTTCGCAAGATCCAGTATGCAATAACGATAACCAAAACTACCAGTGTTGCATTCCTTCCTGACACATAATTATAAAACTTTGGAAACCTTTCCTTTCCTCCAAAGAACTGCATATAGAAAAGCAAGATAAGATAAGGAACCCCCAAAAGCAACAATGAATTATACTTTATAACCCCATGGAAATTTGCATGAGCAAGTTCATGCAATGCCCTTTGCGTTCCGCATCCCGGACATTTAAAACCAGTTATCTGGTAAAAGACACACTTTGGGGCAAATGCCAATTCTCTGGTGTCCACGAAATAGGAATATAAGCAAAGAGCAGTCACTGCCAAAACGGCAATGACTGCATATATGATTCTCTTTTTATGTTTTTTAAATAATGGCTCCATTTGATGCAGCAGCGCCTAATCCGAACAAGGCAATTATCGAACCGAAATAGACAACAAATGCTATAATTAGCATAAGCAGCGACAATCCCATACCAATCAAAGTAAACAATTTCGCCTTCTTGGCATTAGAGCGCGCCTCTTCATATCTACCCGCATTCCATGCGCTATCTACCTGACATGCAAAGACAATACCAACAATGCCAAATATCTGACTGCATAGTAATGTGCAAAGAATTGACCACACGAGCCAATTGTCTGGCTTCTTAAATGGAGGTTCCGCTGCAGGACGGAAATTCTGGCAATTATTATTAAATCCCTTATTCGGTTCAAAATATGGCGGTACCTTATCGAACTGCTCTTTAAAGTCTGGAACGCTACCTGCCTGAGTCCAATTAACCATCCCTTCTGTCCATACAGGCGTTTCCCGAACGATACCGAGATTGATAAGTTCTTCAACAGAAAGCGGACCTGCCTTCTGCTTATTGGAATCGATGTAATAATATTTTGCCATAATCTAAATTAAAAAGCGGAGATAAATCCATCAAGCATACCTGCAAAAAATGCTACACCAGTTGCGACAAAGCCTAAAACAGCAGATACTATTGTCCACGTTTTTGCATTATCTGAAGCCTTCTTTGCTTCTTCATACTGTCCTTGGTCATAAAGGCCGTTAACCTTTGAAGCATATACGACGGCAACAATACCCAGTGGCCAGCAACAGCAAACGATAGTGAGAATAGCCCAAACCAAATAATTTTCAGGTCTTGGTGGCATTCCGCCATTGAAATTATTCTGATACTGGTTCTGCTGAGCATAACCATACTGTCCCTGGGGTTGAGCAGGTCCGCCATAAGGAATATGCTGACCCTGATAAGGGGGAACATTCGGTGCTGCACCAACAAAAGGAGGTTGTGGTGCTTGCTGCTGTTGTTTCATCGCAAGCGCTTCCGCTAACTCTGGTACATTTTTCGCTGGCATCCAATTAGCCATTCCCGGAGCCCAAACCATTGTGTCCATATTTATAATGCCTACTAATTCTTCCCCTGGCATCGGACCCATTTGCTGATTATTGGGACCTATATAATAGTATTGATTCATATTTATTTTTTTGCTAAAATAATCACTATTTATCACATTAGCAACTATATATAAAACATTTTTTTAATATAGTTATTTTTTCACGTCAATAAAACGGAAATGGTCACCACGGGCTTTTACAATTCTATCATAGTAGTCCTTTGAATAGCCTGGTTGCTCTGGTCCAACAGGGTAACCATACTCATTACGTTCAAACTTACCGTTCTTTTCTTTCTTCACGCGACCGTCAAGATTCTTAACGAAAAGATATTCTCCTAATTTGCGGTACCTTTCGTGAGCAGCCATTGAAACGCTGTCGCTATAGTCTGTAAGCATTTCAATTGCCGCTTTAGGAGATTTTTTATACGCTTCAACTGCCTTTGCCTCTATTGTCTTTGTTGACTGCTCATAACTGCTTTCAATCTCATCTTGCACCTTTTTAATGTCAGGATATATCAAAGAAAAGCGGTTATACGCCTGATTTGCAACAAAATTATTCACCCAGAAAGTTGATTCCCAAGAGAAAGTATATAAGTCTGCCTTTTCTTCTTTAAAACAGTCAGGAACGCGTGTTGAACAGCAATAAATAGGATTATAGACAGCCATCTTTGAATCATCAACGCCAAACCATAAGATACCTCCAACACAATCAGGCATCCAGTTTCTCATTTGAGCAACAAGAGTGAAGCCTGTCTGCATCGTTGAAATCGGTCTTTCGTGGAAATATTCTACCGAATCCTGTTTCCAAATCAACGGAGCATAACGGTAAGGAGAATCCCAAGAACCCTTGCCAGGGTCATTTGTCATATCAAATTCCGTTCCCTCGAAATGGTCACGCATCGCCCCTTGCAAGTCCCTAACACTCAACTTTTTGGTCGGTTTAACATATAATGGCATCACCTCTCCACCCTGGGCTTTTATAAATGGCAAATACTTATCCATTCCCTGTGAGAACTTGTTGAAGTATGACCATACGCGACCGTCACAACCTCTGAACGCAAGATAATCACTTACCGCATAAGCCTTTGAGAAACTGAAATCTTCATCTTTACCCGTAAAATATCCTTTTTCACGAGCAAAAGAAACTACATCTTTTGAATATTTGCAGTTTTCCTTGTCTCCGAAAGGAATCTTATGGATTCTTGCCTGGTTAGCATGACCGCTTATGCAGTCGTCTGGAATTCTGATAGCAACCCAAACGGCTCCCTTATTTCCAACACCCTTTGGACTCATTTCAAGAACCCAAGCCTCGTTAGGATCAGCAATAGAGAATGACTCTCCGCCACTGTAATAACCGTACTTTTCTACCAAGCCGGTCATAACGTCGATAGCCTCGCGTGCTGTCTTTGCTCGCTGCAAAGTTATATATATCAACGAACCGTAATCAATGATACCTGTTGTATCAGCCAATTCTGGTCGTGACTCCCATGTCGATTCTGTAATAGCCAACTGATGCTCATTCATATTGCCAATAGTGGCATACGTATGACGCACCTGCTCAATCTTTCCAAGTGGCTTGTTTGTATCCCACTCAACAACTTCAAGCATAGAACCTTTCGGATGGTCAGCAGCCGGCTGGTGACGCAAATAGCCATAAAGCACATAAGCGTCTGCATTATATGTAATCATGGTAGATCCGTCAGTTGACGCTTTTTTACCAACTATTAAACTGGTGCAGGCATCTGACACGAAATACACAGTCATTGCCAACAAAAGGGTAATTGCTAATTTTTTCATTATATCTGATTTTTTATTCGTCAAGAAAAGCAACTGTCAACACTCGGTCATCAAGCAAACGCGAAATGACTTTATACTTTCTACCGTATGCAACGGCACTAAATTCATTGATTTGTTTCTTTGGTGAAACATCTTTCAATTCAAGAACAAGGTCTTTCGCAAAATCAACACCTTCTTCTGGAACAACTTTGAACATAGCCTCCTTAGCAGTCCACACTATTGTGTTAACGATAAGGGAATGCCCTGTATAACGCTGCTCCTCAAGGCTCTGAACTCGCTCTCTGACTCGCATAACCCTATCGCTTATCTCCTCAACATCAACACCAACCGAATCCTGACTATATGCAACGGCAACAAGGTCTCGGCAATGAGACAAACTAATCTGCGGAACAGCACTATTTTCTGATTCAAGATATGGAACGCCATTTGCCTTATGCTTCAAATAGCAGTTATCTCCAAACAATTCATGTATAAGGACATTGGTAGCAAAAACTTCTTTTCGTCGGTTATCTGAACGAACATTTGTTGTCAAGTATCTCAGTCCAAGACATGACGATTCTGAATAATCAACCATACCCGGAATCTCACCAAAAGATACCGTTATCTTCTCGTTAATGTTAATAGTTTCTATACGCATAACTAATTTTCGAATCTCAAGTGTTTTACAAGATGTGACACATCGTAGCAAAGATAATCAATTATAGGGGAAATTGAGTCATAATTTTCCATTTTATCAAGAGAAACCACTCCATAAACAATGTTGACACTGTCAACAGCCAGAAAATGAACTGGTGTAAGGCAATCTCTAAGACTATAAAAAACCGTTGTAACAGAGTTTCCATTGTCGGAAACATAGGTCTCTGGGTTAATGCCTCCACAGTCTCTGACTATTCGCTCTTTTCTTTGTGACAAGACGCGAACATATTCCCGCTCAGACAGATTTTCCCAAAAACTGCAATAAAGAGTTGCACAATATTTATCATACCTTACCTTAAAACCATCTGGAGATGGACGCTCAATAATGGCATTTTCATTCAAATAAAGTTGAAGCGGGGAATAAGCACATATATAGGTGGTATCATAATACCTGTCAATTCTCGGATACGCCATTTTTCTCGGTACTGAAGAATTTCTGCCTCTACCACAAGAGAGCAGCGACAACAATACCACTACAACTGCTAAAGAAAAAATAAACAATACCTTATTTTTTCTCTCCGCTACCATCTTCACCATGTTCTATCTTAACCCTAACGCTTTCTATTCTATGTTTATCAACTTTTTCCACAGTAAAGGCACATCCTCCATATTCAATAACCTCTTCTGCAACAGGAAAATCCTGCTTGATATTCAACAATAGTCCTGCAATAGTCTCGGCATCTTCCTCTACTTCCTTGAATGTGTCTTCATCAATGCCAGCAATACGGTAGAAGTCATTCAACTGCGTTCTGCCTTGAAAAACAAACGTATCTGGAGATATGCGGGTAAAATATTTCTCATCTTCATCGTATTCGTCATTGATTTCACCAACGATTTCCTCCAATATATCTTCAAGTGTAACAATACCTTGGGTACAACCATACTCATCAATAACAATGGCAATATGAACCTTGTTTTTTCGGAAATCCTCCAAAATATCATCAATCATTCTTCCCTCTGGAACAATTATAGGTTCTCTGACCAAAGGCAACCAATCAAAATCATCATTTTTATCGAGATAAGGAAGCAAATCCTTGGCATAGATAACTCCTTTTATGTTATCCTGATTGCCCTGATATACCGGTATTCTGGAATATCCTGTCTCCTTAATAAGTTTAAGTACTGATGTAAACGACGAATCTGAATCAATATCAACAACATCAATTCTGGGTGTCATTATCTCGGAAACATTCTTTCCACCAAACTTCAATATTTCCTGAAGCATGGTTTTGTCCTTTCCCTCTTCAACATCGGTTATCTCAAGTGCGTTTGACAAATCATCAAGCGACAAATCATCAGATTTCTTGGTTACGACCTTATTGACAATCGAGGTACTTGCAGCCATTAACTTCGCCAGTGGCGACATAATTTTTGAAATCATCAAGACGCCATCTGTTGCAAAACTCACCCACTTAAACCTATGGTTGTTTGAGTATAATTTAGGTAGTATTTCCCCAAAAAGGAGCAAAATAAATGTTAGTACAACAGATTGGAAGATGAAATCGGCAACTTCACTACGAAACTCAAGCATCTGCCCCATGGCATAATTGCACAAAATAACGATGCTTATATTCACCAGGTTATTAGTAATCAATATCGTAGCCAAAAGTTGCTCTGGCTTTTCCAATACTTTTCTAATAGACTTTTGCTTATGCTCATCATCGATCTCCTCAATATCATGGTCTGTCAGAGAAAAAAACGCCACTTCTGAACCTGAAACAAAAGCAGAGGCACATAAAGCCAAAGCCGCAATGAGAAGGGCAACTATACTGGCTATCGTTGGTGGATGAGTGACAATAAGATTTTGAGTACTGTCAATGGTACTCAAGATTTGACTAAAAACGGATAAATATGGGTCTGGATCCAAGTCGTTTAAAATTAGTTTAACAATAAGAGCATTGCTCTATTCCTTTTAAGAACGGCACAAAGTTACAAAATTTTCTCAATTTCTCAACCAATAAAATAATTACTTTTAGGCAAATATGTGCAAAAAGAGAACCCAAACATCCCAAAAGCAAAGAAAATGTAATAAATTTGCAACATGAAAAAAATTTGTTGCATAGGTCATATAACACTTGACAGAATCATAACACCCGATATTACGGTGAATATGCCAGGCGGTACGGCTTTTTACTTCGCCCACGGCATGCACAGCCTTAACGGAGGCAAAAATTTTGAATTGGTAACATCTGTTGGAGAAAGCGAATTAGGCTCGGTTGAAGAAATACGCAAACTCGGAATTGAAGCAACCGTTATACCAAGCAGAAAAACCGTATTTTTTGAAAACAAGTACGGGCATAACCACGACAATAGAACACAACGTGTACTGGCTAAGGCAGACCCTTTTTCTGCTGAAAAACTTCAGGACATAGATGCAGACATTTACCATCTCGGAACACTTCTTGCAGACGACTTCCCAATCGAAGCATTCAAGACTTTGTCTGAAAAAGGAATCCTTTCAGTTGACGCCCAAGGTTTTCTTAGAGAAGTTCAGGGCGACAAAGTTGTTCCCATTGATTGGAAAAACAAGAAAGACTACCTGCAATATATTGACATACTTAAAGTCAACGAATTTGAGATTGAGTCACTTACTGGATATACTGACCCAATTGACGCTGGGAAGCAACTCGCCGACTGGGGCATTAAAGAAGCGTGCATAACCCTCGGCAGTTACGGCTCCGTTATCTATGCCGATGGCATTGCAACAACAATCCCAGCCTACCCTATCGACAAGATTGTTGACGCAACAGGCTGTGGCGACACATACTCAACAGGCTACCTTTACAAGCGCGCAAACGGTTGCTCTATAGAAGAAGCAGGACACTTTGCCGCTGCAATGTCGGCAATCAAACTACAGGCAGCAGGTCCTTTCAAAGGCACCCTCGCCGACATCGAAGCAATTATCGAAAAAGGAAAATATTAACAAGATAATCTATTACAATCCAAATCTACTAAGATATAGTAATAGCAAAACCGTCCCTGGGTGCTTTCGCGCTTGGGGACGGTTGCTTTATATTACCAATAACTTTTTACAAAGTGTGTGCTGTTAGTTGGGCGTAGGCTTGGGTCATTTCTGACTGGGTCTCCAATAGTTTTGTCTTAACGGAAATGTAATATTCCACTTCGAGCAAATACTCCAACAACGACAATTCTCCTGCATTATACGCTTTATAAAGCAAATCTTCGTTATTATGCATCTCTATTGCCTTTCCTATGCTTGCCGCACTTGTCTGCAAGACCTTTACTCGCTCGAAAAGAGTCTGAAGGCTGTTCTCCAAATTCAATTCTGCATCGTTTTTTGCATATTCAGCAGCCAGTGCTTCTGCCTTGGCTTGCTTAATTCTGTTCTTGTTCTGCCACAATGGGATAGAAACGCCTACCGAAACGCCCTGCGTCTTTTCTGCGTCAAGAAATTCTCCAGAATAGCCAACGGACAACTTCGGCAACCATTCGTGCTTCGACACTTTCACCTCCCTTTCCTTTACATCTACCATACTGCGGAGATACTGGATATTCGGGTTCTGTGCCTCTGCAGCGGCATACCACTCCGCAAAATCTGACGGCAATTCAACAGCCTCAAACTGCGCCACATCGAAAGTAATTTCCTTACCGCCATTCAAGCGAACAAGGTCTTTCATCAGTCGAGCCTTTTCCAACTTGATTGCCTCAACCTCAGAAAGAAGAGTTGCAACATTGAGTTGTGCCTTATTCTTATCAAGCAGATTCGCCTCTCCTGATTTGTCCATTCTCTCAATAGTCTGCGAAATTTCGACAGCATTTGCCAACTGATTTTCATATAGTCGTAGCAAAGCATTCTGCTTAACCAACTCAATGCAAACGGTTTTCGCTTCAAGAAGGATATTCATACGTGAAACACTATAAGAAACATCCTCTGAATCGTTTTTCATATTCGCCAACTTGCCACGCTGCGCATAGAGCGTCGGAAAATCAAAACCCTGACGGACATTAACCGCCTTTTTATTACCACCCTCAAGGTTGCGCCACATATAGCCAAATTCCACCTCCGGGTCAGAGGGTGTCAAACCAGTCTTATTGGCAAGTTTGTTTGCCTTTACAGACTCCTTAGCAGCAGCAAGTGTGTAATTATTCTCCTCAACAGATTTCAACACGCCATCAAAACTCTGTTGCGAGAATGCCGGCAATGCAAGCAATGCCGATATGATTAATATTGTCTTTCTCATTACTTTTTGTTTTTGCGTTTTGCATACCATTCGTAAATAATCGGCATTACGTAGATATTAAGCAGTGTTGAAGTGAGCAAACCGCCAAGAACAACAACCGCCATAGGACTCTGTATTTCGTTACCAGGCTTGTCTCCATTGATAATCAACGGTATAAGCGCAAGTGCAGAAGTCAATGCCGTCATCAAAATAGGATTCAAACGGTCTATAGAACCGTCAAGAACTGTCTGTCGCAATGGCTCTCCTTCTTCCTGCAAGTGCTTATACTTAGAAATCAACAATATACCATTACGCGTTGCAACGCCGAAGAGGGTAATAAATCCGATAATCGACGGAATACTAACAACTCCAGAAGTTACCGCTACTGCAAATACGCCACCGATAAGAGCAAGAGGCAATGTTATCAAAACGATACCTGAAAGTGAAGCACTCTTAAATTCGCCATATAGCAACAAGAAGATAACAAAGATTGCAATAACCGTTGTCAAAGCCAGCGTCCGCGTAGCACTTTGTGCACTTTCAAACTGGCCACCATATTCAACACGATAACCCTCCGGCAATTTGATAGTCTCCTCAATCTTTGAGCGTATATCATCAACGGCACTACCCAAATCACGACCAGAAACATTGGCAGAAACGACCAATTTACGCTGAACATTCTCCCTTGAAACAGTATTAGGACCGCCTACGGAAACAATTTCAGCAACCTCGCTCAACGGCACTTTGCCACCGTCGCCTGTATCTATCAAAGCATTTTTCACATCTTCTATACTCTCCGTATAATTCTTATTTAGACGCAAAATCAAATCAAAACTGCGCTGACCTTCATAAACGTCTGAAAGGCGAACACCGGCAAACGCCAACTCGATAAACTTATTGAAATGCTCCATCGTGATGCCATACTTAGCCAAGGCTGCACGGTTTGCACGCACCTGCAACTGCGGGGTCTCGGTCTGTTGCTCTACACTGACGTCAACAAGACCCTCAATACCTTCTATTTCACTCTTGATTTGGTTGCCAATCATATACATGCGGCTAATATCCGTACCAAACAACTTGATAGCAATACTTGCCCTCGTTCCCGACAGCATGTGGTCAATACGGTGTCCAAGAGGCTGACCTACAGTTGCCGCAATGCCAGGAATAGAAGCCATACACTTACGCATATCATTGAAAACCTCATCACGAGAACGGTCTTTCAAAACGAATTGGACATCGATTTCGGCACTATTTGTCGCCTGTGAGTGCTCGTCCAACTCGCCACGACCTGTACGGCGTGCGGTTGCCGTTACTTCAGGAATTTTCAGCAACTCTGTTTCTATCAAATTTCCAAGCTGATTGTTAACTTCAAGTGAAACTCCGGGTTTTGCCACCGCAGAGATTGTTGCCGAGCCTTCATTGAAATCTGGCAAGAAACTCTGTCCCATAGACAAGAGCGTTACAAACGAACCAACGAGAAGAATCACCGTTGTCGAAATAACCAATTTCTTTTTGCCCAATACCCACGACAAGGAATGATAGTAACCTGACGAAAGTTTTCTTGTAAGCCAACTGTCTTTTTCATTTTTTGACAAATACTTGTCATTAGATAAAATAAGGTGGCACAATAGCGGTGTTACAGTCATTGCAACTATCAGTGACATAAATAGAGAGATGATATATGCAATACCGAGTGGCTTCAACATTCTGCCTTCCATACCTGATAGGAAGAACAACGGAACAAACGCAACCATGATGATAAACGTTGCATTCAAGATTGACGCACGAATCTCCTTTGAAGCCTCATAGACGATTGTAAGAGCAGGTGTTCTCTCCTCCTTCGGGCGCTTATAGTTTTGCCTCAACCGCTTATAAACGTTTTCCACATCAATAATCGCGTCATCAACAAGAGAGCCGATAGCAATGCACATACCACCAAGGGTCATCGTATTGATATTCATACCCAAAAGATATAAAACGATAACCGTTCCGAGCAAAGACAGTGGAATGGCAATAATAGAAATAACCGTGGTACGGTAACTGTTCAAGAAGATAAACAATATAAGGATAACGAAGATAGCACCTTCAAGCAATGCACTACCAACATTATTAACAGAAGTCTCAATAAAGTCTGCCTGACGGAAAATCTTTGTATCCATCTTAATGTCAGAAGGAAGTGACTTTCGGATATTCTCTAAATTCTCCTCAATCTTTTCAGTAACGTTCAGCGTATTGATATTCGGTTGCTTTGACACAGACAAAATGATTGCCGGCTGCCCATTTTGCGAAGCATAACCCATCTTTACAGCACTACCGATAACAACATCAGCAACATCTGATAATACAATAGGTTTTCCGTTTAGCGTCTTTACAAGCGTAGAGCCCAACTCTTCCAAATCCGTTGAACGGCCCATACCACGCAAAGCGAACTCATTACCGAAATCACGCACTACGCCACCTGTAGAATTTGTACTTAATGTTTTACCAACCGCTTCAAGGTCATCAATAGAAACTCCATACTTGTTCATCCTCTGCGGATCGGCAAGAATCTGATACTGCTTATAGTCGCCACCGATAATTGTAACCTGCGAAACGCCGCCAGTAGCCAAGATAGCAGGCTTAATAACCCATTCTGCAAGCGTTCTCAACTCCATCATCGACGTTGTATCCGCCTGCAAGCCAATAAAGAGAATTTCACCCATAACGCTTGACTGCGGAGCAAGAACAGGAGTGATGCCTTCAGGCAAAGTTCCGTTAAGAGTAACCATTTTTTCGCTGACAATCTGACGGGCTTTGAAGATATCCATACCCCAATCAAATTCAGTCCACACAAAAGAATAGCCGTACATGGAAGCGGAACGGACGCGGCGCACATTTGTTGCACCGTTAACCGCTGTTTCTATCGGGAAAGTAACCAATCGCTCAACCTCTTCCGTTGCCATTCCGTGCGCATCAGTCATAATAACAACTGTTGGGGCTGTAAGGTCTGGAAAGACATCGACATCCATATTCCGTGAAGAATATACACCGCCAATGACCAGCAAAATAGCCCCAAGCAACACGAGCAAACGGTTTTTCAGGGAGACTTTTATTATACCATTAATAAAATTCATAAGAAGCCCTCCCTATTAATGAACGTGACCTGAATGAGCATCCAATTTACCTGAAGCCTGCGCAAGTTTCACCATAACTGCTCCTTTGCTGACAACTCTTTCTCCTGCTTTAACGCCAGAAAGAATCTGTACTCGTTTGCCATCTGTTGTTCCGATTGTCACCTGACGCTTTTCAAAGAATGCCGGAGTTAACTGCACAAATACAAAGAAATTACCCATTTCCTCTACCAATGCCCCATTAGGAACAGCAAGGCAATTAGTTGCTTTATTTGTGTAGATAAACATTTCAACAAATGAACCTGGCAACAGGTCTATATTATTGTTAACCTGGAAAACGACTGGCAATAAAGGTGAATCTGCAGAAACATTTCTGCTGTAAGAAACCAGTCTGCCGCCCAATTCGCTTACAGAATAAACTTTATCGCTATTCAATCCACGGAAATTCGCTGACTCAATTCTTGAAAGCAATGGATAATATGACGGTTGCAATTCTGCCGTTATATAAAGATTTCTATTTTGCGATACCGAAGCAACAGCCTGACCTGCCTGAACGAACTCGCCGTTTTTAACGAACAATTGCTTTACAAAACCTGATATCGGAGCAGTAACAACCTGCTTTCCTGCTGCAAAATGACCGTTTAGATTATTATATTCAGCCTCGGCAGATTTAAACAAACGCTCTGCCTCCTGCAAATCCTTTGCAGAAACGATATTATCCTTTGCAAGTTCCTTCTTTCTTTCAAGGTTCTGCTTTGCGTAATTGTAGTCGCTTTCCACTTGTGCCAACTTGACAGACAAGTTATTATCAGCCATACCACTGCCGTCAATATGGAAGATAGCACTACCGGCAGATACAGCAGCACCCTCCACAAGGCCCGGTCTTGCAAAAGTAACAACGCCAGAAGCCTTTGCAGTAACGAGTTTTTCATCACCCTGCGACGGCTCTATCTGTGCAATGGTTCTGATAACCTCGCCAAATGGCATTGGGTTACAAACCTCTGTGGCAAAATCAACTTTCCAACTCATTTCTTTGGAGAACTGAACGCCGTTGCTGCTTTCAACTTCTTTCGAATGAGCATCCTCGTGTGCGGCATGCTCATCATCAAATACCGCAATGTCGGCAACAACCACCTGTGATTTTCCATTTTCGCCTGTTATGTCGAAAACAAGTTTTCCAGCACCTGCCTTTTCCGGCTTAATTCCAATTTTAAAGATACCAGGCTCTATTGGTTCCTTAACTGTTGCAGATATCTTTGCCCCACCTACTTCAAGAGTTGCTGTCACCTCACCCTTTTCGAGAGGCTTAAAATCAGACAACTTGGAAATGTGAGCAGAAATATGTGACTCTTCACCAACAACAAAAGGAGAAGCAACTGCAAAAACCTCGTAATCCGCGCCATAACCTGTTAACTGCAATTTTTCCGCATGAACATGTTCTTCCTTGTGCTCATGATTATGGCAACCTGTATTGACGGCTAATAAAGCAACTGCCGCCAAAAATAAAAATATTTTTTTCATTGAATGTTTTATATGATCGTGCAACTTATGCATAACGGCATAACGCACTATGTTAAGTTCTTAATTGTGTTTACTAACTCTAAAAAGAACTTACAGGAGGAGCACGCAATAAATTGCATGAAACAGAAATACTTAATACTTTTAAGGCTTTAAATCCATACCATTTGATAACGGACTGCCTTACAAAATAATGATATAAATTTTCTAAACAAAAAAAGTCGCTTATGAATTTAGCGATAACATCCGAACTGCTTTCGGAATTAGCTTCCGCCAACTCAATCTTTTCGTTCTCATCGGAATTTGACGAAACCAAGATTGTGCTTATCAGGCAAGCATTATGATGATGCTGATGACCCGATTCACTACACGGCTCATCACTATGCCACGGCAAAACAACAGTTATACTCTTATCATGATGAACATGGGGTAAAGCAGTATGTACCAAGAGAGAAATCCCGGCAAACAGCACAATTATCAATGATATAGGAATATAACGTTTCACTTTTATGGTCTATTGGTTTACAAAATTAATCATTTTTAGCCCTATTTGCTAAACTTTCTAAGTTAAATTATATTATAATCAACTTATACACAACAAAAAAGGAGGCCACAAAGCGACCTCCTTAACATTATTTGTAGAAAATGATTATTTCACAAACTTAACTGTCTTAGCAAGAGAACCTGCCTTTACATTCACGATGTAAACGCCTCTTTCAAGACCGTCGATAGCAACTTCTGCCATTTGAGCAGCAGGAGCAAGTGAAAGCACTCTTACACCAGCAGCATTGAATACGTCGATTACCTCAACTGCTACAGGAGCAGAAACTGTCAATACGTTTGCACTCTTAACAATGCTCAATGCTTCAACGCCCAATTCTTCTACCGCACCTGAACCAATCTGAATATCTTCAATCTTTGCTGTTCTTACTGCTGCATTGTCGAACTTATTAAATTCAAACTTGTCAATATTGATAGCACCCTTCCATGCCTGTTGCGGCAGGGTAGGATCTGCATCTGTATTCTCATGTTTCAAGAAGAAACTGTCGAATTTCCATGCGTCAACAAGTTCATCCGTACCTGTAAAGTGAGCGTATTCATCATTTTTCAAATCCCAAACAATGAGATTCCAACCACGGAAGTTGATAGTCTTAAGATTATGTTTCAAGCCACCAGATGCTTTAGTACCAGCACGAACCATTGCTGAGACTGAGTTGTTTGAACCATCACCGTATAGCCAGAATGTCAAGACTCCGTCTGTTGTTGTCTTTTTGATATTTTGACCAGAGTGGTATTCGCGGATTTGCCACAAGTTTCCTGTTGAAGTCTGGTCAAAGTCGTAAATCAACTTAACTGAGCCACCTGTACCTGTTGCAGACTTAGAATCAGCCTTAAAGAAGTTAGATTCTTGAGTCAAGCCTTCAGAAGAACCAGAACCGTCAGGAGCCCAGAAACCAGCAATGTCATCAAGTTCAAGCAATGTTTCTTGACTTAGAATGCCTCTATATTCTGAAAGGAAGCGGAACTTAGTTTCTTTTGTTTCGTTGCCAGACAAGTCAGCCAAGCCTCCAGCAAGAGTTACAAGGAAACACTTATCCAAAGGAAGGTCTTCTGCCAAGTAATAGTGAAGAACAGAAGCCTCGCCAATGATGTCATGAGTCAACTTACCAGCATATTCCTTACCGGCAGCATCTGTCAATGTCAAAGCAGTACCGTTCTTATCTTCATTCCAGTTAAGGATTTCGTCAAATTCAACACGGATAACCGGGCGAAGAGTATAAGCAACCTCGCCGTCCATAGCCGGAGTTGTTGAAACAATCTTAGGAGCATCTACGTCAGGTTCAGCCATTGTGATAACCAATTCATAGTTGTCACCGCCAACACCGTCACCGTTACCGTCAAACGGTTGGTTAGTTTGGGAGTTCTTAGCGATAGAACCGTCAATTTTGATTGTATAAGACTGAAGAGCCTGCAACTTGCTCAAGTCAATGCTCAAAGTATAGTCGTTTTCCCAAGACAATGCAACCTCACCATTATTGCTGATAGAGAATGCCTGCTCGACAGAAGCCTTATCCATCTTTCTTGAGAAAGTCAATACAAGCGGATAAACAGGAGTTACATTAGTAGGATCCTCAACAGAGATTGTAGCAACCTTTGCAGGTGCATTAGAAGTCATCTGGATATCTGCCCATGTAACATTGTCATTTGAAACGCCTTCAAGGTTTGACTTGATAGTCACTTTCTTCTTAACCTCATCATAACCAGGAGCGTTGAAAACTATTTCAACCTCTTTACCTGCTTCAAGATTTTCAAAGAAAAAGAAACCATTATGAATCAAATCCGGGTTCTTAGTATATTTGTTGAATACTGATTCCCAAGTATCTGTTGTATAAGTTTTTCCTTCAACAGTTACTGTAGCACCGTCAACAGGAACACCATTTTCAGAGTTTGTGATGATACCTGTAAGGAATGTTTGAACAGGCAAATTCAAACCGCGGAATTTCAAGATTGATTGGAATGCAGCGAAAGCCTCCAAACGCTTGTAGTCCTTGTTGATATTAAGTTGCTGTTGTGAAGCGATAGTGTGGTAACCACCTTCACTCAACAATGAAGCCATATTCGAGCGACGGTTAACCGACAAATACGGGTATTGGTTAGTATGAGTCTGCGGTGCTCTGTCATAGAAACAACGGTCATGCCAGTTACCGCGAGTCTCAATACGCATAACGCTTGTCAAGTTAGGGTTAAGGATTTCACCGTATGCCTTACCGCCATTAGGAGTCTTTTCAATCTCAACTCCGTCCTTACGCCAACCGCCAAACAAAGTAACTGTTGTATTTGTAGCAGCAGAAGCATCTGAGTGGATTGAATAAAAAAAGTCTGCGCCCCACGCATTTGCCATATCTGAGCGCTCTTCCAAACTAACTTGATCAGCCTCTGTTTCACGGCATAACTTCAAGTTTTCAGCCGGCATATCGGTATATGTAGTTAGATACTCACGGATTGTATGAGCAACAGCAAGCACTTTTTCTGCTTCGGAATAGCCCCAAAGTCCTTGATTTTCACGTCCTGCGTGACCTGGGTCAAGGAATAATTTGAAATCACCCCAGCCTGTTACCTCAGCAGCGTTTACTGATGGTGCTGCCATTGCAAGCAATGATAATGCAACTGCACCTTTTGCTATCTTTGATGTAAAACGGTTCATATTCATTAGTATTTGAGGTTAATAACATAAATAGCTGCATCTGCTGCGTTTTCAAAAGCAACTTTCTTTCCGTCAGGAGAAACAGCCGGTGTCAATGGAACTACACTTGTGTTGCTTGTCAAGTTAACACTTGCTTTTGTTGCAACATTTACTGTGTAGATATCTGAAGAAGTGAATACTTCACCATTATCCTTTACTACTGTTGCGATAAGGTTCTTACCGTCAGGCAACCATGCAGGGTGTGATGCTTTCATAACGAATGACAATGCCGAGCCGTCAACATTGCAAACATAGATACCCTTACCAGGAACCTGGAATGCAACCTTTGAACCGTCTGGAGACAATGCCGGATTGATGATAATTTTACCAGAGAATTGCTTTAATGAAGCAACGCGTGATGCCACTCCTGCAGGATCGTTTACCATCATTTCATAAACATTACCGTTAACTACTGCCTTTCTTTGAACTGAAGCAAGACTCTTCCATGTTGGTGTGCCATTAAGCCTTGTCTTTGCAACTAATGTCTGGCTTGCGCCACCGTCAACTGACCATGCTTTCACTTCGTGAAAAACGCGACCTGACTCTACAACATTTGTTCTGCCAAGAATTTGCTTACTATCGGCTTTCCATTGCATTTTGTAGCCGGCTCCTGCCGCACTTGTTAACTGCTTGAGGTTTGTACCATCTGCATTTGCAACAATAATACCAGTGTAATTGTCTGAAGTCATGGCAATTTTAGACCCGTCTGGAGACCATACCGGAGCCATCAATCCATAATTTGTCTTCACCAATAATTCTGGTTGGCTAGCACTGCGTGGCTGTGCGAAAAGAATTCCGCTCATGCACACTGCAAGTGCCATTACGAATACTTTTTTCATTGAATTGGTTTTATGTTAGTTAATAATATTAGTTTTTCGATTCTAAGATAATGGATAGCAAAAACTAAAAAATTTTTTAATATTCTTATGCGGCCACTACTTATTCAGTTCAAAGGTACAACAAAATTCCTTATTCCAAATAGTCGTAATTATATTTTAATTTTTTTTAAATAGACTGCTTATCGTAGATACCAAGCCAAAAAACAAAAGCGGAGTACCGCCTTTTGCTAAGCAGTACTCCGACAATATTCTACAAAAATTCTGTTCTAAACGAGATGACTTACCAGTTCTTCTCTATCGCCATATAGAAAATCGATTACTGGAACTTCAATCATTGTATATGCTCCAGGATTCTGACGCATTGAAGCACGCGCCGCCCCTACCAATACCTGCGCTGTCAACGCCGGATTATTGATCGACATTTGGAATTCGAAACGCTGATTCTGAGTTTTGCCTGAAACACCTTTTCTTACCATATTAACGCCATGACCCATATCCTTAACTTCATCAACATCGGCAACCTGCATAACATGTGTCTCGTCATTAACAAAATAAGGGTCAGCCTTTACCTTAGCAGCAACGTCTTCCAATTTATATCCGTCGAGCAATTCAACATATACCATACGGCGGTGAATGCCTGTTCCCAATGGAATAGTCATTGACAAAGCATTTTTAACGCCCTCAATCGCCTTTACAGCAACTGTATGACCCATACTCATCCCTGGTCCGAAATTAGTATATGTAAGACCTTTAGGAGCACACACCTGCATTAACGCCCTTACTATCGAGTCGCTTCCCGGGTCCCAACCTGCTGAAATAACTGAAACCTTGCCATATTTCTTTGCTTCTTCGCCAAGGCTGCGACGCAATTCCTTGATTGATGTATGTATGTCGAAACTGTCAACAGTATTCATACCAAGAGACAAAGCATACTTTGCATATTCCTCTACCTTACGGGTAGGAGTACACAAAATAGCAACATCTGCCTCAACATCTTTCAAATCACTAACAACCTTGTATCCCTTCAACTCTTCAGGGACATTGCTGACATCACGGCGTACAATTCCGGCAATTTCAAAATCAGGTGCCTCTATAAGGGCATCAAGAACAAACTTACCGATATTACCGTAACCTACAATTACTGCTTTTATCATCTTTTTTTACCTTAAAATATGTAACCTACACCAAGATTTAGATAAATCGGGTGCATATCAAATGTAATAGTCTTGAAGTCGCTATGGAAGACGTTATTCAAACCCCAAGTTAAATCTGCATAAAGTTTCAGGTGCTTGAATGCTTTCCAGTCAACACCGGCTTGAGCACCCCATTGGAATGTTCGCAAATCATCTGAAAAATCATATGTTGCAACATCATCTCCGGAATACTCCACCTTCAAACCTGTTGGATCGCCTTGACGAAGATATCCGTCATAGACATAACCCTCAAACTTTCCTTCCATCATATATGACAAGAACACTCCAAGTTTGATATTTGTTCGCGGGTGGACACGATAAATGCCCAAAATCGGGAAAGTGAGATATGAATTTCTAACAGAAGTCTGAACGCCACCAGTCCAGCGACCGCCAACTTTCTCCCCTCCGTCACCAACTATTTCCATATTGTAGTTCTTAACTTTCGCTTTTGTGTCCATATTCTTGTTTTCCATTTTAACACCGAAAAGAATACCCCATTTGTTTTCTGAGCCAAAGCGTTTAGTAAAATCAGCCTCAACAGAGAAAGGCAATGTTGGACTGTAACTTTCCAATTTTCTTATTTCTTGAGGCAATGGAAGCGGAGCAACTCCACCTATATTATAACCCGCACGCAATTCTATCTCCCAATTTTTCAAAGAAGCATTTATCAACGCTTTTGTACGGCTAACCTGACTAAATCCTGCAAAAACCGTTAACGCTGCAATTACAGTTAATATATATTTTTTCATGACTGTTCCTCCTTTTTATTCTTCATTTTCATTAACTAACTTCAAATCGGCAATATCAAGAGTACTGCCAACTGCTCCTTCAAAGACATCGCCGTCAAGACTTGATGAAATTACAATGCCTACCTTGTAGACACCTTGACCCAACTTGTCTCTATCCAACTCCCTGCCATTGACAGCCTTCTCAAACGGAACATCGAAAGTAACCCACTCGTCAGACTCTCTCTCGTCGCCTACCATAGCGATAGAAACCAAATTTTCATGCTGGAAATTCTTTTCGTGAATGTAGCCATCTATATAGTCAACCTTACCTGGTTCTGACTCAAAGAAAAGGGCATAGATTGAGAAAATATCTTTCTTATCAGGAACTACCCTGCCATACTTATCGGTAAACACCTTACCAGCCTTGTACCTGTAACGACCCTGCAATCTGACAGGAACATAATGGTAAGGTTCACCAAACTTAGTTGCACCACGGGCATTGCCGATAGCCTGGCCAAGGTCAAAAAAGCCCTGGAACATATTACCCGCCGCAATTGGCATTCCAACAGAAGAGCCAAAGAATCCAGTAGAACACGTTGTCAGTCTAATATACTCAGGTTTTGCGTATGTTCCGTCCGGATTATAAAAATACGTATTTCCGTCTTCTGCATTCTTTTTCAAAACGACATCATCTGCATAGACAGCCCTTGTCGGAAAATATTTCCAAATATGCTGCTTATATGTCAAAGGATCATCAGGATAGCCATAATCCTTCTGAGCATTTCTATCAGCAACACCGCACATAACGTAACCTGGATTGCCAGATGCCCATGTCAACACAGACTCCCCATTGCCATCGCGTTCAACAAATATCGAATACTTGTTGCTGGGATCAAGGCGGTTGCCGTTAAAGTTATATTCTGCAGGCACTTCCTGCTGGATAACCTTTACAGGGTACCTCTTTGACCACTCACCATCTTGTGATGTTACAGTATAATAAATAGTATGATTTTTTGCATTTAAGAAATCTTGCGGAGTACCACTTGCAGGTGAAATTGTTGCTCCATCTGTAAGAGTAAATTCTGGAGCCAACTTTGAGATATCGCCATCAGGCTTGATACGAAGTATAACAGTATAATTATCAATAACAACTGCTGATTCCAAGATAGATTCAGGCACTGTACAAGTAAGAATATCGCATTCTGTGTTCAACGCCTCTTCTTGGATACAGGAAGTAATCCCAATTGCCGCTGTCAAACCCACGGCACAGATTTTAAAAAAATTACCCATAATAACAAATCTTATTCAAAATATGGTGCAAAGATAGTGCAAGGTGAGAGCAAAAAAAAATAAAAACGTAGTTTTTAGGGATTTTTGCCGAATCGCAGCCTATCTTGCACGAAGTGAAAGATAATACAAACCGAGAGGAGAAAAAACAAGTTTACTTGTTTTTTATTCCGAGGTGCAGTTTATCTTATCAAAAGATAGTGCAAGGTGAGAGCAGAGACAAACAAAAACACAGTTTTTTAGTTTGACTATGCCGAACCGCATCCTATCTTGTGCATAGCGAAAGATAATACAAACCGAGAGGAGAAAAAACAAGTTTTCTTGTTTTTTATTCCGAGGTGCAGTTTATCTTAACAAAAGATAGTGAAAGGTGAGAGCAGAGACAAACAAAAACACAGTTTTTAGTTCGACTTTGCCGAACCGCATCCTATCTTGCGCATAGCGAAAGATAATACAAACCGAGACGCAGCCTAAAAATAGGGTCAGTAGATTTTTAGTGTGGATAACCAAATAATTTAGCTATACGGAAAAAGAAGAACTCCTTGTCGGCAATACCTCTTTGATTCGCTCTGAACAGTTTGATTTTAGCATTGAACGATTCTGCCATCCCATTAGTTGAACGGTTGTTTTAGAAGTTAACGTAGTGCTTATAGAATGTAGAGGCTATGACGTTGAATGAATAAAATTTAGCCTCTTCGACTTTGTTGCGGAATAAGAAACATTTAAAATCCATTTTATTCGTGCGTTGCGGACACATTTGCAATGTGTCCCTACAAATAACAGATATTCAATCAATTGAGTAACATTCACTGTAGGGACGCTTTGAATAAAAGCGTCCGCGATTGCGAAATCAAAAAACAATTATATTTGCGGCTGAAAGCCCAATGGTTCATCAGCCTGGGGCAACGCCCCAGGTAAGCAACACTCCTAAAAAAGCGCTCTGTAGGAGCAAATGGTTTATTGATTGTGTTTGACGAGAGCAGCCTTATAGAGTTATGGCTTTTGGGTCAATCCCATACCTTTTTGCTTCTGAGCCTAAAAATACTATTCATACCATACCTACTATAGTTCCCTCATCCCCTATCTACCTTATCCCCTAAAAACGACAAAAGAGGATGCAGTTGGCATCCTCTTTTATATGTCATTCGGAATTGTTCTCGCTTACTTAACAGTGTTAACACGACGCTCTTTAATACGAGCCTTCTTACCAGTAAGTTCGCGAAGATAGTACAATTTTGCACGGCGAACTTTACCATATTTGTTAACTGTAATACTGTCGATAAACGGAGACTCAATTGGGAAAATACGCTCAACACCAATGTTGTCGCTCATCTTACGAACTGTGAAACGCTTCTTTTCTCCATCACCAGAAATGCGGATTACAACGCCGCGGTACTGCTGGATACGTTCCTTGTTACCCTCTTTAATGCGATATGCTACTGTAATAGTATCGCCCGGTCCGAACTCCGGATGTTGCTTGCCTGTAGCAAAAGCCTCTTCGGCAACTTTAATCAAATCCATTTTACTATAAATTAAAACGTTAATAATTATCGCAATGTAACAAACCACCTGTCTTGCCAGAGATTGCGAAAAGCGGTGCAAAGTAACTAATTATTTTCCAATTATGCAACTTAGTTAATAAGTTTTTATACCTTTTGCGTTTTTATCGCTTATTTACATCCAATATAGAATGGCTCAGACAGTTATATATTCAACTATTTCCCTTAATAGGCTACAAAAATGTTATATTTTGCAAATAATGTATTTTTTGCAAACAACTACGTAATTTTTGTCGTAAATTCGTAAAATAAAACCAATAAAATATGAAAATCAAAAATATAGTAATAGTTGGACTGTCTGCCATTTTCTTGTGCCAGCCGGCCGCCGCTGACGATTTAGTGATTATGCACACTAATGACGTTCACGGCAACATTGTTCCCGAAAAAACCAAATATGCTGGTGGACTTGCCAGAAGAAAGGTTGTTATCGACAGCATTAGAAACACAGAAGAGCATTCTCTACTTGTTGATGCTGGTGACGACGTTCAAGGTTTTCTCTATTTTACTGCTTTTGGCGGTGAAGTTGAATACGGGGGCATGAACAAACTCGGTTACGACATAGTAACCATTGGCAACCACGAGTTCGACAACGGTTTGGAGGCCCTTGCAAAAAACTATAAGATTCTAAAAGCAGAAAAAATTTGTGCGAACTATAACTTCGACAAAACTCCGCTAAAAGGAATGACAAAGGAATACGTAATCAAAAAATTTGACGACAAGAAAATTGCCTTCATCGGCATTGGATGCCAACCAGAGGGTATGATTCTTCCTGGTAACCGCATTGGTATGGAATACAAAGATGCGGCTTTCGTTGCCGACAGTATCGCAACTATGCTAAAAAGCAAAGGTAAGGCTGACTACGTTATAGTTCTTTCTCATATTGGCTACACAACAAGCAGACCTAACTTGCCTTGTGACTCCATCCTCGCATTAAACAGTAAGGACATAAACATAATAATCGGAGGACACTCTCACACAAGAATAGACTCAAAATCGAACAATCATCAGAGTTTATTTAAAAACAAAGTCGGTAAAACTGTTCTCGTTGCCCAAACTGGAAGCAATGGAGAATATCTCGGAAAAATCACAATAGACCTTGATGACCTTGATGAAACCCCGAAAAGCGAACTGATAAAGATTGACGCTCGCTATGACGACAGAACAGACCCAAAAATTGCGGAATGGTTGAAACCTTACGACAAGGGTGTAGAGGAAATGAAACAAATCATCATTGGGAAATCCGCCGCTGAATACCCAAATCGTGGCACAAACCCTCTTTCTAACTGGGTTGCTGACAAGATTTATGAAATAGGCCAAACAGTCACCGACAAACATATCGATTTTGCCATAGGCAACAAAGGCGGCATACGCAAGCCTCTTCCTAAAGGTGACATTTCTTTAGGTCTTATCCACACTATGCTGCCTTTCGAAAACTATGTCAACGTTATTGAACTTGACGGAAAGTCTATAAAGGAAGCATTCGACATTATGGGCTCACGCGATGGTGACGCCGTAAGCAAGCAGGTAAAAGTAACTTATAAAGACAAAAAGGCTGTCGAAATTCTTATTGACGGAGAGCCTCTTCAGCCAAACAAAACTTACACCATTGCAACTATCAGTTATCTTTATGAAGGCGGTGACAATATGGAACCTCTTACCAGAGCAAAACTGTTAGGAAAAACCGAAGTATCACTGAAATATTCAATGATTGACATCATAAAAGAAATGACAAAAAACAATCAACAAATAAATCCAGACCCAACCCCAAGAATGTTCTTTGAATAAATCCATAACTAAAATGAAAAAACTAATTATTACAATTACCCTATGTGCCTTACTTCCATTTTTGGCAAACAGCAAACACAAAACTATTTTGCTAAATAATACCGACTCCCATGCTATGAATGAATGGGTTGATAGCGTTTTCAACTCACTTTCAACAGAAGAACGAATTGGGCAATTAATTGCCCAAGCGGTAGCTCCAAGGGATATTCAAAAAGCAAAAGACGAGATAAAACTGCTGGTGAATAAGTACAATATCGGCTGCATATATTTCAGCCCAGGTCCTGCCAAGAACCATGCAGAACTGGTAAATTACATAAACAGCATTTCAAAAACACCGGTATTCGTTGCTATCGACGGTGAATGGGGTCTTTCTATGAGAATGCCGAACACACCCCGTTTCCCCAAAAACATGATGCTTGGTGCTATTCAAAATGACAAACTCCTCTACGAATATGGAGCGGAAATGGCCAAAGAATGCAAAGCACTTGGAATAAGCGTTAACTTCGCTCCTGTTCTTGACGTAAATAGCAATCCTAATAACCCTGTTATTGGAACACGCTCTTTTGGCGAGAAACCGTCAAACGTTAGCAGCAAGGCAATTGCCTACTCGCGCGGTCTTGAAGACAACGGCGTTATGTCTGTATCAAAACATTTTCCAGGACACGGTGACACTCACGACGACTCACACAAGACTCTTCCTTTGGTTGAACGCTCTTTAATAGAACTTCAGTCAAGCGATCTTATCCCTTTCAAAAATTATTTTAAAGCAGGTCTGTCTGGCGTAATGATTGCTCACCTTAACATTCCGGCTTTAAAGACCGGCAAATTGCCTTCTTCTCTTTGCAGTAGCGTTGTTACCAAACTTCTCAAGGAAGAAATGGGCTTTAAAGGGCTGGTCTTTACCGATGCACTAAAAATGAAAGGAGCAATCGTTGATGACCAACCAAACGGATTGCTTGCTCTGCGTGCCGGTGCGGAAGTTCTTCTCGAACCAAGGAACCTGCCTAAAAATTACGACGCAATGATTAAGGCATACGAAAATGGTGGTAAAGACAAAAAACTAATCGACAATGCCTGCAAGAAAATTCTAAAATACAAATATGCACTAAAACTATACAACAACACAACGATAACAGCAAATGATGCTGAAAAGAGTGTCAATACCAGAAGTGCAGAACTTGTTATGCGAAACCTCTATTCCGCCGCTATAACTGCCATAAAAAATGAAAACGATATTCTGCCGATAAAACACATTGAAAAGAAAATTGCAGTTGTTAATATCGGAGATGATGCCTTTAATAAATTCACAGAAACATGCGGACTTTACACTACAGTTGAAAAATACGCAATGAATGCTGCAAATGCTGACAACGTTACAGAAAAGGTTAAAGATGCTTCTACCGTAATTGTCGGCATATATACTAAAGACCAATGGGCGGTAACTTGCCTTAACAAGATTATTAAGGGAGCCGGTGCTGGAAAGGTTATTCCTGTATTCTTCACAACGCCGTATGCCCTTACTAAGCACAAAGAGGCTATTAACGTCTGCAACACTGCCGTAATAGGCTATGAAAAAGAAAAATTCGCACAAGAATACGCCGCTCAAGCAATTTTTGGTGGTAGTGAAATATCTGGAAAGACGCCTGTATCCATTGACGGTGTTGCGAGTTGTGGCACTGGAGTTAACATAAAGCCATCAAGAATTGGCTATGGGATTGCAGAAGAAGTTGGCCTTGACGAAAAATTCATCTTCCAGGCAGATTCTCTTGCCACAGAAGGAATCAAGCAAGGAGCCTACACTGGTTGCCAGGTGCTCGTTGCCAAAAACGGCAAAATTGTTTTTAACAGGAACTACGGTTACACTGACAACAAAAAGAAAATTAAAGTTACTGCAAATACAATTTTTGACCTTGCCTCGGTATCTAAAGCAACAGGGACACTTCCTGCTATTATGAAAACAATAGATTTGGGAAACATGAAACTTAACGACAAGTTGGAAAAATTCATTCCCGAATTGAAAGGAACAGAAAAGGGCAATTTCCTTATAAAGGACATTCTATACCATGAAACAGGTATGCCAGCCGCTCTAAACATCTACAAAGAGATGACCGATAGCCTTTCATTTACAGGCAAACTTGTAGGAGGGAAAAGGACGGCAGTTTTCACCAAACAGGCAGGTGGAGGATTCTTAAACAAAGACGCTAAAGTTAGACACGACATTACTTCTGACCACAAAACTGATGCTTTCAACTATCAGTTGGGTAAGAAATTGTTTGTTGGCCAGGTAACTTACGATACTATAATGCAGAAAATTCACAACATCGAACTTCGTGACAACAAGAATTACCTATACAGTTGCCTGAACTTCTGCCTACTTATGGAAGCAGAAGAGAACGCAAACAACACCAAACACGACAAATTCCTCTACGAGCAGATCTACCGTCCTCTCGGGGCTTTCAGAACTTGCTACAAGCCTCTTGAAAAATTCGACAAGGCAGAAATAGCAGCTACAGAAATTGACGAGTATTTCCGCGATGGAGTTATCGTTGGTACTGTTCATGACGAGACTGCCGCGTTTTCAGCAGGAGTGCAAGGAAATGCCGGACTATTCTCAACAGCAAACGACTTGGCAAAATACTGCTCTATGCTCTTGAATAAGGGAGCATACGGTGGCACACAAATAATAGCACCTGACGTTGTCAAAACATTCATGACTTCAAAAAGCAAAAACTCACATAGAGGGCTTGGATTTGACAAGCCTAACACAGAAAAGCCTGAACGCTCCTCAACTTGCGAGGAGGCTCCGGCATGCGTCGTTGGCCACACTGGATACACAGGAACTTCATTCTGGATTGACCCTGAGAATGATATTATCTATATCTTCCTTAGTAACCGCGTTTGCCCTACCAGAAACAACCCCGCTTTCTCTAAAGTTGGTGCAAGAGCAGGTATATTCGGTCTTGTTTATCAATCTATTGAAAGGGTAAACAACACTGCCAAATGCACAACAAATTAACACTAAAACTAAGATACTCAAACAGAAACAATAAAAAGAAAAAATTTATAAAATCGCTTAAAAAACACCATTATGTAAGATTTTAAGCGATTTTAATAACAATTATTTCGCAATTTCGATTTATTTGTGTACTTTTGCACAAACATTAACAAAACTGGAGATTAGAAAAATGAAAGCAACAGAAGTTATCAACGACCTTCGTCGCAGATTTCCTTACGAACCGGAGTACCTCCAAGCAGTTGAGGAAGTATTAACATCAATCGAGGATGTATATAACGAACATCCGGAATTTGAGCGATACAATTTGATAGAGCGTCTATGCATTCCTGATAGAATTTTCTCTTTCCGCGTTTCGTGGGTAGACGATAAGGGTCAAGTGCAGAACAATATGGGTTACAGAATCCAGCACAACAACGCTATCGGCCCGTACAAAGGTGGCATTCGTTTTCACTCATCAGTTAACCAGTCTATCCTGAAATTCCTTGCATTCGAGCAAACATTCAAGAACTCTCTTACAACTCTTCCTATGGGTGGTGGCAAAGGTGGTTCTGACTTTAGCCCGAAAGGAAAATCAGATATGGAAATAATGCGTTTCTGCCAGGCATTCATCACAGAACTATGGCGTCACATCGGTCCTGATACCGACGTTCCTGCAGGAGATATAGGCGTTGGAGGCCGTGAAGTCGGATATATGTATGGTATGTACAAGAAAATGGCTCTCGAAAATACAGGTACTTTTACTGGTAAGGGGCTTGAATTCGGTGGCTCTCTTATCAGACCGGAAGCAACTGGCTACGGAAATGTGTATTTCCTATTAAATATGCTTGCAACAAAAGGCATTGACATCAAAGGAAAGAAAGTCGCTATTTCCGGCTCTGGTAATGTTGCAACATATACTGCAAAGAAACTTCTCTCCCTCGGAGCAAAAGTTATCACAATGAGCGACTCTAACGGCGTTATCTACGTTCCAGAAGGTCTTACAGAGGAGCAACTCGATTTCATTTTTGAACTCAAAAATATCTACCGCGGCAGAATCCGTGAATTTGCTGAAAAATACGGTTGCGAATACGTTGAAGGCGGTCGCCCATGGAATTACAAGTGCGACATTGCAATGCCTTCGGCTACACAAAACGAACTTGATGGTGACGACGCTAAGGCTCTTCTTGAAAACGGATGCTTCGCTGTTTCTGAGGGCGCAAACATGCCGTCAACACCGGAGGCTGTTCACCAATTCATCAATGCAAAGATTCTCTATGCTCCTGGCAAGGCTGCAAATGCTGGTGGCGTTTCTGTTTCAGGCCTCGAAATGGCACAAAACTCACAGAAACTTACTTGGACAGCAGAGGAAGTTGACGCTAAATTGAAAAGCATCATGGCTGATATCCACACTCAATGCCAGAAATACGGCAAAGAGAGCGACGATTACACTAACTACGTCAAAGGTGCCAACGTTGCAGGTTTCATGAAGGTTGCCAAAGCAATGATGGCTCAAGGAATATTGTAAAATTGCCATAAAGTAAAAATAATGGATTGCCTCTCTTGAAGCAATCCATTATTTTTATACTATTTCTTTGTTTTATATTCTGGTGGCAACCTGAAATTTACAGGTAGAGTATATTCAATGTCTACCAAAGCACCGTCAATCTTTCCCGGCACAAATTTCGGTAACGACTTAACGAGTCGGATAGCTTCCTCATCAAGGGATTTATACACGCTTCTAACGATTCTGATATTCCGTATAGAGCCAGTCTTTGTAACAGTAAACTTAGTAATAACACGCCCCTCTATACCTTTCTCAAGAGCATCTTTTGGATAGCGTAAATTTCTTTCCATAAACCTCATTAACTCCGCATCTCCTCCTGGTAAAACGGGCATATGAAAACAAGGTTCATAATAAATCTCATCCAAATTCTCAGACGGCAACTTAAAAACAACAGGAACAGTCAAACATTCATCAACAGATTCTTTACCTCTCATAGCAGGAGTAAATTCAGGAAAAGACTTAACAATTCTAACAGCCTCCTCGTCAAGTGATTTACACACACTTTCAACTATACTAATATTGCAAATTGAGCCGGATTTAGTAACCGTAAATTTAACAACAACCTTACCCTCGAATCCAGCCTCAATTGCATCTTGCGGATAATGAATATTCTTTTCTATAAACTTCATCATCTCGGCATCACCACCAGGGAAAACAGGGCAAGAATCATCATGAGCAACAAACGGGGTACTGTTTAAACGGCCTTGCTCTTTTGTTATAACACAACTGTTAAACGACCCGCTCAAGAATAAAGACAGAAGTAAAAATAGAACTTTCATAGCATTGGGTTTTATATATCATTCTAGCAAAAATAATAAACAAAAAGAAAAAACAAACAAGCCTGCTGGATGAAAAGCGAATCATTTGCAATAAGGCACAAAAAAAGCCGCAATTTCTTGCGGCTTTTATAATATAGAGGACTAAATATTAGTCTTCATTCAAGTTTACGCGCTTGAAAGCAACAGCAGTCAAATCAGCGTCAACGCTTGCAAGATAAGACTTAACTGTAGCCTTTTCATCCATAATGAACGCTTGTTCGAGAAGACAAGATTCTTTGTAGAACTTGTTCATACGACCGTTAGCGATATTTTGGATCATTTGCTCTGGCAAGTTAGCAGCCTTTTGCTCAGCAACAGTAGCCTTGATTTCACGGATTTGAGCAGCTTGCTCTTCTGTGATATAACCCTTCATAATGCCTTCTTGGATGTGCTCCTCGTTTTCTGCAGTATAAAGGTTGAAACCTGCTTTCTTAAGAGCAGCCTCAACTGCCTTTTGAACTTGTTCTGCCTTTGTTTTGTCAATAGCGATAGCAAGTTCTTTTTCCTTAACTTCGGCAGGAACAGCATCTTCGCTAACAGCAACTGGGTTCATAGAAGCAACTTGCATAGCAATGTTTCTACCAACTTGGCGATCAACCGGCTTGTTGAAAGTTACAATAGTAGAAAGTTTGTTACCAAGGTGGTCATAGCATGTAGTACCAGCACCTTCAAGGCACTCGTAAGCACCGAGTTCCATCTTCTCACCAGTTTTACCGATTTCTTCAACGATAAGGTCAGCGATAGTCTTGCCATCGATAGTAAGAGCCTTTACCTCATCAAGAGTCTTAGCCTTTGCAGCCATTGCAGCGTCAAGGATAGACTTTGTAAGAGCCACAAAACCTTCGTTCTTTGCAACGAAGTCTGTTTCGCAGTTAAGGGCTACGATAGCAGCGAAATCGTCAGCACATGCAGAGAGAACACATCCTTCAGAAGCCTCGCGGTCTTCACGCTTTGCAGCAACTGCTTGACCTTTCTTACGGATAATCTCTACAGCAGCGTCCATATCGCCGTCTGTTTCTTGCAATGCTTTTTTGCAGTCCATCATACCTGCTCCAGTAAGTTTACGGAGCTTGCTGATGTCGCTCATTGTAACAGCCATATCTATTATAGTTATTTTTGGTTATTAATTAATTGAGTAGATTATTCAGCGTCTACCTTTTCTGCTTCTGGTGCAGATTTTTTGATGCGGCGGCGTTCACGCTTTGGTGCTGCATCTTTGTCTTCTGCTTCAGGAGCGTCAGCCTTTTCTGCTTTTCTTTCTTCGAGACCTTCTTGCATTGCAGCGCAAACTGTATCAAGGATAAGTTCGATAGACTTAGAAGCATCGTCGTTTGCCGGGATAACGAAGTCAACTACATCTGGGTTAGAGTTAGTATCTACAATAGCGAATACTGGAATACCAAGACGCTTTGCTTCTGCTACTGCAATATGCTCTTTCAATACGTCAACTACGAAAAGTGCTGATGGAAGTCTGTTCAAGTCAGCGATAGAACCAAGGTTCTTTTCCAATTTTGCACGTTGACGAGATACTTGAAGACGTTCACGTTTTGAAAGGTTATCAAATGTACCGTCCTTCATCATCTTGTCGATGTTAGTCATCTTCTTAACTGCCTTACGGATAGTAGGGAAGTTAGTAAGCATACCACCTGGCCAGCGTTCGATAACGAATGGCATATTAACAGAAGTAGCCTTATCAGCAACTACTTGCTTAGCTTGCTTCTTTGTTGCAACGAAAAGTACTTTTTTGCCTGATTTAGCGATATTTTTCAAAGCTGCTGCTGCTTCGTCAAGTTTTGCTGCAGTTTTGTAAAGGTCAATGATGTGGATACCATTGCGCTCCATAAAGATATAAGGAGCCATTGCAGGATTCCATTTACGTTTCAAGTGGCCAAAATGGCAACCTGCTTCTAATAATTGTTCAAATTTTGGTGTTGACATTTTTAATTTCTTTGTTTACGTTCTACTAATACAACCGACAAGTAGCGTCATGCCTCGCAGCAAGCGAGTCTCGCCGGTTTGGATACTAAACACTTTGTAAGATAATCCAAATAAAATATTAACGTTTGCTGAATTGGAATCTCTTACGAGCCTTCGGTTGACCTGGTTTCTTACGCTCAACTGAACGTGGGTCACGTGTTACGAAGCCTGCTTGACGCAATGCTGATTTGTCTTCTGCGTTGATTTTAACCAATGCACGAGCAATACCCAAACGCAATGCTTCTGCTTGACCTGTAAAACCACCACCTACTACATTTACCTTGATGTCATATTTTTCAGTAACGCCGAGCAATTCAAGTGGTTGCTTAACGATATATTGAAGAATAGAACTTGGGAAATAAGCCTCAAGTGGACGTTTGTTGATTGTGATAACGCCTGTTCCTTCTTTCACGAATACTCTCGCGATAGCCGCTTTACGACGACCTACTGCATTAATTTGTTCCATACCTCAATAATTATTTAAGCGTGTTGATGTCAATAACTTTCGGGTTCTGAGCAGCATGTGGGTGCTCTGGACCGTTGTAAACGTGCATATTCTCAATTAGGCGACGACCAAGACGGTTCTTTGGCAACATACCCTTCATAACCTTGATATACAATGGGTGCATACCTGGTTTAATGTGCTTGTTGAATGATTTCTTCAACAATACTTCTGGAGTTGTTGAACGTTGTCCACCTGGGTAACCAGTGTATGACAGATATTCACGTCCTTCCCATTTGTTACCTGTTAGAACAACTTTATCTGCGTTAATGATAATAACGTTGTCACCACAGTCTGCATGAGGTGTGTAGTTTGGTTTGTATTTGCCGCGAAGAATTTTAGCAACCTTAGCGCACAAACGACCCAAAACCTGGTCTGTTGCATCAACAACAACCCATTCTTTGTTTGCTGTTTCAGCGTTTGCTGAAATTGTTTTGTAACTTAAAGTATCCACTTCTAAAATTTTGTTTATAAATTAATTAAACATATTACTTCACTGCACCTACTCGGCCAAAAGTATATGCAATTCCATAATAAAAACGCTAATTTGGATATAATCGGCTCGCAAAGGTACTACTTTTATTCTTAACCACAAAGTAATTACACCTTTTTCACAAACTTTTTTCCTTTCATTTATTCAAAATCAACTTTTTATTTAAAATTTCTGCCTTTTTATTGTTTTTTATGAATTTGTTTGTACCTTTAGCAAACAATTCACTATTATTTGCTCTTTTGTTGAGAAACATCGAGAGTATATAACTGGGGTTGCTGGATTATTCCTTCAACCCCATTTTTATAGTTCATAATGAAAATATGCAAGGCTTTGTGAATTAAGACTGACAGGAGACTCGGCAAAAAAATCTGAAAACTGCGTTTTCGCTTTGTTTTGCTCTCGCCTTGCACTATCTTTGTCATTAAAATTAAGATTATGGCAAGTAAAAGAGGCTTCACAGAAAATGACAGACTTAGAGACATGATTGAGGAAAATTCCGCTGTTCTTCCAATAACAAGCAGATTTGGTATTCCGTTAGGTTTCGGGGACAATACTGTTTCTGAAATTTGTATTCAACACAAGATAGATAGCAAAACATTCATTTCGGTCTGTAACTTCACCTGCGGAAATAGTTTTTCCACTACCGACATCTCTGTCAGGCAGTTAATTGAATATCTAAAACGCGCTCACGCTTATTTTCTCGACTACTGCCTGCCTATGATACGAAGACGACTGATTGAAGCAATTGACTGCTCTGGAACTGACGACATCGCAAACCTTGTCATAAAGTTTTACGATGAATATGCCCTTGAAGTTAAAAAACACATGTCTTACGAAGACAATACAGTATTTAAGTATGTTACGAACCTGCTAAACGGACTTTATGAGGAAGAATACTCTATCAGAAAGTTCGCTGACAAGCACAATTCCATTGCCACAAAACTAAAAGAACTAAAAGACATTATCATCAGGTATTATCCAGGAAAGGAAAATGACAAGATGATAACGGTACTTTTTGACATTATCAACTGCGAGCAAGACCTTGCCTCTCACTGCGAAGTTGAAGACAGGCTTTTTGTCCCTGCCGTAGAAATTCTTGAAGACAAAGTGTTGACAAGCGGGTCTCCACTTGAACATGACCAACAGTCTGATTCCTTTTCTACAACAGAGCAATTAAGCAACCGAGAAAAAGAAATTGTTGCATGCATAGCAAAGGGGATGACTACTAAAGAAATTGCAGAAACTTTATTCCTTTCCACTCATACAGTTAATACCCACAGAAGAAATATATGCTCAAAACTGCAAATACACTCTCCTGCCGGGCTTACTATATATGCCATTATTAACAAACTGGTAAGAATTGACCAGATTAAGGCTAATTAGTGCGGTGAGATGCCGGACTTTCTCCAAAATAATCCTTATAGCATTTTGCAAAATACGAAGGAGAGGAAAAACCTACTTTATAGGCAACTTCAGAAACAGTAATATCCAAAGCAGACAGCATCGAATATGCCTTTTTCAAACGAGTTATCCTAATCAGTTCATTTGGTGAATAATTCGTTAGTGACTTCATTTTTCTGTAAAGTTGAACGCGGCTCATTCCCATTTCCTTGCCTATATCCTCAACCGACAATTCTGAATTTTCAATTTCTTTCTCAACTATAGCCCTAAACTTGCCAACAAAATCCTTATCAAGATTGGATATATCTTCCTTTACCAAAGAAGAACTATCTCCAAAGTATTCTTTCAAACGTTTTTTTGAGACTATCAGGTTCTCGATTCTACTCAAAAGCAATTCTTTTGTAAACGGCTTTGAGATATAGGAATCAGCGCCTTGAGCATAACCCTTAACTCTCTGCTCAACCAAAGAGCATGCGGTCAACAAAATAACCGGAATATGACTTGTCTGCATTTCCGACTTTAACCTATGGCAGCACTCATAGCCATCAATTCCAGGCATCATAACATCACATATTATCAAGTCGGGAACATATTTTGAAGCCTTACGGATTCCGCTCAGGCCGTCAGCAGCTTCGATAACTGTGTACCTGTCTTTAAGCAATGTCTTTACATAAGTACGGATATCCTGATTATCATCAATAACAAGCAATGTTTCTTTTCCGCTATCAACGGCTGATTCATCAATTTCTTCAGGAACAGATTCAAGCGCCTTATGGATATCTTCAACTGTTGGCGCTGATAGAATTGAAACACCTTCAGCCTTTATTACTGGCAGAGCAACAGTAAAAACAGTTCCATGCTCAACTGAGCTATCCACTTGTATAATACCTCTGTGCATTTCAACAAACGCCTTTGCCAAAGCCAGCCCTATACCTGAACCTGAATGGTGCAAATCTGTCTTATAGAAACGGTCAAATATTTTATCTATATGTTCCTTACTGATAAGACTGCCTGTATTTTCAACGGAAAATCTTATTTGGTTGTTTTCATTATCTTTTTCAAGACATATTGACACTCTACCGTTCTCGGGAGTATATTTAAACGCATTGGAAACAAGATTGAAAAATACACTCTCCAATTTACTCTTATCTCCTACTGTTATATAAGAATCGCAATCTCTGCAAATAAAATCAAAATGAATATGCTTTTTCTTTGATGCAAGGGAGAAGGGCTCACTCCATGCCAGGAAGCACTGACGCAAATCAAGAGGTTCTGCCTTGAACTCCATCTTGCCATTCTCATACTTGCGAAAATCAAGTATCTGATTAACCAAACGCAAAAGAATATCCGTGTTTTTCTTTACAAGAGAGAGAAGTCGCTTGTCATCCTCTCCTATATTCTCTGAAGCGAGCAACTGCTCAACAGGATCAACTATTAAAGTCAATGGCGTTCTAAAGTCATGAGAAATATTAGTAAAGAACATCAACTTTGCCTGAGTTGCCTCTTCCAACTGCTTGGAAAGTTCGACCATCTGCTCATACTGATCTTTCAACTGCTCTTTTTGCTCCGACAACTTATTGTTAAGAATACTCTTGCTCCTTAATGTTGTCAACATTACTATAAGAAGAACTGCCAACAAAAGCAAAATGACAAGGATACAGAAAAGAACCATTTTCTGAGTATAATACCTTGATATATAATTTGATATTCGTCCATTAAGTTTTTCCATTTTAGAGTCCAGTTCCCCAATTTGAGCAGACTGCAAAAGAATATTCTCAACATTGCTGCCATCAACAACCGATGTCCTAAGAACCGTTTCTTTCTTGAAAGCACGCCCTTCAAGAATATCCATACATATCTGCATGACCTTATCTCCTCCTGTAGGGTAAGAGAAAGATGCCAATAAATCACCATTGCCAACTGCCTCCAACCCCAAGCCTTCTCCTGGAATGGCATCAACTCCTATAAACTTAATTTTATTTTCAAGACCATGCTTTTTTGCCGCATCAAAAGCCCCAAGAGCCATCATATCATTTTGGGCAAAACAAAAATCAACATTTGTACCACTCTCCAGTATGGAATCCATTTTTTCATATCCATCTTCCCGTATCCACCCGGCATCAACATCTGCAACCAACGAAACACCACTATTCTGCCCTATAACTTGCATAAAGCCAGAGTGCCTCTCCTTTGCTGGAGTTGAGTGATGCAATCCTCGCAACTCAACTAAGTCAACATTCTCTTTTCCCTTTCTTGAAATTATATATTTGCCAACCTGGCGACCTATTTCTTCATTATCTGCCCCTACAAAAGCCGTAAACTTATTGGACTCTATTTTTCTGTCAACAACAACTACTGGAATACCCATGTCATAAGCCGTTTCTATTATTTTTGTAAGAGGCTTTGCCTCATTCGGAGCAACAATAAGAATATCTACATTTCTGTGGATAAAGTACTTTATATCCTGGATTTGCTTTTCACTGCTGTCATTTGCTGAACGGAACTCAACATCTACATTACCATACAGAAATGTCTCCCGAAGTATTTCTCCATTCATTTTCTGTCTCCAACCGTCATCACTGCACTGACTGACACCAACAACAAACTTTCTACCGCCATCTCCGCAAGAAGACAGCAATACTACAACAAATATCAATAACAGAAATCGGAGAATATAGGAAAACCTCATCTTTTATGGTATTGAAAATGCGATATGGATACCATCTAACAAAGGTATCCCATATCGCCATTAAATTAATACAACCTTGACTTTAGCGACTCTGACAACAACGGCATTGCTCCTTCAGACTTGCATACTTCCGCAGCAACATCAACAGCCAACTTATGTGCCGTGCGAATATCCTTGCCTCTAAGGATAGCAGTGCAGAATGTTGCAGTAAAAGAATCCCCTGCTCCTACTGCATCAACAACTTCTACCCGCGGGGTTTCTTCCCTATTGAATTCTGTTGGAGTGACAATATAACTGCAAACACTGCCACAAGTAACAATCATATATTTCAATGAGTACTTCTCAATAATTCTACGAGCAAGAGCCTCTACCTCTGCATTATTGAAAACATCAATCCTCTCTATTCCGTACAAATCGCACAATACGCCTATCTCATCATCATTTATTTTGAGAACATTGCACATCTCCAAAGACTTGTCGATAACCTTCCTGCTATAAAAGTGCTGACGAAGATTTATATCGAATATCTTTAATGCATCTTTATTTTCAATATCATTGATAAACTGGTGAATAGACTTGTAACTAACATCATTGCGCTGGGCAAGTGATCCAAAGCAAACAGCATCTGTCTTTTTTGCCAATGCTTCCATTTCCTTTGTATATGGAATATTATCCCACGCTGAACCTTCAACAATGTTATACTGAGGTTCCGTTGGAGACTTAAACGTTACCTGAACCTCGCCTGTAAAGTAGGGAAATCGACTCGGCTAATCATAAGATTAAGTCCTCGCTTTGTCAATTTATCAAGCAACTCATCGCCTGACGCATCATTACCGCACGCACTGACAACATAACTCTCAAGACCTAATTGAGATGCATGGAAAGCAAAGTTTGCAGGTGCTCCTCCAACTTTCTTTATATCTGGAAGAACGTCAAAAAGAGCCTCTCCCAATCCTACAACAACAATATTTCTCATAATTTTTAATTCGTTTTTCTAACTTTTGTACCAAAAAAGAGCAAATATACGACTCCCACACCCATCACTAATACGGCTCCTACTTGTGAACCGATTGTATCTGAAGCGTAGCCCATAAGCAACGGGAAAACTGTTCCTCCAAACAATCCCATAATCATCAACCCTGAAACCGCATTCTTCTTATCTGGGAATTGAAGCATTGCCTGCGACAAGATGATAGGGAAGATATTTGAATTTCCGAAACCTATAAGTCCTACGCAAATATAAATCATTACAACCGAATTTGCAAACACTATACCTGCCATTCCAAGTGCCATTGAAAGGACTCCAATAATAAAGAAAACCTTTGCTGAAACCTTTGACAAAATAAATGAACCGGAGAAACAACCTATTGTTCTAAAAAGGAAATAGACGCTTGTTGCAAATGCAGCATCTCCAAGGCTGAAATTAATTCGTTCCATCAAGATTTTCGGTGCTGTTACGTTTGTTCCAACATCAATTCCAACATGGCACATAATTCCCAAAAATGAAAGAAAAACAAATTTGTTGCCAAGCAACTTGAAGCATTGTCCAAAAGTTGTTGTCTCTGATTTGGTTTCCTCTATACGGGTAACGCCAAGTGCAAGAACTGCAATTACTGAAACAACCATAAAAATAGGGAAAAGCATCTTCCAATCCTCAAACTGAATTGCCGCCCACGATGCTATGATCGGTGCAACAAACGATGCAATAGCCTTCACAAACTGACCGAAAGTCATTACACTCGCCAATTGCTTGCCACTGACAATATTTGAAACCAATGGGTTAATCGATGTCTGCATTATCGCATTACCGATTCCAAGCAATGAAAAGGAGATTAGCATCGGTACAAATGAATACTCGCACACTAACGGCAACAATAATGATACCGCTGTTACAATAAGACTTATAATAACGGTATTTCTGCGACCTATCTTATTCATCAGCATTCCTGTTGGAACTGAAAATATCAAGAACCAAAAGAAAACCATTGAAGGAAGTATATTGGAAATAGTATCAGACAATTCCAAATCTACTTTCACATAATTCGTTGCTATACCTACCAAATCAACAAAACCCATTGCAAAAAACGCAAGCAGCACAGGTATCAACTTGGCATAGTTAAATTTATTTTCACCCATTATAATTCAATTTTAAATATTTTCAAATTAGAAATTTTCGCTTTTTTATCTTTCGTAGAAAGTACTATTCTATCGTATGGCTCGGATGGGAACACCAAGTTAGTTTGCACAAACCTACCATCATTGCCAAAGACCTCAACACTTGAGTTATCAACAAAAATTGTCAATTTAAGTACTTTTCCATCTGAATATACGCTTGAAGATGTTACAGACGCAAATTGCTCACTAAATGAAGTCAATCCACTATTTTTTCTGTCAAATGAAAATGTTTTACCGTCAAACGCCATTACAACTGTTTCTCCTTTAGAATTTGCCAATGTAAAATTAACGTTTTGCGCATTTCCTACAAATACCTCCATCTCAATGGCATACGCTCCCAAAAGGTCTTTCGGCAAATGGATGGTTTTCTCTTTTAGTCCAAAAGTCACCTTACCTTTTGTATAGACATTCTTCATGCAAGACTTTATTTCAGGAACTGGAACGCTCTTCAAATAGACATCTCCGGCATACTCAAAAAGTTTCAAATCTCGCGGTAATCCGTTAGCACTTCTGAACATCTTAGTTGGAACAACATTCGCATACTGCCAGTTACTCATCCATGGAATTGCCACGCAACGGTTATCCGGAGCATCAGACCAAGTAACAGTTGCATAATGATCACGTCCATAATCCATCCACTTTGTTTTGCACGGAACATCAACAACAAATTTCTTTCCGTCAAAATCTCCAACAAAATATTGAGTTGCAGAGCCTCCAAATGGACCTCCAGGATTTATATTACATATCAGGACCCACTTGCTCTTATCCGTTCCCTCTACAGGCAATTCAAACAAATCCGGACATTCCCAAACACCATCATGGTTTCCATATCCTCCGCCAAAAGAACTTTCATATTTCCATTCTTTTAAATCTACTGATGAATAGAACTGCATTTCCTGGCCTGCTGCAAGCACCATTATCCAGTTATTGCCTTTCTTATTCCAAACGACTTTAGGATCTCGAAAATCATTAATTGAGGAAGTAACTATTGGGTTGCCTTTATACTTATCGAAAGTCAAACCATTGTCACGGCTAACCGCCATACTCTGCATCTGCCTTTCACTTGCGGACGTATAATATGCAACGACCGCGTCCTTGCCGAAACCTGCTGCATTATTCTTGTCAACGACACACGATCCGCTGAATATTGCCCCAAGAGCGTCACCACGCAAAGCAACAGGCTGATGCTCCCAATGAATCAAATCGCGGCTGGTTGCATGTCCCCAACTCATATTACCCCAAACGGATGCGTACGGATTATATTGATAATACAGGTGATAAACGCCATCTTTATAGAACATTCCATTAGGGTCATTCATCCAACCATACTTCGGCGTGAAGTGATATGAAGGGCGATACTGCTCTGATTCCACGTCATAAGTATCAGATAATTTTATATGCTTTGCCCAAATTCCTGTTTCTGAGATTTCTGTATTGTGCAGTTTTTCTCCACTTCCTGTAAAAGGAGCATGGATATAGAAAGACTCTGCTCCTTCCAATTCGTACGGCATATAATAGTCAACTTTATCCTTCGCAAGCCGAACATTTATATTTTCCTTAACTTGATTATCCTCATAAACTGATATGCGGCTTTCACTGCTGGCTTCCTCAATCGGCAAAAGCAAGTATTTAGCCGTTCTCGTCGGGGTTAGAATTGAATGCCCCTGACCCATATACTTGATATTCATATCCGTTGCAGCATTAGCAACCGAAACTGCCAATACACTCGCTGCAAGAATCATTTTCTTTATAATTTTCATTAAACTAAGATTTTAAGTATTTAATTAGCACAAATTTTAAATGCTGCCTTTTCACCATATCCTTCTACAACAGCGATATAAACACCTCTTTCCAAGTCTGCCTCAAACGTACCGTTAGACTGATTTAGGTTATACTCTCCAACAAGACCTCCATAGACAGTAAAGACAGACATTATTGAATTTTGTGGGACATTTCGATATTCAAAGATGCCCCTATTGTAAAAAACCTTTGCACTGTTTTTTTTATCAATTTCCGGAGTCCATACTGATGAAAGGTTTTCATCAAGCACCCACGCATTAATAGCCTTGACATTAGTTACGCTTGTTGAAAAAGCACTTACACCATTTGCATTTTCGCCTGTTGGGAACAACCTTACAGAAGCCGCCCAGGTATCGTTAACAAAAATATCTGCAATAGAATGGTCTATAAAGACATGCATTTTCAATACATCCCCTTTCTTAAATGTCTTTGGCAAAGCAGAGCGATAGACTCCGTTAAAAGAACCTCCGTCATTGACTAATCTCGGCAATCGGCTAAAGTCAAAAATTAGAGAATTTTCTGCAACTGAATACTTCAATTTAGCAGAAGCCGAACCATCACCAAAGAAATCAAAACCAAACTCACTTGACTCTCCAATAACAAATTCCCCTATAACCTCTACTTTTCTGCCTGATACCGGAGAAAGATCTAAGTCACCTGACAATTCAAATGAATTACGCGAATAAGCAACAGGGCTTCTCATCCCTTCAAGCCCGCTAAAAGGCTTTTGCCCAAGAGTACCTTCTGCTGTCAAATACCATTCACGGGGCAAACTATAGTTATGAGCCCAACCCAACTTGAAGTTCTCACGACCAGGCAACTTGTCAGGAACAATTCCCAATGCTACAGTCTTTCCACCAACCTGCATAACCGAAGGTGAAAGCAATCCATAACCATAAGAACTAAAGCCATCAAGTTCCAGTTTCCCTGGTTTTGACGCATATTCAGGAAGAGGCGTGAACGTTCCGTCTGAATTGATATTTCCAATCCAATATAAAGTTTCAACTCCTACAGAAGTGTCAAGCGGTGTTGCCGTAAACAGCCACTTTCCGTCTGCAAGTTTGGTTACATTAGCCATCTCCCAAAAGCGGCCTGCTACGCTTGCATTATCTGCCTGGAAGAAAATAGAGCCATCATTGCTCCATGTCTTATCTGCAATATTATAACGGTGAAGGGTTGTTGCTCCGCAACCATTTTTGCTGGTTCCTACAATCATATAATAATTGCCATTATTGCTAAAGATATAGCAGTCACGAAAATCATCACTCAACCCCGACGGTCTGCCGTCAACAACTGGATTTGACTCATCCTTAACCCATTCAACCAAATCGTTCGCAACAGGAATGGCATGACTGATTGTTGCTCTGGCATTGTCAACAGAAGTGTAAAAAATATTTGGCACACCTCCCGTTAGTATGTCATCTGTATATACGCAACCTGACCAGCAACCTTTAATGTCATAATTTTCACTCGGTGCAATGGCAATCTTCTCTTCTGTCCACTTATAGAGATTTTCAGAAGAAATATGACCCCAATGCAATCGAGCCATATACGGTCCATTGGCATTTTTCTGGAAGAACACATGATACTTGCCACCAAAATATGTCAAACCGTGAGGCTCATTTGTCCAGCACGCTGCAGGCATACCATGGAATGTAGGGCGTAACAGATTTCCTGCAAATCTACTTTCTGGTACTGATAAATCTGCAACATTTTCTGCTTTTTCCTTCTTCACTTCTGATTGAGAAAGAGCTACATCTGAAACACAAATCTCATCAATAATACCATTGAAGGTATTAATAAGGAACTCTCCAGAATACAGTCCTATTTTAGGCATTCCTATCGTAAACTCCGAATCGCCTGCATTAATTGTACTCAATGCTTTTGTAGTTGCAAGCAATTCACCATTATTGTAAATGCTTATCTTCTTCTCATCGCCATTTACAACAGCAACAAGATTATTCCAACAATATTTCTGCAACTTAACAGGAGAATTACAAACTACTTCCCAGCCATTCATAAAGCACTTAAACCGCAAATCACCTTGTGAACTCAACTGGAAGGCAAAACCTGACTTTGCTTTTTCATCAAGATTACCGGCAATGTCAGCATAGGAATTCTGCGCTTCCGCAACATTCATCATAGGATATGTTTCAACTGCACACCATAACGAAAATGTCAACTGACTGCCTATTGTTGTTACAGGAACATCTGCCTTCACATAAGTGGAGTAGCCGTCAAACCTCAAGGCTTTGCCTTTTGCTCCAGGAACTGATTCTGGCTTAGTCTGAGATGTTACTGAAAATGATTTACCAGATATTTTCTCAACAACAGAATTTCCAGAAACCAAATCCATCGGAAAATCTGCAAAAACACCGGATACCGCTGGTAGGGCTATAAACGCAACACCTGCAAGGGTTAATATTTCTTTTCTGACCTGCATTTCTATATTTTTTTATTAAGCGTGCAAGGATACTATAAAAACATTATAGTATCCTCACACCTCAAAACCTATTTACTTAAATACTTCAAACAGTTATCAGTATATTTTTCAATATTTGACTGATATTCATTGTTATTGCTATTTTGGTGCCACTCATAGGCAGCAAGACCGCAAGCAATGATTCTTCCCTGGAACTCTGAATTTGGCAAAAATTCTACCATACCAGCACAACAGTAATCAAGAACGTGACCCCAAGTAGCAAGGACGATAGATGTTGTTGCGGACTCGAATGAGAATATAACGTTAGGATTTCCTTCAAAGCCATATGCGTTACAATCCCACATACAGTTATGGTCTTCTCGCATTCCAGGACCGATGAACGGGAATGTTTCATGCTCATACTGGTTAGATGTTGCCAATCCTTTGAAAACATCATGTCCGCGGTGATCATAAAGCAACGGACCGCCATAACCAATCTGTGCATTGATTGTCCATATATCAGCCCCTTCGCCACCATTGCCGTCACCAAAAATTCCAGGAGCCAAACGCTCTTCAATACGACCAATTGGAACTGTCAACTGCGTTGCGTGGTTAGTCAAGAACAGATTACCGCCAGCCTTGAGGTAATTTTTCAATATTCCTATAGTTGCTTCATTCACCATTGACTGCGGAAGGTTTTTATAGCCATGACCAATGCCAACTCTGTCAATATGAATCCAGATAACTGAATAATCGTCAGGTGTTATACCGTCCAAATCAGCAGGAGTAAGAATCTTGCCATTTGCAACATTATTCTGGAACCATTCTGCTGAAGCCTTCTCATCGTCATCTTCAATCTCTGAAACATTATTGTACGAAATCAAATATCCGATTTTTGCAGGAACGACTTCCAATGTGAATCTGACTGTTTCACCTTCAGAAATTGTTCCGTCAGCGTACATAACTTTTACGGTGTATGAAACCTCCTTGCCTGCAACTACACGCTTGATTAAGTAAGAAGTTTGTGCACCTTCCAAAGTAATTGCATCTGTATTGTTCGCTATAATCTGCACACCTGAAATATCCTGGCGGTCTGGCAATGTCCAGTTCAATGTTACCGAACGCCCGTCAACGGTATAGCCAAGATTAGCCACCTTAGGCAAATTATTTATTTCCGGTATATCTACATCATTACATGATGCAACGGCAATAAGGATAGCCAATACCGAAACTATTTTCAATCCTAATTTTTTTATTGAGTTCATAGTTGAAAATTTTTTAGGTAATTATTCATAAAGTCCACCCGAATTTTCCACTTCAGAAAGCGGAATTGCAAGGAATATCTCATCTTCACTGATTGACGCACCTTCATAATATGGACGCAACGCTGCTTCACTTTGCATATATTTGTTAACAACGTCAACAACAACGCCCCATCTAACGAGATCAAACCAGCGGTTACCTTCCATTGCCAATTCAAGACGGCGCTCCATGCGTACTGCCTTACGGGCATATTCTTGCGTCCAACCGCTTTCCGGATAAGGCTCTACCGAATAGTTTGCCTTTAGTGGATTCAATTCAACCGGTGAATAATTTGCATCAATACTGCGTTTTGCTTTATTACGAACATCATTAATAAGCGACCTTGCAGTTCCCAAATCTGTTCCCTGCTCAATCAAAGCCTCGGCTTTAAGCAATAGAATATCAGCATAACGAATAAGGCAGAAATTCAAAGAAGATGCTCCCCATGGAAAACCTTGAACCATATCTGATGATTGAGGGTCAATAAGTCCCTTCTTGCCTGAATACTCGCCATAGACATCGTAAGCACGGCACCAGCCCATTGTATATGTATGACCTCTGAAAGGGAAACCGATTCTACCAACAGTAAAGTCAAGACGCGGGTCAACATTTCCTTCATAATCAGATGTCACCTTAACATCATTGAATGTATCAAGGTAAGGAAGTCCCTTTTCATCTGTTCGGAAGGCATTTACCAAGTTTTGGCTTGCAAGGAAGAAGTCATCTCCGTTGCCAAAAAGATTGCCTTCTGAATAAGTAGTGTTCAAAAGGTTAGACCAGTTAATATGGGCATTATCGTTTGCTGTTGAGAACTGGATTGCCATGATTGACTCTTTTCTGTTATTAAACTCAATCTTCGACATATCGCAATAATTGTCGTACAATTCATATTTATGGCTGCCGATAACGTAGTCTGCATACTCAACAACACCAGCCCAATCACTTGTGAACGCACAAACCTTTGCCATTAGCGCTGCAGCAACATATCTGTTGAAACGGCCTACAGCATCCTGACTCTCTGGCAATTTCTTCCATGCTTCTTCCAAGTCGCCCTTAATGAAACCAAAAATTTCATCACGGGTAAACTTATCATAGCGAACTGTCTTTGCATCATCAGTTTCTGTTATGTAAGGAATGCGCTCAAAAATACGAATCAAGTCAAAATAGAAATACGCTCTTAGCAACTTCAATTCAGCAAGATAGACATCCTTATTTTCTACACCTTCAGCACTGCTGATAGCATTCATAGCCTGATGAACGCGGGAGATTGCATAATAATTATTACGCCATTTATTGAAGTTAGATGCGTTGTCGCTTGTTAGGTTGGAAATCTCCAACTGATGAATGTTTGCTTCCATAGAAACACCACCACCTCCTTTATAGGCATCATCTGAACGGACATCGAAAATCCAGTTTGTTGAAGGGCCTGAGAATGCTTCATTATTTCCAAAGAAATGCGCTTCCAAACCGGCATACGCTGACGACATCAAGCCTTCTACTGATTCGTTATCCAACTGCGAATCAGTAAACTGTCCTGTCGGCTTCTTGTCAAGCATATCCTCGCATGAAGATATACATGCTATCGCACCAAAAGCAATGGCACTATACGAAATATTCTTTATATATCTGAAGATTTTCATACTGTATCTGTTTTTTAGAATTGAACATTAACGCCAAATGTATAAGTTCTTGGAGTTGGGTAAGGACCATTATCAATGCGGCCACCGTATGCGCCCAACGGCAATTCTGGATTCAAACCGCTATAACCAGTTGCTGTGAAAACATTCTCAACCTGTGCATAGAATGATACATTTTCCGCATCAATTTTCTTTAGTATGCTCTTTGGCAAATTATACTGTAGTTTCAAATACTTCATCTTAACATAACTGCCGTCTTCCACATAGTAAGTTGACATTCTTGTTTCATTATTATTGTCAACTACAGAAAGTGCCGGAATTTCTGCTCCACGGTTGTTTTCGCTCCATGCTTCAAGAACTGCCACTCCGCGGTTTGTACTTGTTCCGCCGAAACTCATGAAATCCAACTGGCGCTTTGTTGTATTATAGATATCGAAACCGAACTCTCCTGTAAAGAATGCACTCAACGTGAAATCCTTATAATGGAAATCCAAATTCAAGCCTGCCGTCAAATCAGGATTTGGGTCACCGATAATGCATTGGTCTTTAGTGTCGATAACACCGTTGTTATCAAGGTCACGATATTTCAATCTACCAACGTCTTTACCTTGCTGAATTGCGTGATTACTTACCTCATCTGCTGTCTGGAAGATTCCGTCAACAACATATCCGTAATATACGCCCATCGGCTGTCCTTCTATAAGACGGACGTCTCCTCCAACAGTTTTCACAAAATTGTTATATTTAACCAACTCATTTTTATAGCGTGACAAGTTCAAAGAACCTCCCCATGAGAAGTCACCATATTGCGGACTGCGGTAATCAATAGTCAACTCAAAACCGTTGTTCTTCATGTCTCCGGTATTCATCCATTTAGAAGCGTTTTCTCCTTCTACTGACAACGTTGGAGGAATTGTTAGCATATCCTTTGTTTTCTTAATGTAGTAGTCCATGCTTATGCTCAAACTGTTGTTGAATAGACCAAAGTCCAATCCGATATTTGTTTGAGTTGTTGTTTCCCACTTCAAATCTGGGTTTCCTGTTGTTGCAACAATGATACCCGCAACTGTATTTGTATTAGTACCGTTCAAATCGTATGAACCTGTTCCATAATTGTAGGCGTATGTACTATATGAAGCGTAGTTGTTGCTGATTGCAGCGTTACCGTTCTGCCCCCAACCGATACGGAATTTACCATCTGTCAAGACTTCATTTTTCGGAAAGAAATCTTCATTAGTGAATCGCCATGCTCCTGAGAATGCAGGGAACACTCCTGAATTATTTTTCTTATACAATCTTGAAGTAGCATCGCGGCGAATGATTCCTGAAAGCAAATATCTGTCACCATAGTTATAATCTGCCTTTGCAAATAAGGAGAATAGCGACCATGCAGCACTGCCTCCGTCATTTGTCTGTGTTCCTGAACCGGAACCGATATTCATATAGTCATCATCTTCAAAAGCATAATCCTTTCTAAAGGCATAGATATTTTCATACTTGTATGAAATTGCTTCAACACCCGCTAAAACATTAAGATTGTGCTTCTTTACTGTAAGATGATAATTGGCTGTATTTGTCCACGTCCATGTATCTCCTTGCCCGTACTCGCGGCTCATGCTGTTAGCATCCGATTCCTCTATCTTTCTTGCTAAGTTTCTATTGAAGAATTGAACATGCTCAACACCAATATTGCTTTTCAGTGTCAAACCTTTAACTGGGAATACTTCCAAATAAGCGTTACCAAAGATTCGCCAACTTTGGTTACTGTTATCTCGCCCGTTGTATAGTTCATGTACAGGATTTGCTATATCTGACTTTGCCAACTGCATTGGACTTGTGAAATTGCCGTTACTGTCATAAACAGGGATTGCAGGATGCTGACGCATTGCGGTATAAGGGATGCCTCGGTCTGATCCAGTTGTATACCCTCTATCATTCCACTGTGAAATCATTAAGTTTTCTCCAACATGAACATACTTGCTTATGTTATAAGTTGAGTTCAATCGGGCTGAATAGCGGCGATAGAATGTGTAATCCATCAATCCGTCCTGATTGATAAAGTTACCGGAGAACATCATTGAACCCTTTTCACCACTGTTGGTTACAGTTGCTGTAACATTATGAGTTCCAGAGTTGTTATAAACAGCATCTTGCCAATCAGTATTTGATGCACGAACAAGTCCTGCTCCATCAAGATACTCCACCAACTGTGGTGTATCACCATTGCCATAGAATGGATGGCTTGGCTTCAGTCCGGCATTTTTGTTTGCCGTCCAATAGGCCTCGCCCCATTGTGCTGCATTAAGCATTTCATAAGTCTTCGACGGAGTTGAAAGGCTAAAAGAATAACCTACATTTACCGACAATTTGTCGCCCTTGCCACTCTTGGTTGTTATAATGATTACTCCATTCGCCGCACGTGAACCATAGATAGATGCTGAAGCCGCATCCTTTAATACCTGAATAGATTCTATATCCGAAGGGTTGATAGAGTTTAGATTTTCAGTTGTCGGAACACCGTCTATAATATATAGCGGATCATTTCCATTAACCGTACTCATACCACGAACTCGGATACTTGTGCTACCACTGCCTGGAGCGGCATCTGTTACAATCTAACTCCGGCAAGACGCCCCTGCATTGAACTTAGCATATTCGGGTTAGCCTCACTAATCGGATTCTTTAAATTCATAACAGAAACAGCACCTGTCAAATCTTTCTTACGTTGGGTTGTATAACCCGTAACAACAAGTTCGTCCATCATCTGAGCATCTTCAACAAGTGCCACATTCACCTCGGGAGATGCTGCTAAAGTTACTGACCTAAACCCTATATAGGATACCGTGAATGTTTCTCCAGACGGCACTTTTAAAGTGAATTTTCCGTCGAGGTCTGTCGCTGTTCCTACTGTCGGATTATTAGTTTGAACTACCGATGCTCCTATAATTGGCTGACCATCGGTCTTTGAAATTACTGTTCCTTTAACTGTTATTGCTTCTTGAGCAATTGAACACAAGGTAATAACAAGGAAACATACACTAAAAAATAACTGTTTAATTTGCATACATACGAAGTATTGGTTTAAGTTAAAGTTTGCACTCTCTCTTTTTCGTTTTTGTATTTGTTGCCAAAGGTAGAAACTCTAAAATGAAAGATGTAACAAAATTGTTTCATTATATATTACTTTTGTATCACATATTGATTTACAGTAAATTGCACAAAAAATGTTACATACCTTTTACTGTATGTAACATTTTTCATATACCGTTTATTCTTTAATGATTATATATTTCCGCCTGAAAAACTTCTCGCTATCTCCAAACTAAATAATTCACATTCTCAAGATGTTTCCACTTTTTACCGAAAATATAATGATTACCTTCAAAATCTTTATAGAACAATATCGACAGACCTCCGCCCAGAGAAATTGCATTGACAGCCCCTAATTCTTTCAGTGCTTCTGCAAACTCCGACATACTAACACGATTCTGACTCATAACAATAGAAAAACCATTCTCCATTTCAACAAGAGCTTTGCGAAACGACCTGTTGCCTGGACGCGGACTCTGGTCAATAATCTCGCCTGCTATAACGAGCGGAAACTGACGGAAGAAATAGCCATCCTTATCCAAAGCCTCTTCAAGATATGGCGTTGTATCAGCCATACCTATTATTATTCTACCTCCGATTATTGCACAAAAACCTGTACGCGGACGCCCCTTGCTAAGCAATTCACCCTTGCAAACAAAGGCTCCAGATATCTGTTTATTATCAGCCCTAATATCCGCGGCCTGTGCCCCTATGATATAATCACTCTCATCAACATCTCCAACAACGAGTTCAGGAGTGCCTCCTTTAGGCGTAACAACAAGCAACGAAACAACACCAATCTTTACTTCTTTCGCATTTGAATATATTTTAACAGGGGCTGCATTCTCCGAAATAGAATCCAAGACCTCCAAACCAACTACATTATCGCTATAATCAACCGAATCCAAAGGTAGGAGTTCTGCTGTCATAAACATATTTAAATCTTGCTCCGCAAAATATTTATTAAAACCCCATAAAGCAAAAATAACTAAAGCAATAACCGCTGCAAAGATTACAACAAACATATGACGTTTGCTCTTTTGGCTCTGCCCGGGAAGTTGAGTCAAAGACTGACCGCGATTGTCTTCTGAATCTATGGTTCTTTGATTATCACAAGAATCGCCATCAGGATGCTTGCTGGAAGACAAATCATTGTCGAAACCTCTCGACAAAATCTTAAAATCATCATCATTCCAATCATTAATTCCTAAATTACTCATATAGATTCCTCCATAAATTGTTTCAACTTCTGCAACGCCTCACGCGATGCATCTACTGAATAATGGAAAGTCCTCGCATCAGAAAGCAAGACCTTCCTTGAATTAACATTTATATTGACTATAAAATCTCTGTTTAAAATAACACTTCGCCCAATTCGCAAAAAGCAATAACCAATCGCACTATCATCACTCTGAATAAACTCCTCTACCTGTCCCAATTGCATTGTTATGGTAAATTTCGACTTATCACACGTATAAATGATGGTATAATTACCATCTGCCTCAAAATGCACTATTGCAGAATAAGGCAGTATTAGTAACTCACACGAAGTCTTATAAACAAATTTACCAGCAGATTCCATACATCACAATAACAAAAATACAACCATTTAGTCAAAATCCAAAAAATCGGCGGAAAAACATTAAGATACGAGCAACATTCCAAAACAAAATGTGACTAGTCCTAAATAAGCGTTACAAAAATTACTACTTATTATAAGGACAAAATTAATAACTTTTTAGTTACACACAATGGAGCCGGCTCCATTGTGTGTTGCTTTTTTATATGTTTTGATTTTTTTCTTTGACTGCCGGTGCATTTGCTCAGGAGTCAAATATCCGCATGAGTAGTGCGGACGGTGTTCGTTATAAATCGTAACAACATCTTTAACAATGTCTTTCATCACATCGATATGGACGTTGTATTTTTCCAACAAAAACTCTTGTTTGAGCACGCCGTTGATTCTTTCTGCAACAGCATTGGCATAAGGATCATACGACTCGGTCATACTCGTTGATATTTTGTATTTAGCAAGAGTTTCTTGGTATATATCACTACAATACTGTACTCCTCTGTCGGAATGATGAATTAATGAGCATTTGGGGTAACTCCTGTTTGAAACAGCCATTTTCAGTGCTCTTAAGGAACCGTCGGTGCTTAAACTTGAGGACAAATCATAACCCATGATTTTCTTTGAATATGCGTCTGTTATTAGAGACAGGTACATGTGATTGTCCCGTTGGCCGATATATGTAATATCCGACACCCATACCTGTTCTGGGCGGTTTATTTCCATGTCTGCAATAATGTTTCTGTGTTTTTTAAACCGATGATGAGAGTTTGTTGTTATGTGATAAGCACGCAATGGAGTAACAAGCATGTGATTTGCCCGCAGTATGTCAAAGAGCCGGTCTCTCCCTACTTTTAAGGAGTTTAGCTCATCGTGCAACATATGATATAATTTACGGGTACCGATACGTGGCTGTGTCATTCGGACCTTGTCAACCATAGACACAACCCGATCAGCCGTCTTTCGCTTGTTCTCAAAACGCCAACATGAACGATAGTATTTTTGTCGTGTTATGCCGA